>JBPCXN010000341.1:0-5381 GCA_051008495.1 Endozoicomonas sp. | reverse complement strand
CCTCTCTGTCACGCTTCGATTTAATTGTGACGACGATTGTCATGCAACCAGCGCCGTAAGCCGCACGGAACTGATCTTTGAGCAGTCTGATAGCTTCGAAGAGTTGAATCCTGAAGCAGACTTTCTTGTGCTCTGGATCGACGACGAAGGCAACTATCATGTTGGCTCCGTACCCAACATTGCGACTAAAGATCTGCTGGAGATCCAGCACAGCGTAATAGCGGAAAATGATGATGACCTTCGTCAGTTGCTGGAGCTGATGGCGAGAAAATACCCTGGCTCTTCTTATATCATCTATCTGGACGAATATGGCAGGTGGCGCATCTGGTTCTTGATAGACTGCCATGAGTCCCTGCAGCCGGAGTGTCGTTCTGATGTGATAGCGGATCAACAGTTTCAACCTACAGCGGCTTACAATGATTCTGAAGGCGATGAGGATGCTACTGACAACGAAGAAGATGAGAAAAATCAACAGGCCAGCGGCGGTGAGGAGAGTAATGAAAATAAGTCAGGAAGTAACAGCGACAATGAATCAGGCTACAGCTCGGCACCCAGCCCGTCAGGAGGGGGCAGTGTCAGGCCGCCTCTGACGGAAATCACCAATCGCAAGAGAACAATGGACGACCCGGCTCAGGACATGCCTTCTGTCAAGAAGTCGATACACAGAGTTGATGCAGATGATGGCGAAGTCCTGCTTTTGACTGATACCGAGTATAAGGACTATATCGAAGCGCAACGGCAGAAGTATCAACGGCAGAAGGAAATGGAGGATTTCCGCAGCATGAATGATGGTGTTGTGTTAGATGATTTCATCGGTCGACAACAACCTGAAAAGCTGGCAAGGCTGAATCAACTTGACTCCGTGCATTATATTCGCCAAGTCAGGAGCCACAAGGATACCTCGATGGCGAAAGTTATCTGGGAAGATAGAAAGGGGAAAAAGTATTTGCGAGTGGTCGATCTTGAACAATATGAACAACATGTGGCCCGCAAGATCTGGCTGAAAAAAATCCGTTCGGAGGATGATTACGAGCTGACAAGTGGGGGGGGAAGGTTTTCACAAAGCATGACCGGACAAGATGAGCCCCTTAAGGGTATGTCTTTTAAACGTTATCTAACAGATATCCCTCCGTCTGACCAGCAAGGGGCTCTGCCTGGAAGGGTTTTAAGACGCCTTCCAACAGATATTAACGGGCTAGATTTGGACGATGGTTTTGGACTGGAGGAGATATCTGATCAGCAGAAGGAAGATGAGTGGGATGAGGAGTGGGATGGCAAGCTATCAACTGGTTAGCCACTCCATTTCCATTCGATTACTCAAGGCTGGGTCTTAACCAGCGTTCAGCTTCCTCAATAGTGATGCTTTTGCGACCGGCATAAGATTCCAGCTGATCACGGCCAATCTTGCCCAGCCCGAAATACTTCGATTCAGGGTGTGAGAAATACCAGCCACTGACACTGGCGGCTGGCATCATGGCAAAGTGCTCCGTAAGGGATACGCCGATACTTTCTTCACCGTTCAGTAGCCGGAACAGGCTGGCTTTTTCCGTGTGATCCGGACAGGCCGGATAACCGGGAGCAGGGCGGATACCGGTGTACTTTTCCTTGATCAGTTCTTCATTGCTCAGGTTCTCTTCCGGTGCATAATGCCAATAGTCCTTTCGAACTTTTTTATGCATGTGTTCGGCAAAGGCTTCAGCCAGTCGATCTGCCAAGGCTTTCACCATAATGCTGTTGTAATCATCACCCTGATTTTCATACTCTTTTGCCAGTTCGTCAGCACCTATGCCAGCGGTGACGATAAAGCCGCCTATATAGTCTTCCAGCCCTGATGCTTTAGGGGCTATAAAGTCAGACAGTGCATAGTTGGGCTTGTCGTCCGGTCTTGGGTTCTGCTGACGCAAGTGGTGCAGGAGTAAGCTGGCCTCTGAGCGGGACTCATCCGTGTAAACCTCCACATCATCCTGGTTTACCTGGGAGGCTGGCCAGAACCCGATGGCAGCCCTGGCGCTAATTTTCTTATTGCTGACCAGGTCGTCCAGCATGTTCCGGGCATCGTGATAAAGGCTGGTGGCGGCTTCTCCGACCACTTCATCGTCAAGGATGGCCGGGAACTTGCCAGCCAGATCCCAGGTGATAAAGAAAGGCGTCCAGTCTATATAGTCCACCAGTGATTCCAGCGGATAGTCGTCAAAAACTTTCACGCCGGTGAAGGACGGTTTTGGTGGTTTATATCCCTGCCACTTGGGAACAAAGCCGTTATCTACGGCCTCTTCATAGGTTAACAGCTGCTTTTTGTTGCGCCGTTTGGCATAGCGAATCCTGATCTTTTCGTACTCTTCCCGGGTTTCGCTGATCAGGGCCGGTTTGAGCTCATCACTCATGAGCCTGGTGGCAATGCCTACACTGCGCGAAGCATCGGTGACATAAATGGCCAGGTCATTCTCGAACTGTGGCTCAATTTTAACGGCGGTGTGAGCCCTTGAAGTGGTAGCCCCGCCAATCAGCAACGGCATGGTCATTCCCTGTCGTTGCATTTCACTGGCTACATGCACCATTTCATCCAGAGAAGGTGTGATCAGTCCGCTTAGGCCGATCATATCGACGTTTTCTTCCCTGGCAGTCTGCAGGATTTTTTCACAGGGCACCATTACGCCCAGATCGATCACTTCAAAGTTATTACAGGCCAGCACGACGCCGACAATGTTCTTGCCAATGTCGTGTACATCACCCTTGACGGTGGCCATGAGGATTTTGCCGTTTGATCGACTGATGCCGCCTTTTTCTTCTTCGATAAAGGGAATCAGGTGGGCAACAGCCTGCTTCATGACCCTGGCGCTTTTCACTACCTGGGGCAGGAACATTTTGCCCGCACCGAACAGGTCCCCGACCACATTCATGCCGTCCATGAGCGGGCCTTCGATAACATGAATCGGGCGCTCGGCTGACTGGCGTGCCGCTTCGGTATCTTCGACTATGTACGCCGTTATGCCTTTAACCAGAGAGTGTTCCAGGCGTTTTGCAACAGGCCACTCCCGCCAGGCAAGGTCTTCCGTTTTTTTCTCGGCAGTGCCGCCGCCACGATAGTCCTCGGCAATGGCCAGCAGTGCGTCTGTTCCTTCAGGTGTCCGGTTCAGAATGACATCTTCAACCCGGTCACGCAGCTCCTTCGGGATTTCTTCGTAGATCTCCAGCTGACCGGCGTTAACAATGCCCATGGTCAGTCCATCTTTGATGGCGTGATAGAGGAACACGGCATGAATGGCTTCACGCACCGGGTTATTGCCGCGGAAGGAGAAAGAGACGTTACTGACCCCGCCGGAAATCATGGCGTGCGGCAGGTTTTCCCGAATAAAACGCGTGGCATTGATAAAATCCACTGCGTAGTTGTTGTGTTCTTCGATACCCGTGGCGACAGCAAAGATGTTCGGGTCAAAGATGATGTCTTCCGGTGGAAAGCCTATTTCATTGACCAGAATATCGTAGGATCGCTGGCAGATTTCTGTTTTCCGAGTTTCCGTGTCAGCCTGACCGGTCTCATCAAAGGCCATGACGACCACGGCGGCGCCGTAATGCCTGCACAGCTTCGCCTGTTTGCGGAAGATCTCTTCCCCTTCCTTGAGGCTGATGGAGTTTACAATGCCCTTGCCCTGGATACACTGCAGCCCTGCTTCAATGACGTCCCACTTGGAAGAATCGACCATTACCGGAACTCTGGAAATATCCGGTTCTGAGGCCATCAGGTTCAGGAAAGTGACCATGGCGCTTTGGGCATCCAGCATGCCTTCGTCCATGTTGACGTCAATCACCTGGGCGCCGTTTTCAACCTGTTGCCGGGCGACGTCCAGTGCCGTGTCGTAGTCTTCCTCAATGATCAGTCTTTTGAAACGTGCGGAACCAGTGACATTGCAGCGTTCGCCGACATTCACAAACAGTGAATCGGAATGGATATTGAACGGCTCAAGACCACTGAGGAGACAGGCCTTGTCAATATCGGGCAATGCTCTTCTATCGATGCTGGCCATGCGATTGCTGACGGCCTGAATATGCTCCGGTGTTGTTCCACAGCAACCACCAATAATGTTCACGAGGCCAGATTGAGCAAACTCGGCAACAATCTCTGCCATCTCCTCAGGAGTCTGGTCATATTCCCCGAAAGCATTGGGCAGGCCGGCATTGGGATGGGCACTGACAAAGGTGTCGGCACAGTTTGACAGCTCTTCCAGATAGGGGCGCAACTCTTTGGCGCCAAGAGCACAGTTCAGACCCACAGAAACAGGGTTGGCGTGGCTGACGGAGTTCCAGAATGCTTCGGTGGTCTGGCCAGACAGGGTTCTTCCTGAAGCATCGGTAATGGTTCCGGAAATCATGATGGGCAGTTCGTAGCCCATCTCCTCAAACAGCTCCCTTACGGCAAAGATCGCAGCTTTAGCGTTGAGGGTATCAAAGATAGTTTCAATCAGGATGATATCTGAGCCGCCTTCTATCAAGGCGACAGTGGCTTCTTTGTAGGCCTCAACCAGTTCATTGAAAGTGACGTTGCGATAACCGGGGTTGTTCACATCGGGGGAGATAGAGCCGGTTCTGTTTGTCGGGCCAAGCACTCCGGCAACAAACCTTGGTCTTTCCGGGTTGGCTGCTGTGAACTCATCCGCCACTTCCCGGGCAAGCCGGGCGGCTTCACGGTTGATCTCCGGCACCAGGTGTTCCATCTCATAGTCGGCCATGGCGATGGTGGTGGCGTTGAAGGTATTGGTTTCAAGAATATCGGAACCGGCTTCCAGATAGGCGCGGTGAATATCGCTGATGATCTCGGGGCGGGTCAGGCAGAGCAGGTCGTTATTGCCTTTGACGTCACAGCTATGATCCATAAACCGCTGGCCGCGGTAATCCTCTTCCTCAAGCTTGTAACCCTGGATCATGGTACCCATGGCACCGTCCAGAATCAGGATACGGTTCTGAAGCTGCGCACTGAAACTCTCTGTACGCTGTTGAATATTTGTCTTTAGCTGGTCTTGAGGCATGTAATTCTGATTCCGGCCACTTCGTTATCCATTATCTGGCCGGAATAGTATCAGAAAGACAGGCATTTGTGCTGTTATGGAGGGTGCGGATAAGTCCTGTGGCGCTCTGGCCTGCCAGGGGGATTCAGAATCAAGGCAGACTTTTGCAGGCATGTCCCGACCTGTCAATAAAGGCTAACGCAGAGTCTGGATTCCCCTGGAGGCCCCGAAGGGCAAGCCATTAAGCCGGCATCTGCAGCGTTCCAGTTTTTGTTAAGGACTAAGGCCATTAACCGCAAACTGCCCCTTGCACCTGTCGGCTTAATGGCTTGCAGAGCGCTCACATGACTTATTCGCACCCTCCTTAGGCTATGAAGC
>JBPCXN010000340.1:0-8990 GCA_051008495.1 Endozoicomonas sp. | reverse complement strand
AACAGGTTGTACTGGTCAAACTCCGCAGGAGCTTCTTTGAACTTGGGTGGTGGTGACATTGGTTGAGTTATAGCCTTGTTGAGGCCGTATTGTATCAAAAGTGACCATTCTCGGTCAGGCTCCTAGCCTAGCTTCCGAGGTATCTGAGTTACAAGGCAGCAGTCAGCATGGCAATGGCTGAGGCAATGACTATCCATAGCAAGTAAGAGGTTGTGGCTGTCACGCCGCTGTTGGGTGGAACACTTCTGTCAGCAGAAAAACTCTCCAGTGAAACATGGATGCTGTCAGTGCTGTCTTCATACCAGGCGCACCACTCATCAGGATGAAAGTCATCGTCCGGGTATTCTTCAGGCTGGCTAATGTCGAAGCACTCTTTGAGCACACTGTTTTCCTGGGTACGGCGCTTTAAACCAATAAAATAAGCTTCTGTAATCATCGGTTCCTGGAAGGACAGTTTGCCGTCATAGGCACCGTGGATGAGTATGTGGTCAAAGTCTTCCGGACGGCTTGGAACTGTTGAGAAATCGACCAGGTGCGAACCTATATTGGCGACGGATGTATCCAGCTGGGCGTTGGAGTAACCTTCTGGCAGGTGCCTGGCTTCCAGAGGTGCGGTCAGTTTCTTCTGAATCTCTTTGTCGCACGTTACATGCTCTGCACCGCATTCACCTACTTCGATGGCTTTCAGCTCGGCCAGTGTCTGGGTATGGAGGTGGTAGTCAATATGGTTGACCCTGAAGGGCGCCGGAGAATGGCCGTAGGGGTTCCAGTTGATCTGCAGAGTCCGGTAAGGAAATTGATCGTATTTCGGCAATTCTATGTAGGCATGGTAGCCGCCTACGCATTCGCCCCTGCTGTTGCAGAGAGTTCCGTCTGTTGGCCGGTTGGGCCTTGGGGCTGTGATGACATCATAAGCGATTTCAGCGACTATTGCCGTGTAATTACCGGCCCTGTCGGTTTCAATTCGGGCGGAAATCTTATCGCTGGAATTGGGGATGAAATTATTGGCAGGCGTTGGTGTGTGGGTTGAGAGGATGACCGTGTCCGCAGGCATATCTCCCGAATCATCGGTTTCAGTGCTGTTATCCTGGGCACTTGCGAGAAGTGTTGTGAACAGAAGTGCCGTGAATAGATGGCGAAATTGCACGCTAGTATCTCCGTTCTTGATCTGCCGATAGCAGAAAGGAGTTGAGAATGGCAGGAGTATCAGGATAGACAGATTTTCTGGAGAAGGATTTGTCTGCTGTGAGATTATCAAGATCAATTCTGAATAAAGTAGCGGTCGAGCATTGTGCAGCTGCCACTATACTACTGCCAAGGAAATCATTTAACGAGTGCCAATAAGTTGACGCTCAGGGAGGCAAGGACGTGAGTAAAATAATCAGACCGGTAGATACGACATATGACCCGCTTGTGAACCCGGCCCCATCAGAGGAGCCTGCTCCTGAGGCCGGATTTAAACAGCATTCAGTAAAACCTGCCGAAACAGCCAAAGCCATTGCCTCTGAGGCCAGTTCAGTTTCGGATATTAAGCTCGGTGCCCGCAAGATCGACCTTTTAACGAAGCTGCTGACTTTAATGGTTAAAGCTCTCAAGCTTACCGATTCAATTCTTAGTTTTTCCACAACGTCAAAACTGGACAATGCCTGGCTGACGTTTCAACAGGGCGAGTTTGACAAGTGCGATACGCTTGTTGAAGACGCACGAAAAGATAACCTGGGCATATTACCTGCCAATCAGGTCAAGACATTCAGCGCTCTGCTGACGGCTGTTTCATCCCGAAAACTCTCACTGGCCAATCAGGCCTGGCTAAATGGTGATCAAAATGGCGCCTTTGCCTTGATCAAGGAGGCGAGAACTCCGTGGGAAGGAAAGCTGCCAGATGAGCTTGTGAAGCAATTTTCTTCGATGCTTGATGATGTCAAGCCTCCTTATATGGGTATTACCAATATGGGTGGGCCACGTCCAGCCCCTGACGATGTTGTGATTTTGGGCAGGCCAGGTGTCGGGAAATCGACCTTTATCAACGCTTTGATAGAAGTCAGTGGTGATAAGGAAGCAGTATCGGCCAAAGAGTCAGCTGTCCTTGAGGAAGGGCCGAGAGGTGAGAGTACAGACGTACAGTGGCCTGGAAAAGAAATGAAGATGCATGTTGATACGCTCGAACCACAGAATCAGCAGGGAGGTGTGCTGGCTCCTGATGATATAAGTAAGCTGGCTAAAGCTGATGAGGCTTTATATTTACTAAGGGGTAATGCAGCCAGGCTTGAAAAAGAGGATCAAAATATGCTCAAGCTGTTTGGAGACTCCCTTGTGGTTTCAGGAAAAAAAACAGGTGAAACCCCTAACTTCAGTAAGGTTCGCTTTGTTCTGACCCAAGTCAACCAGATGCTGGATAGACCCATACCCAATGCCTCTGCAGAAGGCAAGATTCAATGGCTGAACGATAGGTTCTCAGAGTGGTTGAGCTCTATTAATGAAACGCTTCAAGAGCATTTTCCCGGTGTTGCGCCTGTGGAAATAAATCAGTTAAGTGCTGCCGGGTACAAACCAACCCTGCATAACCCTGAAGAGCGGCCACAGGATTGGGTTCCTGGGATTTATCAGGTTGGTGTGAAGGGCGGTTGACGGAACTCTCTTCATTTGTTGCGGATACAAAAAAAGCGACTTTCGTCGCTTTTTTTGTATCCGGGCAGGCCGGAAAACCTGCCGTGGATTGTCTAACAAGAGTTGCCGGTTTGTCAGAACTTTTTCTCAAGAGTTTCTCAAGAGTTTCTCAAGAGATTTTTCGTCGAAGACGAAAAGGCTCTTACTTGAGCTTTTCCTTGATGCGTGCAGCTTTACCGCTGAGTTCACGCAGGTAGTACAGCTTGGCTTGACGCACGTCACCGCGACGCTTCACAGTGACGGAAGCAATCATCGGGCTGTAGGTCTGGAAAGTACGCTCAACACCAACACCGCTGGAGATCTTGCGAACGGTGAAAGCGGAGTTCAGGCCACGGGTACGCTTACCGATGACAACACCTTCGAACGCCTGCAGACGCTCACGGTTTCCTTCCTTTACCTTAACCTGTACGACAACAGTGTCGCCTGGTGCGAAGGTAGGGATTTCCTTTTCCATCTGCTCGGCTTCGAGCGCTTGGATAATTCTGTTCTTACTCATAATTTCATTGCTCCCGTTAGTCAATTGTTCCGCCGGTTCTACCCGGATGTACGACCTTTCATGGGAAATCTGAAAAGCCGGTTGCTCCGGTTTCATCAAGCGATGTGTCAACCCTTGCTGCTGTCAGTGTCTGTTTCCTGCCCGTGGGCCTGGATGAACTCTGACAGTAATGTCTCCTCCTCGCTGGACAGCGTCCTGTTCTGCAACAGGTCGGGGCGTCTCAGCCAGGTTCTGCCCAGTGACTGTTTCAGTCGCCATTTGCTGATCTCAGCATGGTTACCTGAAAGCAGTACGTCTGGCACTTTCTGCCCTTCAAACACTTCAGGGCGTGTGTAGTGTGGACAGTCCAGGAGGCCTTCAGCAAAGGAATCCTCTTGGGCGGAATCCTTATGACCCAGGGTGCCCGGTACAAAGCGTGATACTGCATCAATCAGCGTCATGGCAGCGAGCTCGCCGCCACTCAACACATAGTCACCGATAGACCATTCTTCATCGATCTCGGCCTTGACTACGCGCTCATCAATACCTTCATACCGCCCCGAAACCAGTATCAGCCGCTTTTTAGCGGCAAGTTCCTGTACCCCTGTCTGATCTAGCAGACGTCCCTGGGGAGACAGATAAACTACTGTTGCTTCGGTTCCTGCAGCAGCTTTTGCTGCATGAATGGCGTCACGCAGAGGTTGAATTTTCATCAACATGCCGGGACCACCGCCATAAGGTCGGTCATCCACAGTCCGGTGTCGGTCGTGCGTGTAATCCCTGGGGTTCCAGGTTTCCAGTGCAACGGAGCCTGCCCGTATGGCACGGCCGGTTATGCCGTGCTCAGTTACGGCCCGGAACATTTCCGGGAACAGGCTGACGACACCGAACCACATATCAGCACTTATGTCTTTCCTGGTGTTATCCAGGTCCGTCATAAGTGTCAAAAGTCCGGATCCCAGTCGATCCGAATGAACCCTTCTTGCGGGTTCACCTCCAGCACTACCTGATCAATCAGCCAGGGTACCAGTCGTTCCGTTCTGTCGATGCTGCCCTTGCAGGGACGGATCACCAGAACGTCGTTGGCGCCTGTGGCCATCAGGTGGCTGGCTCTGCCCAGGAGGAGGTTTTCGCCGTCGTTGCCAACGGTGGTTACTTCCAGCCCTTCGAGTTCATGCCAATAAATTTCATCATCAGCGGTCTCGGGCAGTTCGTCGGCTTTAACCCGGATCTCGGCACCGCAGTATTTGCGGGCGATATCCCGGTCGTCACAACCGACGATGTGTGCGACCAGACCCTTGCCCTGACGGCGGCCCTGATCCACTTCAATGGTCTGCTGGCGACCATCGAGATCGAGAGTCCAGTGCTTATAGTTCAGGATGTTGGTCATGGGGTTGGTGTGTGAAAACACCTTCACCCAGCCCTTGATCCCGTACACCGCAGTAATACTACCGAGGACGATATGCTTTTCAGCACTGTCCCCCACTACTGGTTCAGTCACTGGTTTGGCTCCCTGTCGTAGATACTGTCAGACAAGCTTCAGGCAGCTTTGGCGTCTTTCAGCAGCTTTGCAACGCGTTCGGACGTAGTAGCGCCCTGGCCCAGCCAGAACTCAACACGCTCGTTGTCAACACGCAGACGCTCTTCCTGACCACGGGCGGCAGGGTTGAAGAAACCTACACGCTCGATGAAACGGCCGCCTTGAGCCTTACGGCTGTCAGCAACGGTCAGGTGATAAAATGGGCGCTTCTTGGAACCGCCGCGAGCGAGACGAATCGTTACCATGGAATAGTTTTCCTGTATCGTGGTTTCCGGCAACTCTTGCATTCAGTGTTCGTTTCCGGCCGAAGCTGAAAAAGGACGCAGAATACCGTGAGCGGTTTTTAAGCCGATCACAAAGGGCGCATATTCTAAGGAATTACAAGCGCCGTGACAATAAGCCCGTCACTTATATGACTGCGGATTGCCGGGGGAAGGATGGAACGCAGGTCGGATCAGGGTTTTTTTCCCCAATCCGACAATTGGCAGGTGCGGGAGGCTGATGTCGGATTACGAATCCGCGATTCTAATCCGACCTACAGGGGAGAGCAGGTTAAAACGGGAACTTCTTGCCGCCGCCGGGAGGCAGCATTCCACCCATGCCGCCGGGCATCTGGCCTTTCATGCCGCCCAGGCCGCGCATCAGTTTGTTCATGCCGCCTTTCTTGCCGACTTTCTTCATCATCTTACTCATCTGCTTATGCTGCTTGATGAGTCGGTTGATGTCCTGGATCTGGGTACCGGAACCGGCGGCAATCCGCTTTTTCCGTGAACCGTTGATGATGTCCGGGGTGATACGCTCTTTCGACGTCATGGAATTGATGATCGCTTCCATCTGCACGAAGACCTTGTCGTCCATCTGACCTGGCATCTGCGCCGGCATATTGCCCATGCCCGGCAGCTTGTCCATAAGGCCCGCCATGCCGCCCATCTTCTTCATCTGCTGCAGCTGGTCACGGAAGTCTTCGAGATCGAAACCCTTGCCTTTCTGCAGTTTCTTGGCCAGCTGGGTGGCCTTTTTCTTGTCCATCTTGCGTTCGGCGTCTTCGATCAGGGAGAGAACATCTCCCATGCCGAGGATACGGGAAGCAATACGGTCAGGATGGAAGGGTTCAAGAGCGTCGATCTTCTCGCCCATACCCATGAATTTGATGGGCTTGCCGGTGATCTGGCGTACTGACAGCGCGGCACCACCACGAGCATCACCATCCGCCTTGGTCAGGATGACACCGGTCAGGGGCAGGGCGTCGCCAAAGGCCTTGGCGGTGTTGGCGGCGTCCTGGCCGGTCATGGCGTCGACCACGAACAGGGTTTCGATGGGGTTGATGGTGCCGTGCAGAGCCTGGATCTCTTCCATCATGTCGCTGTCGATGTGCAGACGACCGGCGGTATCAACAATCAGGACATCAAAGTGCTTCAGTTTCGCTGACTGGATGGCGGCGCTGGCAATATCAACCGGCTTCTGGCTGATATCGGAAGGGAAGAACTCGGCGTCCACCTCCCCGGCCAGGGTTTCCAGCTGTTTGATCGCCGCCGGGCGGTAGACGTCGGCACTGACCACCATTACCGACTTCTTGTGACGTTCTTTCAGGAACTTGGCGAGCTTGGCCACAGAGGTGGTTTTACCCGCACCCTGCAGGCCCGCCATGAGGATGACCGCTGGTGGCAGGGTGGCCAGGTTCAGCTCATCGTTGGCGGCGCCCATGACCTCGACCAGTTCGGTCTGGACAATCTTGACGAAGGCCTGACCCGGGCTCAGGCTGGACTGGACTTCCTGACCAATAGCCCGTTCCTTAATGCGGTTGACGAACTCCCTGACCACGGGCAACGCCACGTCAGCTTCCAGCAATGCCATGCGGACTTCGCGCAGGGTATCTTTAATATTGTCTTCTGACAGCTTGGCCTTGCCGGTGACGCTTTTCAGCGTTTGCGACAGGCGTTCGGTTAGGTTCTCGAACATCCTGGTGTTTTCCTGACGAGTGCCTTTGAAAAGTGCCTTGGGACAAGGCTCAAATTGCATAGTTACCGCCATTATATCGAATCTGTGGCGGATAGGCATGGTCTGTTATGCAGAGCTTAATTTACCAGGCGATCAGGAGCTGTCTCCAATGCATTGCAGTCATTCCTGGCAGCCCGGTTATAGCCTCAAAAAAAACTGACTTCTGACGATAGCCTGTTCATATCAATCAGACTGAAGGTTTTGATCATGGCATACGGATACACACCAATTAATGACATTATAAGTCCGCCCAGCATCGACGAATTTAATGACCAACTTGCCATGCTGTCAGAAGATGAAGATAAGAATGTTGAAGTAGGAATGACCGAATTAGGTCATGTGGTGACAAAAGCTTCACATGAGAGTCAGACTCGAGGCTTTTTTTCTTGGTTGAGTGGGGGCGGGGAATCCTTTGAAAGCTGTCAGAAAAACCTCCGAGACTATCTGGTTCATCACATTGATGAGAGCCAGCTGGCGAAAAAGGAGGTGGGAATTGTCGATGTCGGTCAAGTTACCATTCTTGGGCATGCCTTTACCGCAGGTATGAATATTAAAAGTGCGGAGCGTCTTTCCTATAAAGATGATGCTGATATTTATCCTGATCCGGCCAAAAATGAACGTATTGAAGGTGCTGAAAAAATCAGGGTGGGGGATGCGGAGAAACTAGAGAGCTTTATGCGGGCAAAACTTGATTTTCAATTCCCGGAAGCTACTGAGACAGATGAAGCGCTGAGGAAAACTCTGCTGGATTTTTACAACTTCGACCAGAAAGCCACTCTTGAATTACGTGACTATCTATTGATGTACGACATGTCCGTCCCTGAGCAGGCGGATAAAGCGATCAGGAAGCTTGAAGATCTGAATATCGCTTATCGCTTCAGGCCTGAAAGTAAACATGTTGATGCTGGAGGCAGGCTGGAAGATGCTGTCCACAATATCGGTTTGAACCAGGCCGGTGCTACCCCGGTTGAGTCAATGAAGATGGATCGTAGTCGTATGGTGGAGTTTGAATTCGGGGGAAAAAAACGCCATGCCGACCGGGATTCCCATGATATTCCCTACAATGGCCCTATGGAAGAGGCCCCCGAGGTAAGCCAGGAAGATATTAAGCGGCTGGAGTATCGGGTAGTTCCTGACCACCAGGAGGTCAGTAGAAAGATACAGAAGGCCAATGAGGAAGCCGTACAGCACCAGCGTGACCAGGATTCCAAAAAAGGCCGGTGTGCTGACTTCAAGACCAATACCTTTTTGGGTATGAATGAGGCTCAGGCTGTTTTTGGATTCAAGTCCGGCGGTTCACCAGCCATAGCAGGTGCCGGGGCTGCTGATGCCCAGGGCAGGCGCATGGACGGAATGGAAGATGCTCACCTGTTGACCCGTTTTGAATTCCAGGCAGGCCAGGAAACGGTTTCGGTATGCCTGGCCGGAGTCTTCGATGGGCACGGGGGGGGCGGACTTTCAAAAAAGGTGTCAGAGGAGTTGGTCGCCAAGCTCAAGTACAGGCTGGAACAATATAATGAGAGGGGGCTTACCGAGGCCGGTGTCTGGAACGCCCTGAAGCTGACCATGCCTGACCTGGATCGAATGGGTGTCAGTATGGATGAGGGAACAACAGCCTGTACATCCATGGTCATAAAGGATCGATTATGGACAGTGAATGTGGGCGATTCCAGGTCCATGGTGGCCTACGACAATGGCGACTGCCTTCAGGTCTCGGAGGACGAAAAGCCTGAAGCCTGGGTAATGGGTGGGCCACAGAAAAAGTATCATTCTTCTCTCGAAAAGCGGGGTGGTTACGTAAGTAGCGCTGGGAAGAGTCGTTACGCCGCCTCCCTCAGTGGTAGACAAATAGCAGTAGCAAGGGCTATTGGTGACCATGATTTCAGTGGAACCCTGTCCGCCAGGGGTAAAGTGACCAGCCACCCCATCACGGACGAAATGCGTGCAGGGCATCTTGTAGTGGGTTGTGACGGGATTTTTGATGTGGCGACCTCTGACCAGATCGCCCAGCTGATACATCACCTCCGTCAGCAGAACCCCGGAATTACCTCGGAAGAACTGGCGGCCGAGGTGCTGGCTCACTCTCATGAGGCCGGTTCTAAAGATAACCTCTCTGTTGCTGTTGTACCCATGGCATCCATGATGACAGGCTAACCCGGATGTTTCATGAACTGCCTCGGCTATCGCGCAGAACCTTGTTGTCTCAGGGAATTTGGTGAGGGAGCGCCGTACCGGGGAGTACGGTCGACCGAGCCAAACTTTCCTGAGGCGGCAAGGGGCAAGCGAGAGTCGGGAGCATGTTTATGAAAT
>JBPCXN010000339.1:0-7382 GCA_051008495.1 Endozoicomonas sp. | reverse complement strand
CGGTAGGTCTGCAAGAGACAGGATGAAAACTAGCAGAGCACGTACAAACACGCAACCGGAACGCTCTGCGCGTTCCCGCCTTATATCACCGCCCGATTGGGCGATGCTTTACGGCAAATTTGGTAATTAATCTATGTCGCGCAGTTTAAGGATAGCCACCCAAGACCGGAAATTATCATTCATGATATTTTTGATAATTAACAATTATGATTAATCCCCTCTGGCTGAAGACTTTTGTCACCCTGGTGGAGCAGGGGAATTTCACCCGTACCGCTGAGCAACTGGCCATGACACAGCCGGGTGTCAGCCAGCACATCAAAAAACTGGAAGACTACTACGCCACGGCCCTGCTGAACCGCTATGGCAAGCAGTTTGAGCTGACACCGGCCGGAGAGCAGGTCTACCGCTTTGCCCATAACCTGCTGGCCCGGGAGCAGGATTTACGGGAGCAGCTGAAGTCTGACGACCCTCACGCCGGGCTGTGCAGAATCGCCAGCCCTGGAGCTCTGGGCCTGAGACTTTACCCCAGGTTAGTACTACTGCAGCAGGAACATCCAGGGCTGGAGGTTCACTATGAAGTGGCGCCCAACCACCGGATTGAGTCGGAACTGGTCAGTAACCGCATTGAGCTTGGACTGATGACAAGACAACCCTCGTCTGCCAATCTTGTCGCCACGGCTTCAGGCCAGGAAAGGCTCTGTCTGGTCACCGCCAGAAACAAGACAGAGACAGACTATAACGCGCTGTGCGAGCTTGGCCTGATCAGCCATCCCGACGCTGAACACCATACTAACCTGGTGATGGAGGCGAATTTCCCGAAACAGTTTACCGGGATGTCTGACCTGCCTGTCCGGGGTTATGTCAACCAGATCAACCTGATCCTGGAACCTGTCGCTGCCGGACTGGGTTTCACTGTTTTGCCCGCTTCTGCCGTGGCTTCTTTCCGGGATACCAACGTCATAAGAATTGCTGAACTGCCTGAAGCAGTTCACGAAACCATTTACCGGGTCAGCAAAAAGTATCGCCCCCTGCCAACCCGTTACCAGTTTCTTTATGAGCAGCTGTTTACGGCTGATGAAAGGAGAACGGCCGGCGATCAACTTTCCTGCTGATCTTCCAGGGCCGTGGCACTGCCAAGATCGGCCGTTTCCAGAGTCTGGCGCGGCAGCTCTTTCTTTACCCGTACACCCAGGTTAAGGAATTCGCTGGCCTGGGCGATCAGGTTGCCACGCCCCTGCTTGAGCGTATTCATGGCTTCATCATAGGTGTTCCGAGCAGTAGTCATCTGCGTGTCGAGCTTTTCCATCTTCTCCACAAAAACTCTTAGTTTGTCGTATACCAGACCGGCCCGGTCGGCCAGTTTGCGGGCATTGGCGTTCTGTCGTTCAATGGTCCAGAGATTGGCGACCGTTCTCAGGGTGGCCAGCAGGGTAGTAGGTGTGACGACAACGATATTCCGCTCGAAAGCATCGTTAAACAGTTTCTGGTCGTGCTGGAATGCCGCCATGAACGCTGGCTCTACCGGCATAAACATAAAGACAAAATCCGGGGCCTTCATCCCGGGAAGCTTGGGGTAATCCTTTTCACTCAGCCCCCTGATGTGGTTTCGAATACTCTGGACATGTCTGCCCAGGGCAGCAGCCCGCTCTTCTTCTGCCTCCGCATTCACATAGGCCAGGTAATCCACCAGTGAGACCTTGGAGTCAATGATCAGGTGTTTGCCTTCAGGCAGATGGACAATGAAATCCGGGCGTTTGTTCTGGCCCTCGTCGTCTTTGAAGTTGGCTTCCCGCTCGTACTCCTGCCCCTTGATCAGGCCACTGCTTTCCAGAATGGTCTCCACCTGCAGTTCGCCCCAGTTACCCTGCAACTTTTTATCGCCTTTCAGGGCCCGGGCCAGATTACCCGCTTCATCGGTGATTTTCTGGTTGAGGCTGTGCAGGGTTTCCAGTTGCTGTTTGAGCGCTGCACGACCTTCGTTGTCGGTTTTCCTGGCTTCTTCCACCTTGTCCCGAAATTCGCCCAGCTGTTCCTTGAAGGGTTTGAGCATGGCGTCAAGGCGCTGCTCATGCTGCTCGGAGAAGGCCTTTCCCTTGGCATCCAGGATATTGTTGGCAAGATTGCTGAATTCCTGCCGGAGCACTTCCTTGTTCTCTTTTAACTGTTGAATCGCCTTTTCGTTCTGCAGCTGCTGTTCTTCGAGTCGGGTTGCCAGTTCTCGGCACTGCTTCTCGGCTTCCATGCGGGAGCGGAGTTCGGCATCCATGCGCTGTTCAAGCTGCTGACGTTCTGCAGCTGCCTGCCTCAGCATCTGGTCCCTTTCTGAAACCCTGCTGCGTTCTCCAGCCAGCATGGTTTCAAGTTTGCTGCCGCGCAGCTTCAACTCTTCCAGGGTCCTGCGTAACTGCTCCCGCTCACTCTCGAGCTGTAACCGTGACTGAACAACAGCGTCCCGGTTTTTCTGCCGGGCCAGCAGCCAGGTCAGCAGGGATGAAGCTGCTATCAAAACAATGGCCGCAACAGCGGTGAGGGCAATAACTGTGGGTGACATAAAACAGGCTCTTGCAGATTCCGTATCAATGGTTGTTATCAAGAGTCGTTTACAAAGGGCCTGCGGGTCAATAGCACTTTACGACGGAGTGTAACCTGCCCCCGGAAAGTGGTCGCTTCAACAGTAGATTGTCATACCGTACGGCATAACTACTTTTGGCTATGGCGCTGCAGGATTCAGACCGTTACTCTTTCAGCTTAAGGTTTTGCCGGCAAAAAATAACCATCTCTATGTCCACTGCGAATTTTCTGAAAAACAAGATTCTGAATCCTCTCAAATCGCTGTTGCAACAGGGTTTGACAGCCGAAGCCCTGGCCAAAAGCCTTGCCGCCGGTGCAGTGCTGGCTGTTTTTCCGGTATTTGGCATCACCTCCCTGCTCTGTGTGCTGGTAGCGGCAAAGCTGCAGCTGAACCAGGTGGCCATACAGATTGCTAATTACTGCGCCTACCCTTTGCAGTTTCTGCTGTTTATTCCGTTTATCCGCTTTGGTGAAACGCTGTTCGGGCTGGACACCGTAGCGATTAATCCTGACAGGATAGCTGGGCTGATCGGCCAGGACTTCAGCCAGTTTCTGACCCTGTATGGTCAGGCCATTGCAGCTGCCTGTGCCGCCTGGCTGCTGGTAGCCCTTCCCGCCATGCTGACTCTCTCAAAGGGTTTATTATTCGTCCTTGGACGAGTAACTCAGAAAAACTGATCGACAATTATCACCATAATCGCAAAATACGTCGCTATCGCTACACCGACAGGGTTTATTGCCGATGACATGCTTGTCCTGATCAAAAACCCTGAGGTGACTATGAAAATTATTATCGGTGCTGCGGCACTCTCCATCGCCCTGTCGTCTTCCCTGGTATTTGCCGGAGGACAAGGCCCCAACCCCTGCAAATGGCAACATGCGCCGAAAACCTTCAACTGCAAGATCGCAGAAAGAAAACGCGCCGCTGCGGAAGTGAAAAAAAACAAGATCGTCCCGATCAAAAGAGAAGGTGAGGCGTCAAGGTCAAAAAGTGACGAGAGACGTTAATAGCCATTATCCAGGGATCGTCGCTGCAGGTGTTAGCCAGGACGACCCGCTCTTCCATTTCAGTACTGCTCTTTGACTTCAAAGTGATCCCGAGCCAGTTTCCACAACCCGCCGCCCGATTTCACCCACTCTTCCAGCGTAATGACTCCATTACCGACATTCATTGACCAGTTGGCGCCCAGATGAACGGTTCCGTCGTCGATCTGTTTCAGCCAGACCTCCTGGTACTGCAGATCGGTCGCGCCGGACTGCACGAAGGGCCGCCAGAAGTCATCGATCTGTTCTGTCCCGACAAACTCCCCCATGGGCAGGGCTTCCATCACGGCATCCGGAAGATAAGCGGCTACGCAGTAGTCCACATCCCCCTTGTTGAAATGCCGTATCCATTGCCTGCTGGCCTCAAGCACTTCTGCCAGAGCATCATGATTCATCGACATTGCCTCAATGAAAAGAGTGCCCCAAGTGTAGTCTTGTACAAGGCTGTTGAAGACTCTTGAAGCCTCTCAGCATTCCTGTGCCGGCCGGAACAGGAGCCTGACCAGCCAACTGGTTACACCGGCCAGTGTCAGCAATACACCTGGTGTCCAGGGTTGCCCGCTCCACTCAACCAGCCAGGTGGACACCAGAGGCGTAAAGCCGCCAGCCAGAAAGCCCAGGTTGTAGCTCAGGGCAACACCGGTGTATCGCACCCGGGTAGGGAAAAGGCTGCTCACAACGGTAATCTGGGCGGCAGCCATAAACCCGACCAGCAGGCTGAACATCGGCATGGTCAGCCAGGTCAGGTTCGGGACAGTGACCACCAGGTAGTACCAGGGCAACCCCACCATCAGGTGACAGACAGTGGCCAGCCTGAAACAGTATTCCCGACCCTTGCGGTCATAGAGGTAGCCACAGGGCAACATGACTACGGCCATCATGGCTGCTGTGATGGTTGATACCGTAGCGATCACTTCCCCACCCCGGTTGATCTGCAGCCAGGATTGCAGGAAAACCGTCAGCAGCATCACTGTAATGCTGTGAGAGACAATAGCCAGTGCACCACAGATAACCTGCCGCGGATAATGCTTTAACACCGTCAGTAATGGTACAGAGGCAATCTGTTTTGACGCCTGCAGGCGTCGGAACATAAGGGTTTCCTGGAAGCGGAGGCGGATGATGTAGCCAATTATCCCCAGCATTGCACCGAACCAGAAGGCTACTCGCCAGCCACGCTCAAGCATGCCCTCCGGACCATAGAAAAACAGCAGGATATTGTGTACCAGATAACCCAGCAGCAGGCCGGCACACATACCGCCAATCAGCGCTCCTGAACCTTTGCCAATATGCGCGGGCATGTGTTCGGAGATATAAGTCAGTGCCCCGCCGGTTTCCCCACCCATGGCCAGGCCCTGCACCAGCCGCAGCAAAACCAGCAGAAGTGGTGCCAGGTAGCCAATGTCATCGTAGCCGGGCAGACAGCCCATCAACAGCGTCGCCAGCGCCATGATGACAATGGTGAAGCTGAATGGTTTCTTGCGCCCCCGTCGATCCCCCTGATGGCCAAACAGGATACCGCCCAGGGGACGGGACAGGTAACCCACGGCGAAGGTGCCGAAGGTCAGGATAAGACTGCTGGTCAGCAGCTCGGAGGGAAAAAACAGACGACTGATGTAAGGCGCCATCATGGCGTAGATGAGGAAGTCGTAAACCTCGAGCATGCTGCCCAGGCAGACGATGAAAACCATCTTCCAGTCGATATCAGGGGCAGGTTCCGCATTCTGGCCCATGGCTGCCAGACCTTTGCCATAAAAGAGTTCAATGTAGCAGTTCTCCGAACATCTTCCCCTGGAAAAATTGGTTCTTTGTTTTTTTCAAAACTGGACCTTAATGCCCGCTGGCAACCGTTTACTATCTGTACCATTGTTCAAACACCAGGATCATTCATGGCAAAACTTTCCCATACACTGAACCCGTTCGGACAGCCCGTCGGACACTCTCTTCAGGACTGGACACCGCCCCCGCTCCCCGGGCGAGAGCTTATTGCTGGCCGCTATTGCCGGCTTGAACCTCTCGATCCAGACAGACATGCTGAAGCGCTGTATGAAGCATTTATGTCCGGCACAGATGGTCGCAACTGGACCTACCTGATGAGTGAGCCATTCAACTCCTTCGAAGAGTTCCGGGCCTGGCTGGATGCTTTCTGCATGGGCGACGATCCCCTGTTCTTCACCATCATCCGTCAATCCGATCAGCAACCGGCCGGACTGGCCAGCTACCTCAGGATTGCGCCGGCAGCTGGGAGCATCGAAGTGGGTCATCTCCACTTCTCCGAAAAACTGAAAAGGAGCCCGGCGGCCACCGAAGCGATGTTCCTTATGATGGAGAGAGCCTTTGAACTGGGGTACAGACGCTATGAATGGAAATGCGACGCCCTGAATGCCCCTTCCCGGGAAGCAGCACAGAGACTGGGGTTCTCCTACGAAGGCACTTTCCGCCAGGCCATGCTCTACAAGGGCCGCACCCGCGACACCGCCTGGTTCGCCATGATTGATTCAGAATGGCCACAGCTGAAACAGGCTTTCCTGGAATGGCTGGCCCCGGATAACTTTGACCAGCAGGGAATGCAGCGGACCCGCCTGCGTGATCTGACCTGTTCTGTTCTTCAACCTGGAAAAAGGAGCTGAATTACCTGTAGCTGAAAACTGAAAATACCATAGACTTTGCTGATAACATCCGGCCTGTCGTAACTGTTGACAGGCTGCGCCAGTCAAACTCTTGCCCCAGGATCACTCTTGATGAGCGAAGACGCTTCACTGACAATTCAATCCGTCCCCTCAACCAAAGCTCCATTTCACCTTCTGCTGGAAGCAGACCCTTCTGAAAGCAAGGTCAGGAACTACCTGGAAAAATCCCGTTGCTATGTGGCTGAAACAGCAGGCAGGGCCGTTGGTGTTTATGTCCTTCAACCAGTCAGCTCATCTGTTCTTGAGCTGATGAATATTGCCGTAGACCCTGAAGTGCAGGCCAGTGGAATTGGCTCCACCCTGTTGCGACACGCCATTGCTACGGCCAGGAATCTGGGTGCAAAAAAGCTGGCACTGGGCACTGGTTCCTTCGGCTATCAACTGAGTTTTTACCAGAAGGCCGGTTTCCGGGTGGAAAGTGTCGACCGTGATTTTTTCCTGAAAAACTATGACGAGCCCATCTTCGAGAACGGCATCCAACACAAGGATATGCTCAGGCTGGGGATTAGTCTTTAAGCAATATTGATAAACCTTGTCGTGTTATCTTCACGATCGGGCTGTTATCCGTTTTCTGACGTTCACTGAAAACTATCTGTATCCGGTATACAGCAGAACGCTCGGTAAACCAGTGCTAACCGGGAAAATTCATAAAGCCGCTTTGACCAAGCTTGAGGCTGCGGAAACACTGAAATGTTCGATTTTTGATGTGTACGAAAACAAACGAAGATCGCTTGTCGGCGTCTCGCTAGCACGGATGTTTCATGAACTGCCCCGGCTATCGCGCAGAACCTTTTTGTCTCAGGGAATTTGGTGAGGGAGCGCCGTACCGGGGAGTACGGTCGACCGAACCAAACTTTCCTGAGGCGGCAAGGGGCAAGCGAGAGTCGGGAGCATGTTTATGAAATATCCGGGCTAGCTCTTTTCCCTCCATGACAGCATTTTGTCGACGCTGTCTAGAACTCATCAAGAGCATGCAATAAGCATGAATATGCCGACAAAATGTGCCAGCCGAAAAAATAGCAGAGCGAGAAGCTCGACACTTTATGAAATTTCCGGGCTAAAGAGTGGAGAAGTACAGTC
>JBPCXN010000338.1:0-4244 GCA_051008495.1 Endozoicomonas sp. | reverse complement strand
GGACTCAAGGCTGAGCGCTCGGGGCCGCCCAGGCATCTCTGCGTTCCAGCTGATTGAAAGACATAAAGTATTCCTGCACAGCTGCGCCTTGACCTGAGTGCTCTGCCTTGAGCTGAACCTATCATTTGCAGGCGGATGGGGTACTAGTACATGGTGATAGGTTTTCACGATACCGTGTTTTAGAATCGGCATCGATCACAAGCTCAGGAATGGCGAACTTCATGACAAATCCAACCCGTTTTATCCGGGAAACCTTTCCGGTAGGTCCACTGCAGTGTAACTGTACGATTATTGGCGACCCGGTCAGTCGCAGGGCGATAGTTGTCGATCCCGGCGGAGACGCCGACTTTATCCTCTCCAGGCTGGAACAGCTGGACCTGAAGGTGGTTGCCCTGATCCATACCCATGCGCACCTTGACCACTTCATGGCCAGTGGCGAAATCAAGGAAAAAACCGGGGCGCCCATACACCTGCACGAAGAAGACAAGTTTCTCTGGGACAGTCTGGAAACCCAGTGCCGTATGTTTGGTGTTCCCTATAAACCGATACCGGATCCCGATTTCTGGCTAAAGGATGATGAAGAACTGCCCTGTTGTCAGGGGGTTGCCGTTCACACGCCCGGACACACGCCGGGTTCCATGAGTTTCTGGTTTGAGAAAGAAAAGCTGCTGATTGCCGGTGACACCCTGTTCCGGCGCTCAATAGGCAGGACTGATCTCTGGGGTGGGGATTTCAAAGCCATTGAGCGCTCCATACGTCAACGGTTGTATGTCCTTGATGAAGAGGCCTGTGTGGTGACCGGGCATGGGCCTGACACCACCATTGGCGAAGAAATCCGCGAGAACAGTATTATTCGCGGCTAAACACAGACTCCTAAACAGGAGCTGGATCGACTTCCGTATAGGTTGTAGGAGGTAACTTCATGTTCGTTTTAGTCAGAAAAAGCCTTGCACTGGTTTTTATCGCCGCTGTCCTCACCGGTTGTCAGTCGACCAACCCATATACCGGGGAGCAACAGACCAGCAAGACCGCAAAGTATGGAGGTATAGGGGCACTGACCGGAGCAGTGGTCGGTGGCCTGATGGATGGCAGTGAAGGTGCACTGAAAGGCGCAGCCCTGGGCGGCGCCGCCGGCGCCGGCTACGGCTATTACACGGACAGGCAGGAAGCCGTGCTTCGCCAGCAATTGCAGGGAACCGGTGTGCAGGTGCATCGATACGGAGATCAGTTGCAGCTGATCATGCCTTCCAGCATCACTTTCGATACTTCCAAGTCTGATGTGAAATCCAGTTTCTATCCGGTGCTCAACTCTGTTGCCAAGGTATTCAAGGAATACAACAAGAACCTGATAGAAGTGGTCGGCTATACCGACAGCACCGGTGGCCCGAAAATCAATCAGCCGCTGTCTGAAGCCCGTGCCAAGAGTGTTGCTGACTTCCTCGCCTTTCAGGGGGTTTCCAACACCCGAATCACTCATTATGGGCGTGGGGCTTCCAACCCCATGGGTGACAATGGTACGAAAGAAGGCAGGGCAATGAATCGCAGGGTTGAGATTAACCTGAATCCCAGACCCAATCAGCGAGGGTAATGGACATAAAAAAGGCCGGAGTTTTTCCGGCCTCTCAAGACGTTCTGCGGCTATGCCAGAGGGTTGCCACTCACCAGCCCTGGCATGTATTTGATGAGGGCTTTTTCAATAGCAGCCATTTGTTTTTTATCTTTCAGGGCGGTGAATAGTTCCATCTGAATATCGTAATCCCCTTCCTTCATTTTCGATGTCCAGTGATCTTCAAGGTCAGTAACCACAATCTCCGTAGGCAGGCACTCGTGCAGAAAATATCCGTCTGTATCTTCCGCCAGACAGCTCTTGTAGGCAGTCATGATCCGGGCCATGGTGATCTGGCTGACATAGGCAAGATGGTTTTCTTCCTTCAGAAGCCTATTAACCTCAACCAGAGGTTGCCCTCTCAGGTTTGAATTGCGATTCATAGATAAGACCAAATCATCCCACCGACCTTCTTTCAAGGCTTCCAGGGCTGATTGGGCGCTATTACTGCGGTCGTCGCTGCGATCTCTTTTGGCAGACTGGATTTCTGCCTTGATTTTATCTCTCAGATTGAACAGAGCATCCTGATTTTTCTGCATCATTGCCGCACAGCTCAATGGCAGATCCCTGCACATGTATAGGTCTGAGTGTTTTAGCGGTTTGCAGGCTTGACTTATCACCTCATCCAGTTCCAGGTTTTTGGAACTCAACTTCGTGAGTGGTTCAAGAAACTGGGAAGGAAGGGTTGATTTAAGCCAGTGGCTGGTATGATAAAGGTCCATGAACCCTTTGACATCTGCTTTGGCCAGATAATCCAGGGCTAGCCTAGTGGTAAATACCCTGGTGTTTGGTTTGTTGACACTTTTTTGCAATCCGTCTGCAGAACCAAATTCTTCGGTGTCATTCATGTAATCCTGATACAGAATTTGAAACTGATCTCTGACCCCCTTGAGGTTTTTAGTAGGCAAGTAGCAGTCAAACTCCTTCCAGTCTTCATGGCGTTCTGGAAAAACTTCTGTATCATTCAATTTGGGATCAATATCTTGTTCTTCTCTCCATTTGTCCAGAAGGGCATCCAGTGGGAAGTTGCTAAACAAATCCGGAAAATTGCGATGATTGCGCAGTAACTCATTCATATCATCGCGTCTGAGACAGCCTTTGCAGGTTTCCAAGACTCCACGCCGGACTATATCAAGCTCTTCCGGGTCCCTTGATTCGTCTTCCCTGCAGGTTTCGAGAGCATCCATGAGTTCCAGCTTTAAATCTTCGTAAGTCTTTGACTCGACTCCCGTGACAGTTCGGGTATCTATTAGCTTATGAACTTTCGCGCCAGCTGAAGCCATGTAGCTCTCACCTTCAGTGGCTTCAGTTTCTTTGCCACCGAACCAGCCAGAGAGTGTACTGGTAAAAGCACTTGTCAGATTGCCCAGGCCGCCCAAGCCAAGCCAGCCGCCACCATTATTCTGTGGACCGTCAGGACCTCCTGTATCCATAGTCATTCCTCCATGAAAGACAATGTGAGTAAGAATTAAGTAAAGTCAGTTTAGCAAAGGGGATAGGCGGGAAATTGACAGGGGGAGAAGGGCTGTGCCGGCTTGAGGGTCAATAAGCCGACACGGGAGGGTGATCGTCAACCGGTCTGAATAGCACTGCTGCTGTCATAAACAACGGTCTCCTCATTGGCACTGGCGAGGCCTGGCTGAAGAATGGAATAGGCCCGGCTCTCCCTCTGGCTGGTCGGGCAGGAAGTAGTCCCGTGGGAGCAGAATACGCAGCAGTCGCCACTTTCCGGCTTCATCAGCTTTGTGCAGTTTCTGCACTCGTAAAAATAGGTGCAGGCATCCAGGGGCATGGTTTCCCTTGCTGTATGGCCACAGTCGCTGCAGGTGATCTCTGTTTCGGTTTTATAATGAATTTTCATTGTAGTTTTCCTTACATCGCCATGTGTAACCGCTTCTTTCCAGCATGGCTGTTGTTTTTTCGTTGGGCGGTAAAGTACAGGTATCGGCATAGCTCCCTCCTTTTTGACAAAATTGTCACAATCCTACCGGTGAAATATGACAATTGTGTGTGCCATACCAGGGGTAAAGGTATTGCTAACCTGAAAAGAACTGAACAGTTTCGGGGCATGGGAATGAGCGTTAGAGGAACAGAGGCAGGAAGCCGGAAACTGTCACCGGTCGAGATAGACCAGAGTGTCAGCAGTTCCGATACGGCGGATTCTCCAGGTAAAACCCGGAAAGGCCGCAAGGTTCTGACTTCCAGCCCAGAAAAAAAACTCCATGACCAGCAGCCACCAGAGTCTGGCAAGCCAGATTTATCACTACGCGACAGTCAAATGGGCTGAGTAATGAGCTTTTGCAAAAATTCTGACTTCATCCTGGCTGCCTGAATCTATTGCAGTAGAAATGAGTGGGTCACTGAGAAATCACTGCAGCAACAGGGCCGGTTTTTTTCCGGACCTGTTGCTTATAAGGCATGCCGATCTGTCAGCTTTCAGCCTGGATAGCCGTCAGGGTGATGGTATAAATAATGTCGTCTACCAGTGCACCCCGTGACAGGTTTACAGGATGGTACAGTATCTCTCGCAGATACTTCTTGGAGGTGCAGGAGCAGGTGCAGGCGCAAGTGCAGGAGCAGCCTGCACGGGAGCCTGTATCTGATTCTGGATAGCAGCCTGTTGCTCTTGGGCCAGATT
>JBPCXN010000337.1:0-3501 GCA_051008495.1 Endozoicomonas sp. | reverse complement strand
TGTCTTCCAGCAGGTTGGTCAGCCTGCACCGAAAGGCCGAACCGCTTTGATCCAGCCCGAAATCCGTGAAGCGAATATGGGCGGCTTCATGACTGAGAAAGCCCCATGCCACGGTTTCTTGCTCTGGCCGCTCAAGGTCGAAGGCTGGCAGCACAATGCGTTCACCATCAGTAAACGCCCGCCTGCCAGACACTTCGACCTGAACGCCCAGCTTTCTTCCCAGTGCCGCACCGACAATCGGCAAGGCTTTCTGTAGTGTGGGAACCATGTTGCATTTCTCCTGTATCAATGAATCAAGAAAGGGACACAGTTCCCACGGCGGGCACTGTGTCCCGCTTGGGAAAATGGGCTACGATTAGCCCGTGGAATTAAAAGTAGAAGGTGGCTGCGGCAGGCATTTCCTCTGCCGGAACTACAACAGGTTGAGAATTTACAGGGCTCTCCTGAACCTCTGCCTCCTGGCTTGTCTCTGGTGGTGTCACCACTGGATTTTCCGTTCTACCAGACACCTGCTGCTTCACAGGTTCTGTCAAAACCGATAATCCTTCAGCGCACCGTTGCATCTGTTCAACAGAGCAAAGCAGTAGCACTCTCTCCATCAGCTGGGTTAACGCTTCGCCTTCAAGGGAACCCTGAGAAGGCAGCTGCATTAATCCGGCGTCCAGTCGCTGAACTACAGGGGCAATGCCCTGATCAACGAAGGCAAGCCCGTTCAGTTTGTCCCGAAGTCGGAGGATGGGTTTCAGGGCTTTTCGGTTGACCTTTTGCTTGCCCGAAAACGTCTGCTCAAACAAAGTCTGAGCGTCCCGACTGATTTCCTCTCTTAAGGTATTCCCCAGCTGGTTAACCTGATGGTTCAGGGTTTCCGACTTTGGGGCTTCCATCACCTTGTAAACGGTGTAGCCAAAACTGAACCGCTGGCTGACCTGCTGTATTTCCGGCACGGCGCGCCGTATGGCCTCGGCAAAACCGGGATGGGCCAACACCCACTCCTGGATATGCCGGTCATACTGCGCCAGAAAATCCTGTTTCTGTCGTTCAAACTCCGTCTGTAGCTGACCCAGCTCATCACTGAGCCGATCCACCAATGTATCGGCTACCGCATAGCCACCCAGAAAGCGTACACCTTCACGGGCGCATACTTTCCCGGCCTGCTCCCGAAGCCGCAGGAACGGCTTGAGCACAGTGCGGTCACAGAGTTTCTTGGAACCCAGCGACACCACATCATCGGGCGGCAGTTGTCCACCCTGTCCCAGTACCAGATCCTCCGGCTTCAGACGACGCGCGCCTGACCAGATGGAACAGACCACGGCAATGACCGAGTCGAGTCAGCCAAGGGAACTTCCCCCTCAGCTGCTCAGTCGAGTCAGCCAAGGGAACCTCCCCCTCAGCTGCTCTCAGAACCGGACTTGATAGTCTCCTATCATCCGGCTCTTCTTATCCAACCGCTGGCAGCATGCCTATTCGCCAATGCGCCATTAACGTGGGAACTCTACGTGCTATACGCCCCAACCATCGAGCCGCTCGCACTTTGTGCCCCCGCATTTTCTTGTACTTGCCCATCGCCCAACGAACCAGTGTTTCTTCCACGTAGTACAGAACCTTCTTCATTGCTGAAGGATAGAATTCTCCAAAGTAATTGATCCAGCCCTGAATATAGGGATTGATCAGCTTTGCCAGTTGCGGAAGTGAATACCCTGATCGTTTCGTGGGAATAGCCAGTTCTCTTATGGTATCCCGTATGTGCTGAGCCGAGGCTCTACTTATTGCAGGAAGAAAACCAGCGAAGTAATTCCCATACCGGCTACGGACTATTCTGGCTCGGAAGGTGTAACTGAGAAAATCAAACGACGTGTGTTCATGCTTCTCCGGCCTTCCCGTGGCCTTACAGTAAACCAGCTTTGTCTTCACAGGATGCAATGTAAGACCACAGTCGAATAAACGACCTCTTACTGCCTCCAGAACAGACTCTGCTTCTTGTTTACTGCAACAATGGATTAGCGCATCATCAGCATATCGCTCAAACCAGACATTCTGGATGTGTCGTTCAAGCCAATGATCGAACGCATAGTGCATGAACAGATTAGCCAGCAATGGACTTATCACTCCACCTTGCGGAGTGCCTATTCCTGCCGGGCGCTCAACTCTGTTTCCTTCTCTATCTTCAACTGGAGCTTGTAGCCAACGTTTAATATACAGTAATACCCAAGGTTCCTTTATGTGGTGTTCTACCGCTTGCATCATGTGTTTGTGATCCAAATTATCAAAGAACCCTTTGATATCAAGATCAATCACCCATTCTCTCTGCCAGCAACGTTTTCGAGCCACCGCCAACGCCTGATGCGCTGAACGATTTGGCCTATAGCCATAGGAGTTTTCGTGAAACACAGGCTCCACTAATGGCTCTACTATCAGCTTAACCACGGTTTGGGCTACACGGTCAGCTACTGTCGGTACTCCCAGCGGTCTCGTGCCTCCATCTTTCTTTTTGATGTCTACACGCATGACGGGGGGAGGAAAGTAACTTCCTGATGACAAAACTAACAAAGAGTTCCCCATACCGGTTTCTGGCCATCCTTGGGCGAAAGGTGAAGCCTAGAAAATCAAACGAAGTGTTTTCGTGCTTTTCCTGTCTGCTGCTATCCATGCAGTACACCAGCTTGGTCTTCTCAGGATGCAATGTCAGTCCACAGCCTTTCAACCGTAATCTGACCTGCTCCAGAATTGACTCAGCTTCCTGCCTTGAACAACAGTGGATCAACACGTCATCTGCGTAACGCTCAAACCAGATATGATTCAGATTTCTCTTAACCCACTGGTCAAACGCATAGTGCATGAAAAGATTCGCCAAAAGCGGGCTTATAACACCCCCTTGTGGTGTACCTTTGGTTCGTTTAACTTCATCCTTGCCATCACCGACAGGTGCTTTCAGCCAACGTTTTATATACAACAACACCAAAGGTTCCTGAATGTGGTGTTTCACAGATTTCATCATGAGATCATGATCCAAATTATCAAAGAAACACTTGACATCCAGATCAATCACCCAGTCTCGCCGCCAGCAACGTTTGCGCGCCACTGCCAGTGCTTGATGAGCGCTGCGGCCAGGTCTGTAACCGTAAGAGTTTTCATGAAATACAGGTTCCACTATTGGCTCTACGATCATCTTGACCACAGTCTGTGCTATGCGATCCGCTACTGTCGGTACTCCCAGCGGTCTCGTGCCTCCATCTTTCTTTTCGATGTCTACACGCATGACGGGGGGAGGAAAGTAGCTTCCAGATGACATCCTGTTCCATAGTTTGTACAGGTTACCGCCAAGATTGACTACAAAGTCAGCCAGAGACTGACCATCAATTCCAGCTGCTCCCTTGTTGGGTGTGCTGCCTGATTAATGTGAGAAAAAACGACGATTGTTGGCTACTCTTATAGGATTGTTGATATAGCCACAGCGTCCTATTCCCATGACTGCCCAAGTTTTATTGTCAGAAAACAACGAAA
>JBPCXN010000336.1:0-14741 GCA_051008495.1 Endozoicomonas sp. | reverse complement strand
GCTTTGCAGGCCATTGCGGATGAACTTTTGAAGGAAGTTGATCTGACTCCTTCAGATAAGAGCAAGGCTGAGCGAGGTTTTGAGTTGCTATTGTCTGTTTTCTGACCGCATCTGAGATAGAGTCCTGAGTGTAATGGCTGTTATCGTCGAAGTAGCTTTGTAGACATTGCAAACAGCCACTTCTTAAATATTAAGGAAGTAAGTCATTTTTGCCTCATATAAGGCACTATCACATAAAAATACAAATCATCTGTCTTGTATTTTTTAAAGAACATGAGGTAGGATTTTTTTTGCTCGAATCTGAGCGAATTAAAAATAAGAGGATGTGGGTTCCAAGGATTATGGATAACTCAGTAAAAAAGCAGTTATTAGCTGCTGCAATAGCCAGTATTCTTTCTTTATCTCTGGCCGGTTGTGGCGGCGGCGGTGGCAGTGAAAGCCCCGCCAACAGCTCTGGATCAGGCTCATCGGGAAATGGTTCCTCCGATTCAGAAGCTCAAGAGCCGGAAGATGATGGAAGTCAGACAGAACCTCCACCGAACCCTGACACAAACCCGCCCACACCCAGCACTCAGACGACCTTTAATATTGAGGTAGATGCACCTGACGGCTTTAATATTGCCGCCCTTTCACCTCAAGGGGGCAATACGCTGCTGGCAGGTCTTCTTGAAGCAGTTATCCCTTCTGCTCATGCTGCGGCCGTTGCCAGCGCGACTATCAAGGTAGCCATAGTTGATGCCAATGGCCTGGTGACTGAAATTGTCGAGGCCGATGCAGTCGATAACGGTGACGGTACTTATGAAGTCACCCTTGAAGGTGACCCCAGAATCGACTGCCTGATTATTGCCGGGCTTCCCAACCAGAATATCAATCTGCAGGTGGGTGAACCGGTACCGGAAGGGGCTCTGTTTGCGCCCACTTCCGAAACGGACATAGATATCAATACTGCTTCAACAATTGCGACCAGATTGCTGCTGGAGGCGATTGACTCATTCGACGGCGTGACCCTGGAAGAACTCAATGAGCTGATTGATGATTTTTCCGACCGGGATTATGGAACTATCGATGATAGTGTCTCCGACCCTGGCCTGCAGCTTCAGTCCTTTCTTGGTCAGGCCAGGCAGCGTGTTTATGACGACATTGTTGAGCAAGTCAACAACATCCAGACCAATCCGGCTGGAGCAGAGGCTGTTTCATCAGTAGCTGGTGATTATTTCTTTGACGTTTACCGTATAGGTGTGGGCAAGGGGCTGGAGAGTCCTGCTGTATTTGCTGCAAGCACGATTGACTGGCCAGGTGTCAGTCTACAGGTGGCTGATAATAATAAACTGACTGTCGTGCCGGCTGACGGGGCCAGCTTTAAAAAGGCCGGTATAAGGATGTACGATTCTCAGCCAGCTTTGTTCTTCCTGCAGGGTGATGAGCCACGGGTATCTTACGAGGCTGTCCTGTCTAAAAATGGTGCTCTCACTATTCCACTGGCGGGATACACCGAAAATCAGGGTGAATTTTCTTCCTATTCAGCACCGGGCAGCCTGAAGCTGTATCCTGTGGTGGGTGGAGCTTTTGTTGGTACGTCCAATTGGAACATCAGCCAGTTTGACAATAACCAGGGCAATACACTGCTCAGTCATGAAATTGACCATGGTCTTTCTTTTATGGCGAAGCTTGAGGGAGACTTCAGCGGAGAAATCAAAGGTAGTTATGGCATTGTGCAGTTAGGGTTTCTGGGGCTTAACCCTGATCTGGAAGAGGCCAACCCACTCTTTCCTGCTCTGTCGGTGATCAGTAACACCAATTTATGGTCCGTGACTGGAGATACTGTGGTGGGTGCTGGCACTACCGAATGGAGCAGCACAAGCTTCAGTGGCCGGTCCACTATGATTAGTGGCGCGGGAGTTTTCAGTGCTGCTGCGGCGGATGACCTGGCTTCTGTCATAGAAGTGACCTCTGACGAGAAGGGAAAGATGATAATACGCTCTGAGGATGAAGGGGAAGTCATCGTAGAGCCAGAAGCGCAGCTATCAGCCAATGGCCAGATGTTCTGGCAAAAAGGTTTTGAGGATCTGGACAATGAGTTTCTAACGGCCATTTCCATAGGCTTGAGAACGGATACCGGTGCCACATTAAGCAGTCTCGAAGGCAAGCGTTTCCGGGTCACAGGGGTGGAGTTCTTTACGGAGACTGACGGCACCTCCATTGAGCTGGAAACTGGTGTGTTCTCCGCTACTGAACTTCGTTTTGAGAGTGGTGAGTTGGTTCTGGATGGTGCCATCCGTTACCTGAATGCCCACACTGGCGGGGAGTTGCCCTGGGAAGGCATGGATTCGTTAAAACTACGCTTCCAGCCATCCTTAAGTAACGGCCGTATCAGTGCAGCACGGACTGAAGATGATGAAACCATCAGCATTATCGGCTATGTCGGTACTGACGAGGACTCTGTTGCCGGCAGTGATGCCCTGGTTCTGACACTGACTTCTAATGGGAAGCCTGATGAGAGAGGACTTTCATCGGAAGACATCACGCACTCTATCCTGATAGCGACCCCCATTTAACTATTGTTGCCTGCTACTGCCCGTAATATTGTAAAATATTGCGGGCTTGATCGAACCCTGTTCACGAGAGCAAAAAAGGCGAAATAGCCAATATCAGCAGAAGACTGCCCAATCCCTGTAAAAGTGTTGCCATGGTGAAAGTCTTATAGCCGGTTCTGGCATCCATCTCGCTGAACTGGGTGACCACCCAGAAGTAACTGTCATTGGCATAAGCCACAACCATCGCTCCGGCTCCAGCAGACATCATTGCCAGCAGGCGGCCAGAGTCTGAGTCCAGCCCGAGGGATGGCAGCATGGCTTCAGTCATGGAGGCTGCACTGATCAAGGCGACGGTAGTGGAACCCTGGGAAATTTTCAGGATTGCGGCAATGCAGAAAGGCAGTAACAATCCGAGGCTGTCAGGCAGCATATCCGTGACTGCAGTGACATGACCTGTTTCCTTTAGAACCCCGGCAAGAGCACCACCAGCGGCAATGATCAGAATGACATTGGCGCAGGAGCGGATGCTGTCAGAAAACAGCTCGTGAAAGCTGCCCTGGCAATTTCGATAAAGGGGGATAGTAGCAAGCAGACCGATGAACAGAGCGTTGGCCGGTTGTGCTGCAAAGGCTGCCAGTTCACTTTCATTGGCCTGACAGCACAAAGTGGCAAGCGACATCAGAACCAGCGGTGTAGCAATGGGCAGAAGAGCTAGCAGTGAAGAGCGGTTTTCGTCAGCAATAAAGACATCTCTTTTGACGTCGTGACATTTCAAAGGTGGCATTCTTCGGGTCGACAATTTCCCCCAGGCCAGTGCAATCAGGGTTGCCCATAGAGCCAGCAGCAGACCCAGGGGGATAGCCAGGCTGGGTGAAATTCCAAGTACCAGTGCCGCTGCCGCAGGGCCCGGGGTTGGTGGAACAAAGGTGTGGGTCGCGTAGAGGCCGCCTGCCAATCCTGTGCTCAAGGTAAAGGGATGGCTTTGTCCCTGTTCCGCAATGGATTTTCTGAGGCTGTTCAGAAGAATGAAACCAGAGTCGCAGTAGACCGGAATAGACACCAGGTAGCCGGCAATGGACAGCGCCAATGCTGGATGTCGATGCCCAATCAGGTTGATCAGCCTGTCAGCCAGTAGCAATGCCCCCCCGGAACGCTCCAGGATGTTACCCAATAATGTGCCCATGATGATGATCAGGGCTACATCCCCGAATAGTTCACCCATACCCTTTCGAACCAATGGAGTGATTTCTGACAGGGGCATTCCTGACAAGGCGGCCAGGAACCAGGCAGCCAGCAGAAGTACGATAAAAGGCGGACAGCGAAATCGGCCAATCAGGAGCAGCATGGCCAGAATCAGGCTGCACAGAATCAGAAAACTGTATTGGGGGAGGCTTGCCATACTGCTTTATTGCTTGAAAACGGCAAGTATAGATACATAAATCCCGGCACACTGGCCGGGGTTTATAGAGAGCTCTTACAAATCAACTCTTATCGTCTTCAGCATTCGCAGAAGAAGCATCAGTAGTTGGGTTAGCATCTTCAGCGGGCCTTCTCACAGAGGGAGACGATGAAGTATCCACAGCCTTGACCCCTCTAAACCGTTTCAGACCTCCATTGGGATTGTTGTGGATATCAGGCCCCTTAGAGGTTCGGCGTTTCCAATGGGTTTTCGTGTTCAGGTCTTCCTTCTCAGCTTCGTCCTTGGCAACACCATCAACATGAGTTGTTGAGCTACTGCCTCCTCCTGGTGGAATGGCTGACATAACTGGCTCCTTGTCTGAGATCGTTGATATTCCTTTCTGAACTATAGTCTAGCGCTCCAATAACCCTGTTCAGGAGTAGCCTGAATAGGCGAGAATAGCGATAACTATAATAATCAGGCAGTAACATAGGGAATTCACAGTGACCGTCGCCAGGCAGCCATCAAAAAAGCGGAAAAGCCCGAAACTTTCTCCAGGTCGAAGGGAGATGCTGCTGGATCTGTCCACGCTGGTGGCGGACCTGGTTCGGTCAGGGCATTTTACCCAGGCCGTGGCCGATGATGTGCTCTCTCATCAAAGAACTCCTGAACAGCTGAAACTGCACCCTATCGAGTACATCGCCTCCCTTGCACTGAATGACGCTTCCCGACCCGGAAAGATACTCGACATCGAATGGTTGACCCAGTGGCTGGCGGAACAGGCCAATCAGCCTTTCTTCCATATTGACCCCCTGAAGATCGATGCGTCAGCCATCACGCCGGTGATGTCTCACGCCTATGCCATTCGCCACCAGATTCTGGCTGTCGAGGTGAGCCAGGATGAAATTGTGATCGCCTCGGCCCAGCCCTGGCACAGCGGCTGGGAAGATAATCTCAGGCATGTTAACAACAAGGAAATCCGTCGTGTGGTGGCGAATCCGGATGATATCCGTCGTTACACGGTGGAGTTTTACCGTCTGGCCCAGTCTGTGCTGGGCGCCAGCTCCCAGGATGGCGTCGGCTCCGGTCATCTGAACAACTTTGAGCAGATGCTGGAACTGGGCAATATGAAGGCCCCGGACGCCAACGACCAGCACATTGTCAATATCGTTGACTGGCTTCTGCAATATGCCTTCGAGCAGCGGGCCAGCGATATTCATGTGGAACCCCGGAGAGAACAGTGCCAGCTGAGGTTTCGCATTGATGGCGTTTTGCACCTGATTTATCAGATGCCTGCCAAGGTCGCTGCCGCAGTAACCAGCCGGCTTAAGATTCTCGGTCGAATGAATGTGGCCGAGAAGCGCAAACCCCAGGATGGCCGACTGAAAACCCGAAACCTCGACGGCAATGAAGTGGAGCTGCGCCTTTCAACCCTGCCAACAGCCTTTGGTGAAAAACTGGTTATGCGGATTTTTGATCCGGAAGTGCTGGTCAAGAGTTTTGCCGAGATGGGCTTTTCACGGGAAGACGAGCGCCTCTGGGATGGCATGACCGGTCAGCCTAATGGCATTATCCTGGTGACAGGCCCTACCGGTTCCGGTAAAACCACCACCCTTTATTCCACTCTGAAAATGCTGGCCACTGAACGGGTCAATGTCTGCACCATCGAAGACCCCATTGAAATGGTTGAACCCAGCTTCAACCAGATGCAGGTGCAGCACAATATCGACCTGACCTTTGCCAGCGGCCTTCGGGCACTGCTCCGACAGGATCCCGATATTATCATGGTCGGGGAAATCCGCGACCTGGAAACTGCCGAAATGGCTATTCAGGCTGCGCTCACAGGTCACCTGGTGCTCACTACTCTGCATACGAATGATGCTCCGTCGGCAATCACCCGGCTGCTTGAACTCGGTGTGCCGCATTACCTGATCAAAGCTACGGTTCTGGGTGTCATGGCTCAGCGGTTGGTGAGAACGCTCTGCCCGTCCTGTAAATTACCTGAAACCCTTGATGGACAGGACTGGAAGTCTTTGACCAGGCCCTGGTCTGCTCCTGCGCCACAACAGGTTTTTGAACCCCAGGGCTGTCTTGAGTGCCGGGAGACCGGATACCGGGGGCGAACAGGAGTTTACGAGATGATGCCCATGACCGAGGCATTGCGAAATACGCTGAATGAGCAAACCGACATGGCCTGTCTGTGGAAGCAGGCAATCAAGGACGGTATGTACAGCCTGCGGTTGTCTGGTGCCCAGAAGGTAGCGGCGGGATTGACGACCATTGAAGAAGTGATGCGGGTCACGCCTGACAACCAGGGGCATTGAATTAGTCTCCTGAGTGTCCGATAAACAAAGAAGATCAGAATACAGTAGGGACACTATGAGACAATTCCTGGCAATGATCCTGGTTCTTCTTGCGCCACTTTCGCTGGCAAAGGATTCGCAGAAGAGAATGGAACTCAAACCCTCCGGCAAGCCTTCTTCCTACGTACAGCAGATGATCGAGAGCAACCATTCCCCGGAGCCCGGAGTACAGCTGCAGTCCTATCTGAACAGCCTGTTGAAAGCCAATGCCATTGTTGAAAGAAATCCGTCAAAAGGTGGTAAGGCTTTGCTGTATTCCGTCAGGGCCAATAAAGGCGGAGAGCTGGTAATCACCAGGGTCGAGAAAGACAGCAAGGGAAGACTTCTGGAAAACCGGAGCCTGCTGGTATTCGGGGTAGGCAGTCTGCTGGAATCCGGGTGTTCCCGCCATGAGCAGCGTTGCTGGGTGCTTTACCCTGACAGGGATGAACGCTGGCTTGAGATTGATTATGCGCCAACTGCTGTACAGGAACTGGCAAAAGGAATGGGGTTGCTGATTCGCGAGATGCAGAGATAGAGCCAGAACTGGCTACAAAAAAAGCCCGAAGCGTTCACTAACGCTTCGGGCTTTTTCGTATCTGGTGGGCCTTCCGGGACTCGAACCCAGGACCTGCCGATTATCAGTCGAAAGCAATTGCTTTTTTTGGCACTCCATTAGTTTCTTTGAAAAAACATAACTTATTGTTTATAAAGGGTTTGTCGTTCTTTCTAATTCCCCCTAGATGCCGGAAATAACCACTACAGCCCAAAAGAAAGTGGGGGCAATAGTGGGGGCAAATCTAAGGAGGTGGGGGGAGTGATGGGAAGTCTGACAGATTCTAAGATAAAGGCCATGAAGCGTAGAGTGGCTGAGCCGGTTGGGAAGCGTGGAGGTGGATCTCTATTCTTTGAGCGAAGAGCCAGCGGTGTTATTGAGGCCTATTTCAGATACAACTACCAGGAAAAATCGACGTACGTAACTGGAACAGAGAAGCCGCATGATTGTTCACTGCCCCGCCAAGCTGGCCGAAAAGCTGCCTGAGAAGCCACCGAAGAAAGCCGCAGTGCCAAGCCTGGACATGCTGTAAAACTGGCATGGCCATTTCCTGACCCTGCAGCGACGGCAGTGTGTGCTGTTCTGTGAAGACGACACCCGTTTTATGCTGTTGGCCAAACGTGTGAATAAAGGCTTGCTCCAGAAACCCCAGGAACTCTTTGCGCCACTGTTTGTTGAGGCTCTGGAAGTGTGCTGCAGTCTGGACTATTCCGTGCTGGGCCGGGTCTGGATTATTGTGGCCAGTGGCAGACTGATACTACCTCTGACCGCTCTGTTCAGAGTTCCATGCGGGTAGCAGGGACTGATCTGAAATACTTTTTCGCCGGTCATGACCTGATGGACACGCCCCATGCCGACATCCAGCAATGGCTGAATAATCAGCCTGTTACTGTAAAAGGCAGGAAAGACTGCCTCTGGCCGGATAAAGAAATGACGGCGATTGTGGAACAAATAATCACAGCAGGGAGGTAAAGAATGAGCGACGCCAAGTTGTTCCGCTTTAGCGCGAGCTCTGTAACTGAACTCAGCGGCCACAGCGCCAAGCTGGAAAAAGATCTTCAGATTCTGATCGAAAAGGATATGGAAACTTTCCTCGGGGTTCGCTTCCTGGCTTCTGAATACAGCACCGGCAAGACCCACAAGGGCCGCATCGACAGTCTGGGACTGGATGAGAATGGCTGCCCGGTTATCGTTGAATACAAGCGCCACAGCAATGAGAATGTTATTAATCAGGGCCTCTTCTACCTGGACTGGCTTCAGGATCATCAAGCTGAATTCAAATGGCTGGTGATGGAAACATTTGGCAAGGATGTGGCGGAAACCATTGAGTGGAGCGGAACACGCCTGATCTGTATCGCCAGCGACTTCAATAAATACGATGAACATGCTGTCCAGCAGATCAACCGCAACATCGAACTGATGCGCTACCGTTTTTTTGACAATGACCTGTTGCTGCTTGAGCTGATTAATGCCCAGACTGCGGTAGCAGAGAAAAGCACCGCCAGCGCTTCAGCGGTTACTGTGGCTGGTGGCAAATCTAAAAGTCATGATAAGACACACCAGGAAAATCTGGCTCAAGCCAGTGAACCGTTACTGAAGCTATACGCAACGGTATGTGACTACATCGACGGCTTAGGCGATGAGGTTCAGCGTAAAGAGCTGAAATTCTACCTGGCTTTCAAACGCATCAAGAATTTTGTCTGCCTGCTGGTTCTGCCCGGTAAGAAAGATCCGCGCCTGCAACTCTACCTGAAGGTTAATCCAGCTGATTACACCATGGAAGAAGGCCTCACTAGGAATATGAGCCAGAAAGGCCACTGGGGTACCGGCGACCTGGAAGTGAATATCCGTAATCTGGACGATTTTGAGAAAGCCAAGGCTTTGATTGAGGACAGCTATAAAGGGGGCTAAAGACTGTGCTTCACGCAATTATAGGAAACAAGACTTCAGGCAGAGCTTGCTGAAAGAGCACGGCTATGTGAAATAAGCAGAACTGTCAGCTCAAAATCACCGAAGCAGCAACATTACATATACGGAAACCCGCTTTTCTATACATATCCGGGAAACATGTATAGAAAATACGGGTTTCCTATATGTGTTGCTTTCATGGCTTCTTGTTGATTGAGGCTGTTTCCACTTAGCCGCATCCCCCCCAAGCCCTTCACTCCATATGTATAAGAAATATCGGCTTTCTCTACATGTCCGCCTTACATGTATAGGAAATAGCGATTTTCTATACATATTCTGATAACCTGTATAGGAAATAGCATTTTTCTATACACATCAGGAGCGACTGTGGGGCATTTTGAACCGACTGAACTGCCTTTACACAATGAAGAAACGCTTGAGACCCGGCCGGTATTAAAGAAACTCGCTGTGGCGCACCGGCATTTGGCTGAGTTGAAAGGGGTTGTCCGTTCCATCCCAAATGAAACCATTCTTATCAGCACCCTGACCCTGCAGGAAGCAAAAGACAGTTCCGAAGTAGAAAACATCGTTACCACTCACGACGAACTGTTTAAAACAGACTTTGCCACAGCTTACGATCCGGCCGCCAAGGAAGTTAAAAGTTATGCGGTTGCCCTGAGCCAGGGCTTTAATCGAGTCAGGCAGACAGGGCTGCTGCGCTTGCAGGACATTCTGGATATACAGCAAACCCTGGGAGAGAATCGTGCCGGACTGCGGAAACTGCCGGGAACGGAACTGAAAAACCTGAGTACGGGCGAGGTTGTTTATACTCCACCGCAAAGCCTGAAACAGGTGGAGTCGCTGATGACGAACCTGGTGGAGTACCTGAACGACGAGCAGTTGTCAGACAACGATCCGCTGGTAAAGATGGCTGTAATTCACTTCCAGTTCGAGAGCATCCACCCATTTTATGACGGTAATGGCCGCACAGGCCGAATCATAAACATCCTGTATCTGGTGGCACAGCAACTTCTGGATCTGCCTGTTCTCTATCTCAGCCGTTATGTCATCCGAAATAAAGCACAGTATTATGCCCGGCTACAGGCTGTCAGAGATAGCCAGGACTGGGAAAGTTGGCTGCTATTCATGCTTGAGGCTGTTGAACAGACCGCCAAAGAAACCACCGCATTAATTGAAGCCATCAAGGGGCATATGCAAGCGGTCAAACACCGCATGCGAGATGAGTTGCCGAAGATTTACAGCCAAGACCTGCTGAATAACATGTTCTGTCACCCATACACCAAGATCGAGTTTTTGGAGAGAGACCTGGGCGTTTCCCGAATCACTGCAACAAAATACCTTGATCAGCTGTGTGAAAAAGGATTTCTGGTTAAACAAAAGATGGGGCGCAGTAACTATTACATCAACCAGCCTCTGGTAAAATTGTTTATGGATATAGGGAACTGACCATAAAGCAAAAAACCGATAATCCCGGTATTTAACCGTTACAGTCCGCCAGTAAGTGGGGGCATTAGTGGGGGCAAAGTAGAAGATATAAAAAAGCCCGAAGCGTTCACTAGCGCTTCGGGCTTTGTCGTATCTGGTGGGCCTTCCGGGACTCGAACCCAGGACCTGCCGATTATGAGTCGGATGCTCTAACCAACTGAGCTAAAGGCCCTCAACAGGGTGGGAATTTAAGCATAGTTTCGCTTCTGATCCAACCCTCTGATTTTATAACAATTTATTTGACGGCATTCTGAACAGTTCGAGCCGGTGCCCGGCTGCTGAAATCATATTGCCGGCTTTTTGACAGAAGGTCTTTAAACCCCGGGAGAGCGAATAACCTTGAACTATAGTGAGGATTAAATGTTTTGACAGGGCAGTTATGTTCAAGCATTTCTTTTCCCCACTTCTGCTGTTTTGCTTCATCTCTTTGGCTTTGGCGGGTGAATTCTACGTAGACAGGGTGTTGCTGGAGAACGTCCGCAATTACTACGGAAAACAGGCTGGAAAGCGCATGCTGGCCTGGCAGGACCTGCTCGTCAACAGCCGGGGACTGGCCGAGTCCGAGAAGCTGTTGAGGGTCAACAACTTTTTCAACCAGTTGCAGTTTGTCAGTGACCAGAAGCATTGGGGTACGGAGGACTACTGGGCCACGCCTGTCGAGTTCCTGGCCAGTGGCGCCGGCGACTGTGAAGACTTTTCCATAGCCAAGTATTTCACTCTCAGACAGCTGGGTGTGGCTGATGCCCGGCTGAGAATTACCTACGTCAAAGCATTGGAGCTCAATCAGGCTCATATGGTGCTCAGCTATTACCCAAAAACGGAGCGTGAACCGCTGATTCTTGATAATCTGGTCAGTGAGATCAAGCCGGCCGGCCAGCGCAAGGATCTGCAACCTGTCTACAACTTCAACGGTGATGGTCTTTGGTTGGCTAGAGAACGGGGTAAAGGAGCGCTCAGAATCGGGAAAGCTGGGCGGATCAGCTTGTGGTCGAATGTCAGGAAACGGCTGAAATTGTCCGCAGAAAAATGGCTGGGCAAAAAACAGCCGGGGAAGAAAACAAGGACGACACCATGACTTTATCAAGGCAACTGGCGGTTTATCTCACTCTTCTGCTTCTGCTGCTGTTCAGCGGCAGCCTGGTTCTCAATGTCACGGATGCCCGGAACTATCTGCAGGTTCAGCTTGAATCCCATGCCCAGGATACGGCTACTTCCCTTGGGGTGGCCATTGCCGCTACTGAGCCTGGCAACATCGCAGCCATAGATTCCACGGTGGATGCCGTGTTTGACCGAGGCTACTATCGAATCATCCGCTTCACCGACACCTCTGGCAAGGTGCTGATTCACAGTGAGCATGAGCTGGCGCTGGATGATGTGCCGCTCTGGTTCATGGGCATGGTGAATCTGAAGTCGCCAGAAGTGTCTACGGAAGTCAACAACGGCTGGCTACAGGTCGGAACGCTCCATGTCGCCAGCCATCCTGGATATGCTTATCGCAGCCTTTGGAGCAAAACCCGCAATGGCATAGTGCTCTTTGGCGCAGGGTTGCTGCTGGCCATAGTCGGGTTGAACCTGTTCCTTGGCATTGCCCTTCGTCCCCTCAAACGTCTTGAAGAGCAGGCAGAAGCCATCTGTGACCGGCGCTTTGAACAGCAGGAAAAGCTACCCAGAACCCGTGACTTACGCCGGGTTGTGGAAGCCATGAACCGCATGGCAGGAAAACTAGAGCACCTATTCAATGAAAAAGTGATCCTGACGGAAGAGTTGCGCAGGCAATCCGTAAAAGATCCTTTGACCGGGCTGTTCAACCGCCGGGCTTTTGATGACCGGGTCGCCAGTTCACTGCAGAGTCTGGAAAGTGCTGATGCCGGGGGGAGCCTGCTGGTGATACAGATCAGCGGTCTGGATGACTTCAACAAGGAGCATGGCAGAAATGCTGCCGACCTGCTGCTGGTGGATATAGCCCGGAGGCTGGTTCTGTCGGTTCAAAGCCTGCCGCAGGCGTTCGTTGGGCGCCGCAACGGCTCGGAGTTCACCATCTTTCTTCCTGCCTGTGATCTGGAACAGGGCAAGGTGATAGCTGAAGGCTGTTTCCGTTCCCTGGGGTCAATGCCTTACTTCATTTCCGACGAGGGCAGCGACAGGCTGCACCTGGCGCTTGTCACTCACATGGGGCGGATTGATCTGGCGGATATCGTCAATGAAGCTGAGCAGCTGCTGAGTGCCGTTCAGCGCAAGGGCACCAATAACTGGGAGGTCAGGCAGATCAACAGTGATGACAACCTGCCCTACAGACACTGGAGTGAAGCTCACTGGCAGGAGTCCCTGAGACAGGTGCTTAGAGGGCAGGAGCTGGAGCTGTTCTCGCAGCCCGTTGTCGACACTGAGGGTAACCTGCTGTTCAAAGAGGTCTTCACCCGTCTGCGTCTGCTTGGTGAACTTGCTTCTGCGGAGGCGTTCCTGCCCATGGTTGAGCGTTTTGACCTGCATGCTGATTTCGACAAGGTTGTGCTGGAAGTCCTGCTGGCTCGCATGAAGAAAGCTGACAGCAACGAACGCTTCTGCATCAACCTGTCTCCCAGGTCACTGCAGGACCAGGACTTTTATCACTGGCTGCTGGATACGCTGATGGCCGTTCCTGAACTCTGTCCGAGAATCGTTCTGGAAGTACCTGAGCGTACCATGTTGTTACTGGGTGAAAACCTGGACACTATTGTCACCGAACTGGTGAAAACCGGTTGCCGCTTCTCGGTCGATCATTTTGGCATTGCCAGCCGGACGCTCACCAACCTGCAGTCTCTGGAACTGGACTACATCAAGGTGGACGGCAGTTTTGTCCGGGGGATCTGTGACAATCAGGGCAACCAGTTCTATATCCGTACCCTGGCGATGCTGGCCAAAAGCCGGGATATCATGCTGCTGGCCCAGGATGTCGAAAATGCGCAAGACTGGGAGCAGCTTTGTCACCTTGGCGTCCAGGGTGGACAGGGCTTTCATATCGGTCGACCCGAAAGGCTCTGATAACCTTTTCATTGATTGCCTCTGCTCAGACACTGCTCGCCCTTGGCACCTGAATAGAGGATAATGCCCTGCAGGCAGGATTGGGTAAGAGGAAGTCATGGCTCTGGATAAAATCAAAGAGCGAATATCCGCGGCAATGCAGGACATTTCCGGAGTGATTGGGGGCAGGGCCATCGCCATCGGGTTGGCCGTTATAGTGTTATTGTTCACAGCTACAGGTGTCTACTGGAGTTCTGAGCCGGAGCCTTTTTCCGTACGGGCCAATGCTGAGCAGGTAGCTGCAGAGAATGGCCAGAACCTGGTGACAGGTTATACCACCACGGCAACACTCTATCGAATTGCAGATACCTTGCTGAACAAGCCAGGTGGATATCTCCGCAATGACGTCATGCCTCCCGGTGTGTTTCTGGATAACATGCCAAACTGGGAACTGGGCGTTCTAGTCCAGGTAAGGGATATGGCCCGGGCTCTGCGCAAAGATTTGAGCCGTTCGCAGTCTCAATCACAGGAAGACCGGGATCTTGCCATAGCCGAGCCACAGTTTAACTTTGATTCCAAAAGCTGGATTCTGCCGTCCAGTGAGCAGGAGTATCGACGTGGTATTGATAAACTCGGCAGCTATATGCGGCGACTGCCTGATACACAGGATCCGGCACAGTTTTATGCCCGTGCCGACAACCTGACCCGCTGGCTGACCGATGTAGAAACCCGCCTGGGCAGTTTGTCCCAGCGTCTCAGCGCCAGTGTTGGTAAACGACGGTTGAATACAGACCTGGCCGGAGACCCGAATGCACAGCAGTCAACAGATGCTGATACGGTACTCGAAGTCAAAACACCCTGGTCGCAGATCGATGATGTCTTCTACGAAACCCGTGGTTCAGCCTGGGCCCTGATTCACCTTCTGAGGGCGGTGGAAGTGGATTTCGCCGATGTCCTGGAAAAGAAAAACGCTACGGTCAGCCTGAGGCAGATCATCCGTGAACTGGAAGCCACCCAGGATACGGTCTGGAGTCCGATCATTCTCAATGGTGATGGCTTTGGTATTCTGGCCAACCATTCCCTGGTAATGGCCAATTATATTTCCCGCGCCAACGCCGCCATTATCGACCTGCGTCGTCTGTTAGAGCAGGGCTGAGTAATAACGTCAAAACAGGAACGGCCTTTCTTTGTATGAAGAGAGGCCGTTTTTTCTTCAGGCTCTGTTGACATAAGTTTATCGCGTACAGCGCCAGCGAGAGAGTTCAGAACAAGACGCAGCAGTGCGGGAATACTTTACGTATTTCAAACTGTTGGAACGCAGTTATGGGCTCTCTCGCTGGCGTTCTTAAGGACGGGGCGCGTAGCCTGGTTCGTAAAGCGGCCATCTGACAGCGTTAGACTTGATTGACGTAGGAAAGCTACGCCTGCACAAGTCTGCCTTGCATATGACCGCTTTACGAACCACTGTACCTGACAAACTTATGTCAACAGAGCCT
>JBPCXN010000335.1:0-15450 GCA_051008495.1 Endozoicomonas sp. | reverse complement strand
CGTCTGGTCTTTGGTGACAGCAGTTTTGCCATCGGGCAGTACCACCTGGCCCAGGGTGGGCACGGCGGTGATCTTAATGGTCAGCGGGTCGCTTTCGGCATCCTTGGGCGGCTGTAGCCCCAGACCTGTGCCGGTGCTGCTCTGGTCAACGGTCAGTTCGGCACTGTCGACTACAGGCAACTGATTATCCGGGCCGCTGCCTGGCGCTCCACTGATTGGAATAGCCTCTGGCAGAGTCGATGCTGGTGAGTTTCCGGCTTTATCGATCAACTGGCCGCTGGCAGAGTTAAACCCCTTGATTTTGTTTGGAACGGTCTCGCCTGCTGGTGCGCTGTAGGAGAAAGTAAAACTGTGCGGATCGTCAGTTGATTTAAGGTCAGCAGATTTAGACCCGTCCTCACCAAGAAGTACCTTTGGCGTTCCGCTGATGGCCATCTCTTTATTAAATGTCAGTTTGTAGACTGCTTCCGGGTTTGAGGTCAGGCTGGTCATTTCCGCAGCCTGAATTTCAGGAAGCACCCTGTCTACTGTTACGACCTGAGGATCAGACAGTGGGCTTTCTCTACCGTCAGTGCCCAGGAGTTTCACCGTATATTGAATTCGTGAGTGGTCGGAGTCTTCCTTCAGGTTGAACTCCCATTGCCCGCTGCTTCCGACGCTGGCATCACGATCGAATACATGGATTGTTGAATCCAGACTGTTGTCTTCAAGGACTTTCTGCCAGTGCAGCTTTGCCGTGGTTCCGGGCTTGCCCTGGCCGATCAGGATGTACTTATTCTTGTAGGTAATGAAATCCGTACCGTCAGCACCGGTATCCGTTTCGATCGCCGATATGACTGGCTTCTCGGGGGACAGGGAGACCTGTAATTCCTGTTCAAAACCGGCCTCATGTCCGGCAATGGCACGGGCTGTTCCCTTGACGGAATGGCGGCCTTCCGGCAGCCCGTCCAGATCCTGTTGCCAGCGACCATTATCATCGGCCGTGACATTGTGCTGTTTGCCACCTACAGTCAGGACAAACTTCAGGTCAGGGGCGGCAGAGCCCTTGAGCGTTGCCGATGTGCTGTCAGTAGTCAGGCCTTCCTTTTCGATTTCCAGTACTGGCGGAGTTGTATCAAGAACCATGCTGACGGGTTTTGATCCCGCGCTGGAGACCCCTTCGGCATTGCTGGCGAAAGCAGTAAGTTGATGCTCTCCTTCAGTGCTCATGTTCAGGGCCAGTTGCCAGTGACCTGTTGGGTCGACACTGGCAGAGCCCGGAACCGGCTCACCTTTGTCCTTCAGGGTGATGGTATTGCCGGCAAGACCTGTACCTAGTACAACGAGTTGCCTGGCACTGGTGATAAAGTCACCATCAACACCTGTATCAGGAGAAATGCCTGTAATAACGGGTATGCCAGGCGCCACGGGCGTGGTTTCGACAGGCGGTGGGACAGGCTCTTTGGGATATTCTGCGGGTTCCTGACCCCTTTCTACCCTGGGAGTCATCGAGACGGAAGAAACTGTCCCGGAGGATTGGTCCAGAGTTTCTGAGAGCTTTTCGGCAACAGCTGCTGATTCCAGTTGGGGCGCTTCTCTGAGAATGGGCTCCACAAGCACAGGCAAATCCATTTGCCCCGTGTTATTGGGTGATGCCACCTGATCAGATTTCTCAGAAGGCTGGCTTAACTGTGGCAGGGTAATGTCTGTGGAATCCGCTTCGGCCGCTTCATCTCTGGTTTCTTTCGTGGGTTCTGAGGGCACTGCTCCGATCGCTGCCTGCTGGACACTGACCACTCCAGAGCCCTGAAAGCTGAGCGTCTTCCCGGCCTGCTGCATTACCAGTGAACCTTCAGCACCCAGTTGCAGAGCCAGGTCGGGAGAAAGCACGTCGCCGGGTTTTACCGGGATGTCTTCACCGGTGACCGGGTCCCTGTAAGTGACTCCCGGGGAGACCTTGATAACTGTTACAGGAGTGCTTTCAGGATTATACAGGCTGGGCATCTCAGAACCTCGACGATCTTTAAACGGCTGAAAATTGTCTTGTCTGCTTCAGGATTCAGTTTCTCCGCCCGTCAGCGTGCGACAGCTTATGGTTAAAGCTGCCGCATGCTGACGGGCTGTTTTTCATAACCTTCATTCTTCAATCAGCCATCACGGCTCTCTCATGGCGGTCTGACGCGCCCGGATAATGGGCTTTAACAGATAATCCAGTACCGATTTCTTTCCGGTAAGAATGTCGACACTGGTCTGCATTCCGGGAATGATCGGTAGGGGCTTGTCAGGGCTGCCCAAATGACTTTTTTCCGTTCTGACCCGAACAATATAGAAGCTCTGACCACTTTCGTCCTGAATCGTATCGGCGCTGATGTGTTCAACCACCCCTTTCAGGCTGCCGTAGATGGCGAAGTCGTAGGCCGTGACTTTGACTATGGCTGGCAGTTCCAGCCTGAGGAAGGCTATGTCCTTGGGCCTGACCTGGGCTTCAACCAGCAGCTGGTCCTGCAGGGGAACCACCTCCATCAATTCCATACCTGGCTGCACGACGCCGCCGAGGGTGTTCTGGTTGATTTTCTTCACAGTACCCTCAACGGGAGAGCGAACCAGGGTTCTTTCGACGCGGTCGTGCAGAGCGGTAAGATGTTCATCAAGTTGCGCCATGCGGATACCGTTTTCCTTGAGCTCCTGCATCGCTTTCTGGCGGAAGTCCAGGGTCAGCTCCTGGAGCCGTTGCTGAGCGGCTTCCAGCCCTGACTCCAGTCTCGGCACCGCCAGTTTTGCACCAGCCAGGTCTCCGGCCAGCTCATTAACGCGTTGTTGCAGGCGCAGCAGTTCAACTTCTGACACGGCCCCCTGTTTGGCCAGGGGTTGGGTCAGCTCCAGCTCCCGTTTTGCCAGCTGCAGACTGTTGCTGAGATGATGCTGGCGTGACTTCATCTCGGTGAGTTCCTGCCGGCTCTGGTTAATCTTTTCCCGGGCGATGTTCTGTTCAGTGTCCAGAGCCTGCCTGCGGTTGTTACAGAGCTCGGTCTCCCTGGTGATGGCTTCGGGCTGATCTCGGACTTCATCGCTGAACAGCAGCTCACCGCCTTCTATCTCGCTGCGCAGCCGGCAGGCCGTCACCTTAAGGTTTTTGTGTTCAACCTGGGACTCCCGGAACTGCGACAGAAAACGGGTGTTGTCCAGCTGCAGCAGCGGCTGACCGGAGGAAACCCGGTCGCCTTCGCTGACAAAAATGTCAGATATAATGCCGCCTTCCAGGTTCTGAATGATCTGCACGCGGCTTGAGGGGACAACCTTGCCACTGCCCCTGGCCATTTCATCCAGGCCGGCAAATCCTGCCCAGACAATAAACGCCAGGACAGTCAGTACGCACAGGTAGATCAGGGCTCTGCCGCCGCGGGGCGACTGGATCATGATTGCGGCGCTGGTGTCAGGCATGTACTCCATGGACAGCTGCCGCTGTCGCCAGTGGCGTAGAATCGTTCTGAGGTTGCCGGGCCATTTTGTTGATTTATCAGTCATTGTTTCAGAAATTCACCTTGCCCTGCTGCAGGGCTTCCAGAACCTTCTCCTTTGCGCCGTCGGCAACCAGTCGTCCGTGGTCAAGCACGACAATGCGATCCACCAGCTCAAGCATGCTGCTTTTGTAGGTCGTCATGATCAGTGTCTTGTCGCCAGCCAGCTGTTTGAATCTGTCCCGGAACTGCTCTTCGCTCATGCTGTCCATGGCGCTGCAGGGTTCATCAAAGAGCATGACCGGAGGAGAGTTCAGGAGGGCCCTGGCCAGGGCGATGCTCTGGCGCTGACCGCCGGACAGGTTGCTGCCCCTTTCCGCTACCGGCATCTGCAACCCCATGGGATGGCTGTCGGTAAAGTCGGTGACGCCGCAAAGCCTGGCGATTTCCAGGACTGTCCGGTCATCGATGTAACCTGCGCCAAGGGTGATGTTGTCTCTGACAGTCCCGAAATACAGGTGGGTATCCTGGGAAACGTAGCCAATGCGTTGCCGAAGTTCATGAGGAGGGAGCTGCTGGGCGTCCAATCCATCAATCCGGATGCTACCGGCAGACGGTGTGTAAAAACGCATCAGCAGGCGCTGGACAGTGCTTTTTCCGGAACCGATCCGGCCGATGATGGCCACTTTTTCTCCGGCCCTGATGGTCAGGTTCAGTTGCTCCAGGGCCTGACCATATTGCCCGGGGTAGCTGAAGCTGACCCGGTCAAAAATGATGGCCTGGTCGATATCCGGCGTTGTCAGGGTGCTGTCGTGATTCTGCTGTTCCACGGGCAGGTCCATGACGCTGTTCAGGGCCGAAAGGGCTGAACGTGCCTGGTAATAACGGGTCGACAGGCTGGATAACTGGGCGACAGGGCCCAGGCAGCGGCTGGAGAGCATGACGGTGGCGATCAGCCCACCCATGGACAGCTGCTGGTCGACAATGAGGTAGGTGCCGACCACGACGATTGCGATGGTCACCAGTTGTGTCACCAGCGCCGACAGGCTGCTGGCGGATGTGGTCAGCATGCGGGTTTTGATATCCCAGCGGGCAATGTGTCCGGTCAGCTGTTCCCAGCGCTGCTGGAGTTCGCCTTCGGCGCTTTTTGCCTTGATTCCCTCGACACCGAACAGTGTTTCAACCAGCGTGGCGTGTTTCTGGGCACTGCTGCGCTGGGTGTTTTCTATGGCTGAGCGCAGGGATGGCTGGATCGTCAGGGCGTGCAGACCGATGATGATCATGCCGGCAACAGGTACAAGGGCAATAGGCCCACCCAGTAGAGCAATGACAGCGAGAATCAACAGACAGAAAGGCAGGTCAACCAGGGTGGCTATGGTGGAGGACGTGATGAATTCACGAATGTAATCGAACTCCTGCAAGTGTCTGGCAAAGGAGCCTACGGAAGTAGGGCGTGCCGCCAGCTGCAGGCCGAGTGTCTGTTCGAACATCCTGGCCGAAAGCAGTATGTCGGATTTCTTGCCCGCCAGGTCGATAAAGTAGGCCCTGGCGGTTTTCAGCAGGAAGTCAAAGAGGTAGGCAATACCGGCCCCTATGGCCAGAACCCAGAGCGTATCGACGGCATTATTGGGCACCACCCGGTCATAGACGTTCATCACGAACAGCGGGCTGACGATTACAAACAGGTTGATCACCACCGAAGCGATCAGGACATCCCGGTAGATTTTCCAGGAATGCAGCAGTGTTCCCCAGAACCAGTGCCTTTCCGGCAGATTGAGGATCTCCGGTGTGCGCTCATCGTATTGATGTTTCTTTTTGATGAAGATGGCTTCGCCGGTGATGGCTTGTTCCAGCTCTGTCAGGTGAATTGTGCTGTCCTGCCCGGTATCTGGAAAAGTAATCCGGGCCAGCTTCTTATCATGATCAATGCCCGTGATCAGGCAGGCGCTGCCGTTTTTCAACAGCAGTACTGCCGGCAGAACCAGCGAGCTCAATTGCTCAAGATCTATCTCTATCAGGCTGGCAGTGAGCCCGGCTCTGACGGCCGCGCGGATGAACAGGGGCGGAGTCAGCCGGTTATTGGCCAGAGGGAGGCCGGCAGTCAGCACGGTTCTTGATACGGAAATCTGGTAATGCCTGCAGAGCGCTACGAGGCAGTCCAGCAACGGACTGGCCTGTTCCCTGTCGTCATTGGGCCGGGTCTGGGCAGCCCTGTTCTCTTCCGGGGGGACAACTTCGGTCATTGACAGCTGTGATTCCTTGAACGCTTTATAAATACAGGGCAGGGCCCGTCGGGTTACTTCCAGCCCTATAGACCCGTCGTTTTTTTGATAGTTCCAGTGAGGGAGCCGGCAGTCATTGCACCGGATGAAAAATAGACGGCTTTACAGGGAGTGCAAGTGCAGCGCTTGACAGATCTCAGCGGGGGAAGGCTGGCAGTTGGGTCTGTGCAGGGAATAGGAATGAGAGCCTCCTGACGATTTTGTCAGGAGGTCAGGGGACACAGTTACTGTTCGAGTTCCCTTTCGAGAGGGATCATATGGTGCTTGGGCTGGACTACCAGCAGATCGGTATCGATGTCTGAGATGATCTGCTCAGCGGTGTTGCCAAGGGCAATGGCGGGTATACCGGTTCTGGCCTGGGTGCCCATGATCAGAAGTTCTACGGAAATTTCACGACACAGGTCGGGGATCATGGTGTCCGCCGGTCCGGGGCGTACCTTGATAGCTTCCTCCGGCAGGTCGAACTCACTGGCTAAATGACGGCAGACCTGGATATAGCTGTCAACGCTGGTGATCCCGTTACCCTTGTCCTGAAGCGCCAGCATGGTAGTCGGGTGGGCGCTGGCGATTTTGAGCGGGGCGTCAAAGAGTCTGGCTGTCTGGCTGGCATTTTCCAAGATGGCCTGGTTCAACAGCTGATGGTTGGCGTCTTCCGGATCAGCATTGATGGCCGCCAGCATGTTGGCGCCATTCCAGGGGCGGTTATGCCGTACCAGCAGAACCGGAACCCGGCAGCGGCGAAGAAGGTTCCAGTCATTGGGTGTAGAGAAGGTGCTGAGGATACCGCCTTCAGGCTTGTAGTCCTTGACCACAAGGTGGCAGCGTTCCACCTGGCGGACATGGATGATGGTTTCGGTCAGGTCCTCTTTCCAGACTTCATGGATGGTGGTTTCGACGCCCTGGCTGTCGATCTTGTCGGCTACAGCCTCCAGGTACTGTATGGAAGCATCGTCGGGTTTGGGGTTGGGCGCCAGGATATGTAAGTGGGCGCCGGATGCTTTAGCCAGCTGTGTGGCCCTATCCAGTGCCAGGTGGTTTTCCTTCCTGGTGTCGACAATGGCAAGAATCCTGCTGACTCCTCGCATAGTGTCCTCCATCCTTCTGGTTGTAGTGACAAGACTCTGCCATAGTCCGGTGTCTCTGGTCAAAAACCATATGCCTTCCGGGAAGAGCCATCATTCTGTTTGAGTTGTTATTTCCTACTTCTAGATGTTATCGAATGGTGATCTTTGAAAAATTGACATAAATCAATTTTTATGTGGGTATGATGCAATTCAGTCGGTAATTTGATCAGGCTTGACCCTGATTGTGACTTTATCGCCACATCGGGAATATAACTCACAAACTTTCATTAGAAAAATGCTAAGTGTAATACGAATGGTACATATCGTATCCCTCATCCTCCTTTTCCTGAGTTAAGTCTTCCAACTGAGGGGTCTGCAGAGAAAGAACCGAGAGAGAGAAATGACCATTGTCCATTTTTCCCATGTACTGAAGAGGGTATTGAAGGGCTTCTTTCTTCACAGATGATTGATGTTGCCAAAGACTGGAATAATCCTCCTGCAAGAGTTTGTAAAATAGAAAACTCTCCTTGTTGATGATTATTTTCTTTTTCTTGCAGTTGTCGTCTTCATCTGCCCAGGCATTAATTACGAAATTAGTGATGTCCTCAACCTTATGCGTAAGCTCAGGATGCCGACGTAGGCACTCATTGATAAATGCTTCAAGTCCCTCTATATTCAGAGCCGAAAGGTTCGTCAGGTTGGCTGTAATATTGTTGAGCTTGGCATGGTGTGTCTTGCATGCTTGCTGAACCCTGTTCCCATGCTGAGGGTTAGACAAAGAAAAATTGTAAAGCCAGTAGGCCTCTAGAGAATAGTTCTCAGGAATTTCAAAGGTTTCTTCAAGAACTATCGGCAGCTTTTCCGGACTTAATGAAGGGGCGGTTTTTTGAAAATGATCCAGCACCCTTACAACTCTATCAGGCTGCAGGCCATGTTGTTTCAAAGTGAGCCATTGGTTTCTGATCTCTTCTTCTATATTCTGAAAAGACGGGTCCTTCGTCCCTTCAACACTAAAACAGTCGTCGTCGGAAACTGATTTTTTCAGGGGGTTCCTCTGACATAGAGCGTCGCTCTCCATGATTTTTTTCTTGAATTCTTCCTCCGTATATTCCTGAATGGGAGTATTCTGCAACCACTGACATGCCTTTCTTACATCGGCTTGGGTGGTTAAGGAGAATTTTTTGGGAAGATCGCCTAATTCTAGTTGACACTCATCAATATGACTCCCGAAAATCGCTCTTATATCCTCAAAAGCAAATCCTGCCTCATGGAATCCATAAAAAAGACTCAGCTCAATTCCTGAAAAGCTAACTGCCTTAATCTTGTCAGCATGACGGTATAACTGATGAACCCAGTTAGATAATATTTTAACATCATCTTTGCTCTGTTTTTTATAAAATCTTGCCAGCTTTACGGCTAGATGAAACAAATCATGATCAAAAAATTCGCTTGATCCCATTTGTAAATTGTCCGCGCAGGTTCTCTTATCCAGGGAAAAACCTACCAGCCAGACTGGCAGTGCAGAAGTGAGATTGAAATATGTGATATCTAGTGGATGGGGCCAGGGAATTAAAGGAATTCCAGATCGAAGGGAATGAAAACCACTGTGTTGTCTATCATCCTTTCTGTTCAGAGTAGACGATGTGTATAGTGCTGATAAAGCATGTTCAAATGTTGGTGAATTATTTGTCATTTCTGACCATGGAATGGCTTCAAGTGCTGCTAAGTCAGTCCCGCTCTGATAAAATGAATTGCGTTTGAGTCCGGCTTCATTAAAAGCATCATATAGGAGTTTGAAATCCTCTTGGTTATGGATGTCGTATTGAGATAATAGGTCTAAACCTAACATTTCACTCTGATAATCCAAGAGGGATTTATAATGCAAAAAGCGATAACTTAGGCACAGGGATTGGCGATAGGGGTAGTTGGGTTCAAGATCGTTCAGTTCCTGTTCTAGCCGATCCAGAACCCTCTTATCAGAATCGGATAAATCTCGCTGCCTCCGGACTTTTGTTAGTTCTTTTTTTATTTCTCCAGCTGTGATTGCCATGCAGGGCATAGGGTATTCATCAGGGTATTGAGAGATTAATTCTTTAATTTCCGTTGCTTCCTGAACCGACATTGTTTCCAGTCGCTTGGCGAAATGAGCGTCTTTGGTGTAATCCGCTACAACGGTTCCGTCAAACAGCGCCACTTTGGGGGGGGCACCTGATGACGTTTTGCTGATCTCGAAGGCATTGACTGGCTTAGCTTGGACTAAATAACTACCGTTATTAGATGACGGAATCTGAGGAGTGACAGCTGAGCCCACTTTATGTTCGCCAATGGCGGGGGCTTTATCAGTGCCAGATCCGCTTGTTCTTGAAGCTTGAGTTAAAAGAGTGGTGTTCATTTTATTTTTCCTAAATCCATTTAGTCCTGTTTATATGACAATTCAGGTTCCACTTGGTTCCGCGTTTTTCAAAGACCAATAAACAGGGATGCTTGATCTTTGCTACATGTTGTCGCACTTTACCCCCATCAATACCTACCCATAAAACCCATTTCAAGCCATAATCAGTCGATCATAAAGCAGCAATAATTACCGTTATGCCAATAGACATTCAGCCAGCCTTAGACTTTCTAAAGTGTCCTACACCCCAGGAATGGATAGATGAAGCGATCAAGCCAGATAACCTCGAAACCCTCATAGTCGATCACGCACATAACGAAAAGAAAGCCGCGGCCACGGCACTCAACCTGATGTTCCGCTACCCACAGCAAGTCAGCCTGCTGAACAAAATGTCGCGTCTGGCCCGGGAAGAGCTGAGGCATTTCGAACAGGTGCTGGCCATCATGGAGCGTCGAGACATCGCCTATTGCAGCATAAGTGCTTCCCGGTATGCCGGCCTGTTAAGAAAGCATGTTCGTACTCATGAGCCGGCCAGATTGATTGATACCCTCATTATTGGTGCCTTTATCGAGGCTCGTTCCTGTGAGCGCTTCCATAAGCTGGCGCCTTATCTGGATGATGAGCTGGGTGCTTTCTATCGATCACTGCTCAAGTCAGAAGGTCGGCATTTCCAGGATTACCTGACGCTGGCCGAAACCCTCAGTGCAGAACCCATCGCTGAGCGGGTGGCATTCTTTGCCACTGTCGAAAGGGAAGCTATTGAATCAGTGGATGAGGAATTCCGCTTTCACAGTGGTGTGCCGCATTCAAAGTGATCCTGTTCATTTGCTGATACAAAGCGCCGCCAAAGGTTTTGATTTACAGGGTAATGGAGCCAGTACTTTCAATACTGCCGCTGTTCTTTGCCAGAGCGACGATAAGTTCTTTAAATAGCGGTCGATGAATAGATGAATTCTATTTTTTGGTGTTGCTGATATGCTGCCTGACTCTGGTAACAGTGCCCCATTCAATCCACAGCAGTTACTGGAAGCTATCAATAATCATAAAGTCACAAGGCCTGGTGAGAACCCCGGCGGCATTCGTATCGGCCTAAATGAGAACAACCAGCCTGAATTTCAACCCGTTGCTTCATCAGCCCAGTGGTCTTCAGGGGCTCATGGCCAGGTGAAAGTCGACCCTTTCAAGGTCAGTGAAAACCGGTTGATTCAGGCACTGAACGGAGCCTGTATTGAGAAGCAGCTGAAGCACAGAACCATTGAAAGAAATGAACAGGGGATGCTGACGCTGGCCAACGAAGCCATTGAAGCCAACCTGAAGCGGCTGGCAGGCCTGCAATCGACGGTCTCTGGTCGCTCCAGTAAAGCCCCAGCCGACAGGCCTCGAAGGGACTTTCAGAAAACACTTCATGAGTTGAATGAAAATATACAGGCTATCCGGTTTAATGCCTGCAGTGAACAACTGCAGTCGCAAACGTCTTACAAAGAAGTTGTTTCAACCGTCGAGACTTGTGACGATGCTGAAGAGCTGGAGCAGCTGGCAAAAAAGATCTATGAAATGATGAGCCATCGTGGCTATCTGACTCCACAAATGAATGCGGCGCACAAAAGAATCCAGAATATCATCCGGGCAAAACGCCGGGAACTGCGGCTCGCACACTGGCAGGAGCCAGCAAGAAAAGTCTATATTCCGCAACTGAATGAACCGGTTGGCCAGACCCCGAAAGCCAGGGAGACTGCCCGGGAACTGCTGACGGGCCTCTGCACCAAAATCACATCTGACAAAGCTCATGCTGAATTTATCAGTACCCTGGAAAAGGCCTGCCAGCATATGCAAAGGGCGACATCTCTGCAGGGGCTGTCAGAGGTTGCCAGGGAGCTGCAGGAGACTATTGAGCGTGAGGCAGGGAAACCAGGGTTTAATCAGCGTTTGTATGAAGGTTTTGTTAAGGAAATTCTGGCTCAGGTACAGAAATTCTGTCAGGAAAGGTTGAGTTGTCAGGTAAAAATGCAGGTGAAGGCTCTGTCTGAAGAGCTGGTCTGTACCTATCAGAATGGCTGTTGTCCCGATAAGTTGAGTGCCAGGGCGCTGGTTGATTATTCCCAGGCGTTATTGCACTCCCTGGACGAAAAAAACAAGGGTTTGTTTCTCAGTACTGTTCAGTGGCTCGCAGCTATTGGCAATAACCCGCAATCTGATTATTTGCCACCGCCTCCAGAGGTTCAGGCTTTCCTTGAAATTGACCTGCAATCGCTTGCAAACGAAGGCCTGAGAGTTGCCTGTATCTATTGTGCTGATCCCATGGCCCTTTACGGTGTGGTTGACAGTCAGGCACCGGTTTGTCAGCTGGCGTTGAGCTTGCCCGAAGCGGAAGGCGTACCAGTCCGGTATCAGGAAGAACCAGCAGCAATTGTCGAGATCCGGGAGAATTTCTCTGATCCCAAGGTGGGTTTACCGGTTAGAAGGGCTAAGGGAAGTTCCTACATCGACTATTTCTTTGATGTGGATCTCAGGGAAAGGCAGGGTGGGGCAACTGGGGGTATGGATCAGTATCGCCCGGTAACCTACCTGATGAAGGGGGCCAGGCTCAGAGTTTATTGCGATGACGGAGTGGTTTTAGGGTTTGACCCTGGCAAGGTGAAACCCTGGGCGATCTACAAGAAAAATGCCCTGACCAATAAGTTAATGGGGAAGAGTCAGAAAGAGGTAGAAGCTTTGGCTGATAGCCGGGCTCAGCGGGAAAACACCAAGAGGCTCTGTGACATTGAAGCCCTTGGGGAAAAAATGCTGGAGCATGCTGAGCGCAGAGGTTCACTGGACCGGCAGGTTACCAGTGGTAGCCACTTTGACGTCAAAAAGCGTCAGTGGACCCAACCCCGAATAAAAATGAAGGATAATAGTTTTTTCCCTGAGCCTCATAACGAGGTGGTTGTTCAGGGGATACAGCCCAACATGATTGCCTGCAATGTTCACAGCCTTGACCCCTGGCTGTTCGAACAGGGTAGGCGGTCCAGCTTTTATGCGCTGGCGGAGACTCTGGGAAGGCACAGAGAGGTTGAATCCTACATTAAGCACTATTGCAAAGAAGATAGAAAAATCCCGGTAGTGGTTCACGCTCCGTTTTTTGGCTCGATCATTGAAACGGGATATTTTGAAGATATGGTGCCTGAAGAGCTGCAGGGCAAGGGTGTAGAGCTGGAGCAGGTACTGAAAAAGCACTCTGTAGAACTTCTTCAAAATTGTGAAAAAAACAACGTCAATCATGTCATGTTTCAGCAGCTGATGGTCAGGGCTCCCATGAAAGCCCAGCTGGATTTTCTGACAAAGCACTCCAGCTTCCCCGGGGGCGTGGCAGCCACCCTGGATGCTCTCTGGGCAATGCTTTCGCCGTCAGAGCTCAAGTTAACAGCACCGGATGATGTGGCGGTAACGACCCAGGAGCTGTTGAACCGGCTGGTGTATTCTCCACGCAGCAGGAAGGAAGCAGATCATTGCCTGAAGCAGGGTATGAGCCCGAACAGGTTGGCCGGAAGGACTGCGCCACAGGAAGTGGTTCGGTGCGCCATGAACAGTGAATGGTTCTGTCAATTGCTGGAAACGGAAGGGGTGGATTTCAGTCGCCAGGAGAAGCTGGCTCTTTGCTATGCCAGCCTGTTGCGGAATTGCGCAGATTCACCACAGGATGCAGCGCGATTACTGCAGAGTTGTTTCAGCCAATACCTTGACCCAGGCCTGGTTAAGGCCGTTGCCGGAGCATTGCAGAGTATTGATGAGCACCACCTGGACCCGAACCCCCGGATACAACTGTATCAACATGTGCTGCGGTTCTCCTGCCGCCTTGACAGCCTGGTATCCGGCACATCCAGGCAGAAAGTGACAGACGAGTATTTATCCAGCCCTGACACTATGAGAGCATTGTCCGTGCCTGAGGAACTGCTGGCCAAGCCAGAGTTTGTTGAACGTTTGCTGGAAGCGATTCATGGCAGTATCGACTTGATGGAAGTTACCGGTAATGGCAGGTTCGAAGATCAGCGGCCGAGACAGGCCGTGACCGACAGGTTTGGTCTGGCACCATTAACTCAGGAATTGAACAAAGCCCGGGCGGAGAAAATGATCCGGTCAGCTAATGTCTGGCAGGCCATGCATGAAACCCTGACTGAAAATTGTAAACGGCAGGTATGTGCCCTGGCAGAACGCCCGGTCAGTCATACGCCAAACCTGAAGGCGTTTAATCTGCCAAATACACTGACAACCCTGGACCTCCTGTCCATTAATAGTGAGTCAATGACGGCTTCTATGGCCCCTCTTGTGGACCATATCAGGGAGCATGGGCTGGCTCGGCCCACAGGCAACCTGGAAAAGAAAGAGCAGAACAGGGTAGATAACGACCCGGCGCTGAAAAGACTCATGGACGAGGAAAGAAACAAAGCTCCGGGGTTAAGGGTTTTGGGGCAAATTAAATCGCCATCACAGGAACTCTATTCAGAAAAACTCTTGTCCAAGCTGGAATTCTTTGTGTCACAACCACACCCTGGACAGGGCTCAGCCCCAGAGGAGAAGGTTCTGGGGGGTGCTTTGAGAAAACGCAGAGGTACAGCTTCTGGCAAGGGGCATGATTGACCAAGGATGTAATGCAAGTCAGCTGGAAAGGTGACGGTGCCTCTATTGTCATGCATCATGTAATGACCCTGCCTCAGTCATGGTAGATCAAAATGATAGGCCGCCACTGTAGTCCATTACTTTATATCTCGAACTGTTCCAGTTTCAGTCCTTCTTCGGTACCGATCAGCCAGCCGTGGCTTTCCCAGTCACCGAGGACAACTCTTCTGCCCTTGAAGTCACCGGATTCGACAGAGTGATCAGCAGGACGGTGTGTATGCCCGTGAATCAGGGTTTTGACCCGGTATTTCTGCATCATACGCAGGACTTCGTTCTGGCTGACGTCCATGATATCCAGGGATTTCATTGATTTGGCCGTGTTGCTGTTGGCCCGGATCTTTTTACCCAGGTTTTTGCGGTAGGTGAGAGGCGTCATTCTCAGCATGGCCAGAATCAGTGGATTCTGGATGATTTTACGGTAACGCAGGTATTGCTGGTCGCCGGTGCAGAGCAGGTCGCCATGCATCAGCAGCACGCTTTCACCATTCAACTCAACCACGCAGGGATCTTTCAGCCAGGTAGCGCCAGTCTGCCTGAGAAAGCTTTTGCCGAGGGCGAAATCCCTGTTACCAGCCATCAGGAAAAGTTTCCGGCCTGAGTCGGAATATTCTCGAAGTGCCCTGGCAATGTCGTGATGAAAGGGCTCCATCGCGTCATCGCCCACCCAGTAGTCGAAGAAATCACCAAGTATGTACAGGGCGTTCGCCGATAATGCACGTTCGCTCATAAAGGACAGAAACGCCCGGGCTATGGCCGGGCGTTCTGGAGTGAGATGGAGGTCAGAGATGAACAGAGAGTTCATTCAGACGATTTCCGTGGACTCGATGATGACGTCTTCAACAGGCACGTCCTGGTGGCCGGCGCGGAAAGTGGTTTTCTGGCCCTTGACCTTGTTGACCACGTCCATGCCTTCAGACACCTTGCCGAACACCGCGTAGCCCCAGCCGTCGGGGGTCTTGCCGGAGTGGTTCAGAAAGTGGTTGTCAGAAATATTGATGAAAAACTGGGAAGAAGCGGAGTGCGGATCCATAGTGCGCGCCATGGCAATGGTGCCCACTTCGTTTTTCAGGCCGTTATCTGCTTCATTCTCGATAGGGTCTTTGGTGGACTTCTGCACCATTCCGGGCTCAAAGCCACCGCCCTGCACCATGAAGCCATCGATCACGCGGTGGAAAATAGTGCCGTCAAAGTGGCCGCTTTTTACATACTCCAGAAAGTTGGCAACAGTTTTTGGCGCCTTTTCAGCGTCCAGCTCCAGCTTGATATCGCCGAAATTCGTATGCAGTACAACCATGGGGTTACCGTTTTGTGATTTCAGAAATGCCCGGTCAGGCTCCTGGGTCAGGCTCCAGGACAGGGAAGATGGCAATTCTAGGGGTTTCTGGCGTCAGTGTAAAAGTCTGAATGCCTGAAAGCGGGGTACTGCTGTATTGAGAGGGAACCAGTTCAGCTGTTTTAGCCCGGATATTTCATAAATTGCTGCGATGATCAGGCAGAACCTTGTGGCACTAAGGAATTTTGCGATTGAGCGCCGTACTGGTGTGTACGGTCGATTGAGCAAAACTTTCTTAGTGCTGCACGGGACAAGCGAGGGCGCACGCAAATTTATGACATATCCG
>JBPCXN010000334.1:0-15380 GCA_051008495.1 Endozoicomonas sp. | reverse complement strand
TCAGTTGAACGAGTCAAATTTTTCGATCAATTCGTGCGAATAGTGGGCCTATTTAATCGAATTTATCGAGACTCTCATCCGCTTTCTGACGAAAAGTGGCCGTTCTTTCTGGATTTTAAGCCGACTTATCTATTCTCGGTCAGGCTCCTAGTAATCAATACTGTATGACAGGCTAAGTGTCCTGCCTTGTGCTGGTATCCCAGAGGTTACTCCATAAGTTTTGCGAGCCCATTGGCTATAGACAGTTTCATATTCTTTATTGAACAGATTGTTGACAGAAGCATCCAGTCGCCCAACGGGTAACGGAAACGAAGCCATCAGGTCAAAGACGGTATATCCATCAATTTCCTCTTTTTCGCCGCGGCTGTCGTAACCCTTGTCATAGTCAGCAAAATTCAGTGTCTGCAAACGCACTTTATAACTGCTCTGTTCATAACTGACAAAGGCTGTCAGCTTCTGTGGAGAAACATCTGCAGCCCTGAGGTCAAACCACTTTTTCTCAGCATTGTCGTAGGTTCTGCCTTCAGTGAAAGTGTAACTGCCACCGATATGCCAGCTGTCATTGACAAAGTAAGTCAGTGAAGATTCAACGCCGTAGACTTTCTTGTCCTGATCCAGAAGGTCAACACCAGACCCCAGGTTAAACCTAATGGTTTTATCCGATTCGTTATAAAAGGCCGTTATCGCACTGTTAAAAGAATCAAAGCGACCACGCCAGCCCAGTTCATAATTCTTGACTTTTGCGGCATCGAGATTAGTTTTTTCCAGACTGGTGACCTGACTACGGAACAAACCGGCAAGAGGGCTGCTGGCAGGTAAAGCTTCTCTCAACAGCCTGGCGGCATCCGGGACTTCGAATCCTTCTGAGTAGTTAGAGAACAGCTCCTGATCATCACTCAATTGATAGACCAGGCCAAGATTATACATATTCGCTGAATAATCCTTATCGCCACCCTTGAATGTTGAATAGGCGGAACTTCTCAGAACCGGTAACAGCCAGCTTTCGAGTACGGGCCTGTAGTCACTGATCTCCACAGCAACCCGTTCATGGCGTATCCCGGCACGGGCAGTCAATCGATCCGTGATGTCATAACGTGACTGAATGAAGCCGCCCCAGGTAGTACTTTCAACATCAGGACCATACTGATAACTGGACCCTGTGGGCTGATAGACAAGGCCATTGCTCGCTTCAAAAGCCGTACCGTTGTAGCTGATCCCGGTTTGCTTTCCTTTGTCCGTCAAATAGTCAACCCCGTACACCAGCCTGAACTGATCATTTACGTCTTTGTCCAGTATCAGCTTCAGGCCATGCACTTTGGCTTCAGATGTGGACTGATTGACAAGGGTTGTTTGAACAGGGTCGACCAACTTATAGGCAAAGGGGAAGAAGCGATACTCCCTGTCACGATAGAAAGCTTGCAGCCTGGCTTTATGACCAAGCAGGTCATCATCGACAAAGGAAATTGAAAAGCTGTTCCGTTCACTGAGCGGCTGTTCACTCAGCTTTAGTCCTTTTACTGCTTTGTTATCACCTTCTGTGATTACAGGGGTACGAAAAGGCGCCAGGTAGGAGAGGTTTTCGCCAAAAAAAGGCCCATAGTCAGAGTCCATCTTGTCTCTGAAAACCTGAATATCGGTTTCGATTCGCTGGCTATCATTGACGTTGTAGCCTAGCTTCAGTAACAGGTCCCTGGTATCAGTGTCGCTGCGACCGACCTGTGAGGGTTCCGGAGCAATGCGATCACCGTTGGCATCATAGAATCCCGCGCGCTGTTCGTAGGTCGCCCTGCCCAGAAAATCAAAGTTACCCTGTCGTCCGCTCACGCCCTGGCTGATGTTCCAGCTCAGGCCGTCTCTACTGATTTTGTCTGTCGGAACAGTCATGCCCACAGTTGTGTTAAAAGATAGGCCGTCCGAGTCAGGTTTCTTAGTGATGATATTGATGATGCCACCAGCGGCCCCTGAACCATAAATGGCGCTGGCCCCTGAAATCACTTCAATTCTTTCAATATTCTCAGGCCTTACCGTGTTCATCTGGCGACTGATCTGGCGGCTTTCTCTCTGAGCGACACCATCGATCAGAAGCAGAATTTTCCGTCCACGAATGCTTTGTGTCCGGTCTGTTACAGTCTGGGTACTGGGACCTAGACCTGGCACCAGCACTTCCAGTACATCCGCCAGTTTCTGGCCAGTTACGCTCTGCTGTTCAATTACATCCCTGTCGATCACCTGAACAGTACCGGCAATGGAGGAGATGTTCTCTTCAACTCTACTGGCAGTGACCACGACATTTTCCAGCCTGGTTATTTCACTTTCTTCGGCAACAACTGCTGAACTGCACATGGCAATAGCCAGTGCCAGAGGGGTTTTAGTCTTCATGATTTAGACGTTTTCCTTGCTGTATTGATTTTTATTCTCATCTAATCCCTATTGTTATCTCTGACCCGTTTCCCTTGGGCCTGTATGTCCTTTAAAAAGAAAACTTAACGTCGCTGAACGTATTTACCGGTAAGCAGCAGGAGGATGAAATAGGCACCGCCGGCACTGGAAACAACCAGTCCTGCAGGTAATTCAAAAGGGGCCACCAGTGACCTGGACAGGGCGTCGCCCAGAATCAGGAGGATTGCTCCGGCCATGGCCGTGGCCGGAATCAGGTGGCGGTGGCTGGACAAACCGAATACCCGACAGATGTGTGGAGCCATCAGGCCGACAAAGGATATGCCCCCGACAGTGGCAACGCTGACCGAACTCAATATAGCCACCAGCAATAACAGAACAACCAGCACCGGAGTCACCCTGATACCCAGGATAACCGGCCAGTGTGCACCAAACTGCAGGATATCCAGCCTTCGCCACAGAAACAGCAGCAGAGGGGCAACTACCAGCACAACAGCTGAGAGGAAAAGAACCTGTCCCTTACTGATGGCATAGGTACTGCCTGACAGCCAGAGAAGCACCTCGCTGGACTGGTTGCTGCCCAGAACCAGGGCGATATTCACCAGGGTGGCAGCCAGGGCCGACAGACAGAGGCCGGCCAGAGCAAACATCTGCGGTTGGAAGCCGGTCATACGACTCATGGCCAGCAGCAGAAAAAGCGCACAGCCACTGCCGGCCATGGACAACAGCACCATTTCTACCCGCTCAAGGCCAGGAAAGAGGACTGTGGCGACAACGACAAACAATACTCCCGTGGTCGTAAGGCCGGAAACGTCCGGGCTGGCGAGCGGGTTTCTCATCAGGCTCTGTAGCACCAGGCCCGACACTCCTAGAGCAGCCCCGGCAAAGGCAGCTGCAGTCACCCTTGGCCAGCGAAGGCTGAACCAGCCGGCATCCAAGTTGCTGCTCAGGCTGAAGTAAAGTGTGCTAAGCAATAGAGCCAGCATGACCAACAGTAGTTTTACCGGAGCAATCCTGTATAGAGCCCGAATGCCGGTTTCTCTCGGTATCTGAGTGAGATTACTCACGGCTCGACGCCGGGACAGCAGAAAGATCATAAAGGGCGCCCCCACAACAGTGGTCATGGCTCCCGCCGGAATACTGTAATGCCCTTCAGACATCATCTGTGGAATCCATCGAGCCATGATGTCTGCACTCAACAGCAGCAATCCACCCAACAGGCTGGCGACCAGCAACCTGCTCCAGGTTGACTTGTAGCCAAGACCGCGGGCGATATGAGGCGCGATCAGACCAATAAAGCTGATCATGCCTACCTGGCTGACCACTGTCGCAGAGAGCAGTAAAGCCAGAAACAGTGACAACGTCACAGTTTGTCTGACGTTGACTCCCAGGCTGCCAGCCTGATCATCACCCAGCTCAACCAGGTCCAGTTGCCGGGCCAGGGGTAAGGCCGCTGCTATCAGGACAAAAACCAGGGGCCAGCTGCTGTTTACCGACTGAAAATCGAACTGGGCAAGGTTTCCCGCCCCCCAGATGTACAACCCATCCAGTCTGTTCTCCCAGAACATCAGGAGGCCGGCGCTTACTGCACCCAGGGACAATGTAACGGCCATACCGACCAGCACCAGATTAACCGGTGAATGGCTGATGGCACTGGCCAGCTTAAAAACGACAATGGAAGTCAGTACAGCACCGGAAAAAGCCACAACTACTGGCCAGCTCTCAGTGATTTCTGGCAGGGCAATAGAGCCCAAGATAATGGCCAGCAGAGCCCCGGCATTGATACCCAGTGTCGCGGGACTGGCAAAAGGGTTACGTGTCGCACTCTGGATCAGTACGCCGGCTGCGCCGAGTGCCGCACCACAGAGCAGAGCCATCAGGGTGCGGGGTAACAGCAGATAGGTCACGATCACACTGGGCAATGACTGTCCAGTCTCTTTCTCAAACAGCCCTTTTCCGGAAAACAGTTCACCAGGCAGACTGATATCAATCCCGGCCGGTCCAGAGGACAGGGAAATCAAACAGGTCAGAACCAGAAGCAGTGCGGCCAGGATAAATTTTACCGACTCCGAATACATCTTTATGCCCCCGGAACCAGTTGATCAACAAAGGCTCTGGTCATCCGCATGGCTGACAGCGGGCCGCCAAATGTCCAGAGCGAAGGCACAAAATATACCCGCCCTTCCCTCACTGCCGGCAGGGACTGCCATACCGGCGATGTTGTCATACCTTTGCTGTCGCTCGTCACGCCGCCCATGATAACCAGGCTTGCGTCGCCTATTGAGGTGAGCTTCAGCAAGTCCACATGGGTGAAGTCACGCCCGGGCAAGGTAGCAGTCCAGCCATTTTCAAGTCCCAGTTCAGTGACAATCGCACTGGCCAGGGAGGACTTGCCATAAACCCTCAGACCAAGTCCCATGCCAACAAATTTTCCGACCACCACCCGGTGTCCCGTGAGCTCTGCCTCCCTGATTAAGGCCCTGGCTCTGGCCAGTTCCTGCTGCATTTCGGTGATTTTCGTCGCTGCCAGTTCCTGCTGCCGGAATATTCCGGCGACAGACTGGAAGATCTCCTGCATGCGGGCCAGGTAATCTCTCTCATCTTCCGCAGATGGGTACTGCCCATAGAGCACAGTAGGGGCTATGGCGTTGAGTTCCGGATAGATCCGGTTATGCCGCCAGTCGTAGCCCAGGATCAGATCAGGTTTGAGGGCTGCAATAGCCTCCAGTGACGGCTCAGCCCGGTGGCCAAGTTCACTGACACCTTCCGGCATTGGTGGTGTGTTGGACTGCCATTGACGGTAACCTTTCAGAGTGGTGATACCCGCTGGCGTGATGCCCAGTGTCAGAAGCATTTCTGCCTGGGTCCAGTTTAATGCCGCTACACGCTGGGGAACTTCCGAAAGAACAGTTGTTCCGGCCTGGTGTTCTACGTTAACGGCACTGGCAGACAGAGAAAGAAATAAAAAGGCAAACCCGCAGGCTTTTTGCACGACAGCTAACATCTAGGCGACTTCCATTGTCAGTGATTTCTTGATCCGGGTTGTGAACTGGCCCTGGTCTGACGCTGCCGAGCCGGGATTGCAGGGAATGAACAGGGTCTGTCCTTCCGGCTCCAGAGTCACTCTGCGTGTTTCTACTTCAAACACTTCGTGGATAGACTGCTCGTCCAGAACCTCCCGGGCTGGGCCTGCCTTGATCAGCCCGCCCTCCTTCATCAGGACAATGCTATCGCTGTACTGCAGAGCCTGGTTCAGATCATGAAGAACCCAGACAACCGTTACTCCCTGTTCCTGATTCAAGGTCCGGATTATCTCAAGAAGCTTTTGCTGATGGGCTATATCCAGCCATGACGTAGGTTCATCCAGCAGCAGGATACCGGTCTGCTGGGCCAGAACCATGGCCAGCCAGACTCGCTGCATCTCCCCTCCGGAAAGGTGATCCACCGTATGACCGGCAAAGTCATTCATTCCGACACGATCCAGGGCTTCTTCAATGGCCTGGTAATCATCTGCCCTCAGTCGTCCGAAGGGCCCGGCATGGGGATGTCGGCCACAGGCGACCAGATCCGTCACTGTCATTCCCAGGGGAACCGGAGAATGCTGTGGCAACATGGTCAGCTTTTTTGCCAGCTGTTGCCGCCTGTAGCTCGATAACGGCTTGTCACAGAGCCGGATTTCTCCGGAAGAAACCGGGCTTAAACCAGAAAGCAGCTTCAGAAGAGTACTTTTTCCTGAACCATTGGATCCGAGGATGGCGGTGATTTTTCCTGAGGGGATATCCAGATCAACAGGTGCCAGAATACTGCTACTGCCAACAGCAAAAGACACTTGTTGCAAACTGAACGAAGGCTGTTCCATAGCGCCGATCCGCGTTGGTGATTATTATTGCTTGCGAATGATAATGATTGTCGTTCGCGCGGTCAAACAGTAATCTCTTTTTTACGCTGCATTTTCACAGCCCAGTCTCTGGCTTGGTCGCTTTCGGTCATTGCCATCATGGGAAAAGGCATGGCTTTCTTCATGTTGTCACTGACCACCCGTTCGCCTTCTTCAGCGGACTCCACTATTCGTGCAACCCCGCAGCAATAATCTCCCAGTAAAGCCCTGTAGTCCTTGAACCATAAACCAAAAGTCTTGCGCGCTTCTGGCGAGAAACGGCTGTCAGGCCTGGCCTCAACCACCATGCTGAAGGGTTGTTGTTTTTCCAGCAGAACCGTCAACTCTGCCAGCCACTGCTGGACATCCTGATCGGTGGCGGGCCGCCTGAAGCTGACTGTGACAACCGGCCAGCCGATCATTTGGATGGAAGGCATGTTCATTGCTCCTGTATATCCATAACGGAACTTCGGTCTTCCACCGACGTCCGGCTATCAATGAAAAGAAAAGCACTTAAAAGAACCAGCAGAATGAAAAGTATGCTGATAATGGCAACGTTCAGATAATCTGGAAAACCTAATATTCCTGCGAGGATCGCACCCAGGGTATAGCCCAAGGTATGAATCATGCTTAAAGCCCCTGTCAGAGCCCCCTGCTGACTGCCTGCCAACCGGCTTCCCACAGTTGTATAGACAGGCGTCAGCAAAGCGACTGAAGCGGCACAGATGGCAATACCTGTTCCCATGACCACCAGACTGGTAGCGAATAGAAGACACAGACAGCCTGCCAGCAACAGTAGACTGCCTGCTTTCAGGGCAGCGGCAAGATGACGCTTGATATGGCGCGAGAGAATCAGGTGGGCAACCAGTGTCGACAGGGCTGCAACCATCATTAAAACGGCAAGGGTTTCTGAGGCCTCTTCGGCTGAATATTGAAACTTCTGCGCTAACATCGGCGCCATCAGGTACTGAAGCAGACCAAATACCGTTGTGACTGAGCCGGCAATAAACATTACTGGCCAGGCCTGCCTCAGCAGTGAAACAAAGGGTACTCTTTCACCAATGCTGGTCGCCTGTTGTGTTTTTCCTGCTGAACCCCGCCCGGAAGCCCAGACCAGTATCAGGGCAGGAACGGCAATTATCACCATAGCCAGCATGGGAACAGCCCCGCCCAGGGGCAACAAAGCGAGAGGTAATAACGGACCGATAAGCCTTCCAAAACTGATAGCCGCCGTAACACGACTCAGCTCTTTTACCTGGTTTAAAGCTGTCGCCTGATCCACCATCCAGGCCTGAACTGCCGGATAGAGGCCAGCCACCGTCAGCCCATAGATGACTCTGGATGTCAACAGAGCACCAATGACCATCGAAACCGGCAGCTGTATAACATTACTGGCAGCCAGCACAATGACAAACAGGCCATTACTAACGACAAAGCCAGCCAGCCCCGACAGAATAACAACCCTTCGGCCAAGACGATCACTGAGGCGACCCCAGATCGGTGCGGCAACAATAAAAAGACAGGTGCCCAGCGCCACCAGGCTGGCCAGAATGTCATAGCGAACACCTGTCTGACTGACAAACACCGGCAGACAGATCAACAATGTCACCTGCCCCATTCCCATCAGGCTCACAGCCACAAGGCAGCTCCATTGAAAAAGCCGAGTCCCGGAGGACGGTGGTAATACCTCCAGTGAAAGATTCTGTTTTCCGTTACCTTGCAACACCCTGACCGGATCCCTGGTTGTAAAAGAACTCATGCCCTGTCGCATTTTGTTCATGTTTATTTTTTATGCTTGCAAATAATAATGATTCGCATTTAATATGCAAGCGTTTTCAGCACAAAATTCAAACAATACGGCAAGGAGCAAGTCAAAAGTGCGAACAAACCGTGCTAGCCGACACTCGTCGGATATCAGGCTGTGGGCGGAGAAACTCGGAGCCGGCTGTTTTCTCAATGCGCTGCTCAGGGAATGGAACGGCTGGGAGCTGACAGCACCCGACAAGAGCACAGCATCGAACCCCGATACCGTCGCAGTGGTAACCATTCCCCTTCAGGCAGAGAACGGTAATGTTCTGATTAATTTACAGCATTACTCGCCAGCGGGAAGACATCAGTTCCAGGCCCCCTGCTGGCTACAGGGAAATGGGTCAGACAATCCTAAAGCCATCACTTTTGCCGAGCTGGTGGAGTTACTGTCACGGGAAGAGAGTATTTTTGGCCAGGTTAATGAAGACACACTACAAATATTTCTCCAGCGTGTAGAGAGCAGCCTGGAAAATACCGGTCAGACCCTGTCGGCAAGGGCTGCCGAGCTTTCAGATATCTATACCGGGAAGATGAATTTTCAGGCTTCTGAACAGGCGCTGTTTGCCGGCCACTCTTTCCACCCTACCCCAAAAAGCCGGGACCAGTTTTCAACAGAGGAAACACAACGTTATATCCCTGAGTCTGGCGCCAGTTTTCAGCTTTACTGGTTTTCCATCGAGTCAGACCTCCTGGAAGCCGACAGCGTTCATGAGCACTCTTTCCGGCAACTGACCATGCAACTGGCGAGCGAGGATGGCAAGCTGAAAAGCTGGCTGCCCCGGGACCTGCCGGATCACCATACCCTGTTACCAGCCCATCCATGGCAGGCAAGGCAGTGGCTGAAGAGTGCCTACATCAGAAAACTGATGCAGCAGGGCATAATGGTGGACTACGGTGAACTGGGCAGTGACTGGCGCGCTACCTCTTCAGTGCGCGCCATTCATGCGCCTCATGCCTCCTTTATGCTGAAATATTCGCTCAGTGTCCGGTTAACCAACTCGCTGCGTCATCTACTGCCAAAGGAAGTGATCCGGGGCAAGGAAATCCATCAGGTTAAGTATCAAACCGAGGTCGGCCAGGAATTGCGAGAGCGGTTTCCTGACTTTGACATTTTGACTGAGCCAGCCCACGCAGCCATTAAAGACGCCGATGGCCAGCCTTTGCCAGAAACCATGATAGTACTTCGTGAGAACCCATTTGCCAGTGCAGGTGTCAATGAAGGAACAGAGTTGCTGGCCAGCCTGACACAGGATCACCCCTCAGAATCCCCCCGCATTGTCGAACGGATCAGCCAGCTGGCGCAAACCAGTGGCTGCTCTCAACAGGAAACTGCGCTACTCTGGTTTGAAAAATATCTGTCGATCGTCGTAAAGCCTCTGGTTGTCGCCCAGGCGGATTTCGGCCTGCTGTTTGGCGCCCATCAGCAAAACCTCCTGATTCATATGCCCGACGGCTACCCCAGGAAAGCCTGGTTCAGGGATTGCCAGGGAACGGGCTACAGCCAGCTGGCAAGACAGCTTTTAACTGGCGACATCCCAGCCACCAGCCAGACTGCCGAACACCATGTAGAAGAAGAACTGGGCAACCGGCTCTTTACCTACTACCTGCTGATTAACTCGACCTTCGGAGTCATCAGCGCACTGGGTTCTGGATATGGCATTAACGAACAAAGCCTCTTACTCAAACTGAGAGAGTTTCTGGAAGATATCCGCACTGAAGGTCGGCGCGATCAGAGCTGCCTTGATTACATGCTCGACAGCAATGAACTCTGGTCAAAGGGCAATTTTTTCTGTTCCTTCAATAACCTCAATGAAAACACACTGGAAAACCCGCTGGATATCTACCATCCGATGAAAAACCCGCTTCAAGGGCTGTCCGACTCAGCCTGAACCCAAACTCAAAAAAGAATTCACTTAAGGAAGAGCCATGCAAGAAACTTCAGTCATCACACTGCCAGGGTCACTTTCCACACCGGTTTCAATCCGTCTGCACGGATCCAGCGCCCTGATCATAGACGACAGTGAACATTCCCTGATGCTCAAGATAAGCGGCGACAACAAGCCTGTGCTGTCGGCTGCGAATAGCTATGACCTCCCTGCTCAATTACCAAACCACCTGCTGGCGGCAGCTCTGGATTATCTGTTCGCCCGGAACATCTCTTTAAATGAGATTCTTGTTGACGATGCATTAAGTGATTGCTTCGAAAGCAACGGGCTGATTCATGCACGGGATTCAGGATCAGGTACGAATATCTGCATCAGGTCGGGATTTTACCAGGATCGGACACTCTGGCACTGGCAAAAACATAACCGGGTGCCGCCCGAAATCTGGACGCAAAACGACAAAGGTGTTGACCACCCGGTAAGGCAGTCACAGCCGAAAGGGACAGTTTATGAAAGGTACGACTACCACAACGACGTTACCATTTCGTTCAGAACTATTGACCCTGAACAGGATCTTACCCTGTTCCATAACTGGATGAACCAGCGCCGCGTGGCAGAGTTCTGGGAGATGGCCCATAGCCGGGAGGAGCTTCAGGAATACATCATCAAGCTTCTGGCTGATACAAGAACATGGCCACTCATTGGTTGTTTCAATGGGGAGCCTTTTGGCTATATGGAAACATACTGGGCCAAAGAGGATCGGCTGGCTCCTTATTACGACTGTCAACCCTGGGACCGGGGCTTTCACCTCCTGGTAGGTAACAACAAGTTTCTGGGTTCCCGCTATTCCCTGAGCTGGACCCGGTCCATCACTCACTTTCTTTTCCTGGATGACCCAAGAACCGCAAGACTGGTTGGCGAGCCCCGTGCCGATAACAGGGCTGTGCTGAAACTGCTGTCTCCGGCTACCTGGGAGCTTGTCAAAGAGTTTGATTTCCCCCACAAACATGCAGCTCTATGCAGTTGCTCCCGAAATAACTTCTTTCAGGAGGTGAAGTTATGAGCCAGCCTGCAGTTTTGTGCCAGGAAGAAAACGCCACGCCAGCTCTGGGCAAAGGCTGGCAGCAGGCCAACCTGAGGATGCTGACCAAGAGCCTCAGCGAGCTGACCTGGGAAGAAGCCATTCAGCCACTGGAACAAAGCCCTGGTCAGTACGAGTTAAAGCTTGACAGCGGGATAACTTATACGTTTTCCGCCTGGCGCAGCATATGGGGGCAGCTGTTGATTGATCAGGACACTGTTGTTCGCTCTCCAGAATCAGAAAACAACGACTTGGACGCCAGCCAGTTTTTTATCGACGCCCGGACAGAGCTGAGCTTCAGTTCAGCGACGCTGTGCAACTTTCTTGAAGAGCTGGGCAATACTCTGATAGCGGAAGTCCGTGTACAGGACAACTATCGTCTGATGACAGCCGCGGACATGATTGATCTGCCCGGTGATGAACTGCAATCCCTGCTGGATGGCCACCCTAAAGTCACAGCCAGCAAAGGGCGCATGGGCTGGGGACTGGATGACTATGAGGCTTACGCCACCGAATTCCTCCCAGATATCCAGCTGGAATGGCTGGCACTCAGCCGGGAAAAATGTCAGCTGACCCTGATCGACGGCTTGAATGAAGCAATGCTATTGGAAGCTGTGCTGAATGGAGAAGCAGTACAACAGCTTCAGGAAAGCTGTCGTCTGCATGGCATTAATCCAGAGCAGTTTATTCTGATTCCGGTCCACCCCTGGCAGTGGCGCAACAGGCTGACTAACCTCTTTGCAGGCGAGATTGCAGCTGGTCACATTGTTCATTTAGGCCGATTTGGCGACCCGATGCTGCCTCAGCAATCCCTGAGAACCCTTGCCAACCGGAAAAGGCCGGAGCAGCTGAATATCAAGCTGCCACTGTCAATACTGAACACATCCTGTTACCGGGGCATCCCCGGCCGCTACATTACCACCGGACCAACGCTTTCACGATGGCTGGCTGACATCGCCCGCCATGATGAAATCCTGTCCTGCCGCGGCACCATTGTCCTTGAGGAACCCGCCGGCGCTTTTTACCCTCACCCACTTCATGAGCAAGTGGCCGATGGCCCATACCGTTATCATGAAATGCTGGGCTGTATCTGGCGCCAGAGTGTTCACAGCAAAACTGCACCGGGTGAAAAGTCAGTGTTGATGTCCACGCTTTTCCAAAAGGACGGTTTCGGTAAACCTTTGATCGAAGAGTATATCCGCCGCTCTGGCTTAAGCGCTGATGAATGGCTGTCCCGACTGTTCAATGTCGTAGTTGTTCCGCTTTATCACCTGCAGTGTAAATACGGCATTGGTCTGGTAGCCCATGGACAGAACATTACCCTTGTGCTGGCAGGTAGCATTCCTGAAAAAGTGGCTCTCAAAGACTTTCAGGGCGATCTGCGCCTGATCGACCAGGACTTTCCTGAACTGGCTTCATTGTCGGCAGAGGTTCGCGCTGTCACAGTGCGACTACCGGCTGAATACCTGATTCATGATCTTCAGACGGGTCATTTTGTCACGGTATTGCGCTTTATCTCCAACGTAATGGCTGAATCCGGGTTTTCCGAGCACCGTTTCTACCAGCTTCTCGGGCAGAAGTTGCAGCATTACATGTCTGACCATCCCGAGATGACTGAGCGTTTTCAACTGTTTAACCTGTTTACGCCAGAAATGGCACGAATTTGTCTGAACCGTGTGAGATTCCGATTAGGGTATGGCGACAGTGCGGAACGCCCTTTACCTGAACTCGGCTCTAATCTCATCAACCCATTGGCTGTGACACTTCAGGGATGAAACATGAATCTGACACAAAATAGCGATCAGCAGACTGTTCTTGACCTTGTCGGCCTGGGAGTGGGACCGTTCAACCTGAGCCTTGCAGCCCTCCTCGATAGGCTGCCAGGCTACAGCGCCCGATTTTATGACCGGAAGCCGTCCTTTAGCTGGCACCCAGGCCTTATGTTATCAGGAGCCCATATGCAGACTTCCTGCCTGAAGGATATGGTCACTCCGGTACAACCCACCAGCCCATGGTCTTTTATCTCCTACCTTGTGCAGCAGGAGCGCTTCTACCAGTTTCTGGCTACGGAAAAAACAGTCATCAGTCGTAAAGAATTCGTCGACTACATGAGCTGGATCGCTGGCAACCTGCCGTCCCTGCAATTCAACTCCGAGATACGTGAGATTGACTTCAAAGAAGACCGTTTTATTCTTCGCTTTGATAAGAAGGAGGTTAAAACTCGAAACATCTGTCTGGGCACCGGCAAGATGCCTCATGTGCCGGAATGCACAAGAAGTTACCTGGGCGAAGACTGTTTTCATGCCAGTGAGCTGGGTGCCCGACAGCCGGACTTCGGCGGCAGGAAGATTGCGGTTGTCGGCGGCGGTCAGACTGGTGCCGAAGTCTTTTTGAACGCTTTGCGGGGCAATTGGGGCGCTGCGACAGAGGTTCAGTGGATATCCCGTCGCCCCAACTTCGAGCCACTGGACGAAACGCCCTTTACCAACGAGTTTTTCACACCTGGATACGTCGAGAGTTTCTACCCTGTACCAGCGTCAAGAAAGTCGACCATTATCAAAAGACAGAAGCTAGCCAGCGACGGCATCACTCCTGCCTATCTGATTGAAATCTATCGTGAACTTTATGACCGCACCTACCTTTCAGGTTCACCTGAGTCGAGCTGGGATCTGCTGCCAGATCGAGCCCTGGCGGGTTTAAGCAAAACGGGTAACGGCAGATATGAGCTGATGTTGAAGAATGCCCTGCATGACCTGCACGAAGTGATTCAGGCGGATATTGTTATTCTCTGCACAGGATTCGAGCACAGGCTGCCACAGTACCTGGAGCCGCTGCAGCCATCCCTGAAGCTGGACGAAGAGAGTCGCTTTCAGCTCTCATCCAGCTTCAGGATACGATGGGATGGCCCGGACAACCGGCGAATCTATGCCGTCAATGCCGGAATGCACAGCCATGGCATTGCCGAACCACAGCTCAGCCTGGCTGCCTGGCGTTCTGCCACCATTATTAATGACATGGCAGGCAGGGAAGTTTTCCGGGTTAGTGGTCCCGGGTCACTTATCAACTGGCAACCCGTTTCGGATAAAAAAGTTTCGGCTTACGCAGCATGATCTGACGGCTAACTTATATCAGCAAGGAAGGAATAGAAGTGGCTGATACGTTTGTATTAACCATTTTAAGGCAAGTCAGAGCCTGCCCCAAAAGAGCCATACTCTCTTTCGGGGCAATATCCGGTTACGCTTTATTCAGTTCAGCCTTATCAATTAAGCCAGTCCAAGTGCTGCCAGAACGGCTGACAAAAGTATTTCTCACAGTAACCTGATAACGACTCTGACAGGTACTCAGCCCTGTGCCATCAAAAGAAATAGTCGTGCTCTATTTCACCACGGGGATTGTAAACTGCCAGCCCTCTCTGCCCTGACAGAGTAGCTGGCATCTCAGTTATATTGACCGACAGGTGCTTGAGATCCACCTCATCATTGGCCGTATCCGTTGAACCCACAGCAACGATAGCAGCATTTTCAGAACCATTGTTCTCCAGCCAGCTACGGCCCAGGTTATGGACGCCATCAGCTCTGACAAAGTCTCTGCCGCTGTCATCCCAGAAGAGAATGTTCAAGCCTATTAGCGATGAAGAGTTTTGTCGTAATGGATGCAGGAAACCGTTCAACTTTCCTTCATGAAACAGCAACAGCCTCTTCTTAGACTCTGAACGGCCTGTCAGGGACACTCTGTTTGCTGACGTCTGATAATGACAAACATAAGGAATTGATCATGAAGCGACTGATGATTCTGTTAGTTTTGTTCCTGCCTGTGCTATCCCATGCAGACAGCGACAGACACAGCCTGAAGCATTACTGGGGCTTTGACTATTACAACAAACAGTCGTCCATTGAGCTGGGACCCAGGCCCTACTACCTGATCAATGACATGGATGAAGGAGAACTGAAAGACACCCTGCAGGCCTGCTCAAAGCAAACACAACAATATCGATCCGACTTTTCCATTGGCCACCGTGGCGCTCCACTGCAATTCCCGGAGCATACCAGGGAATCGTATATTGCTGCGGCTCGAATGGGGGCTGGTATCCTGGAGTGTGATGTCACTTTCACCAGCGACAAGGAGCTGGTTTGCCGACACTCACAGTGCGACCTCCACACTACCACCAATATTCTTGAAACTGACCTGGCCGGGAAGTGCTCTGAACCCTTTGAGCCTGCGACCTTCGACGATGAAGGCAACCTTCTGACACAGGCATCGGCCAGATGCTGTACCAGCGATATTACTCTGGAAGAGTTCCGGACTCTGAAAGGGAAAATGGATGCCTCTAACC
>JBPCXN010000333.1:0-11610 GCA_051008495.1 Endozoicomonas sp. | reverse complement strand
AACAGGTTGTACTGGTCAAACTCCGCAGGAGCTTCTTTGAACTTGGGTGGTGGTGACATTGGTTGAGTTATAGCCTTGTTGAGGCCGTATTGTATCAAAAGTGACCATTCTCGGTCAGGCTCCTAGTAGGCAGTCCTTGCAGCTTTCATTTTTAATTCGATAGTCCGCAACCCAGCCCTGCTCCACTTCGATATCACAGCATGCAGTGATTTTTTCCCGTAACTGTACACGTCCCCGTTGTATCCGACTCTTTGCACCGGATAGAGACAAACCCAGCTTTTCCGCTACCTGTTTCTGGCTCATGCCTTCCAGTTCAGCCATCAGCAAAGGATCACGGTATTTTTTCGGCAATTCTTCAATAAGAGGCTCTATGCACTGAGCCATCTCCTGGTGGGTCAGCTCTGCCTCATTCTTCTCGGGCACCTCAAGGCTGTCGGCAGTTCATCCCAGGGGTTCTGCTGGCGAAAGTGATCCATGATGGTGTTATAGGTAATACGATAGAGCCAGGCGCCAATGCTGCCTTTGGATTTCAGCGTATGCAGTTGAGTATGAGCTTTGAGATACACTTCCTGCAGGATATCGTCCACGACGTCCTCATGACCTACCTGCTTGATAATGTAATGCTTCAGTCGTGTTTTATGCTCTTGCCAGTGGGATTCCATGGCAACCTCGAAGGAAAGAAAAGCGGCCGATATTCAACCTCTGATGACCTGTGCGTTTCAAGTCGCACACTCCAGTTGCTCTTTTGGCAACAGATCAGGAAAACTTATTCCCAGACAGGTTCACCGGTTTCCGGGTCAATTTCATAAGGAGGATCAATCAGGTAACGCGGTCCCGGCCCATCGGCGCTGATGGCATCGTCCGGGTTGAACAGAGCACACTTCCTCATGGACAGGCAACCGCAGCCAATACAACCAGACAGGTTATGCCTCAGGTGTTGAAGCTGCTCAATACGCTCATCCAGCTGCCTGCCCCATTTGGTCGCCAGCCGATCCCAGTCCCTCTTGTTGGGGGTACGGTTGTCAGGCAGGGAGGCCAGTGCCGAGGCAATCTCCTCCAGCGTTAGCCCCAGAGTCTGTGCTACCTGAATCACGGCAATACGGCGCAGCATGGATGGGTGATAACGGCGCTGGTTGCCTCCGGTACGGAGCGATTGGATCAGCCCCCTGGTTTCATAAAAGCGTAGCGCAGAACTGGCGACGCCACTGCGCTCGGCAACTTCTCCGATAGCCAGGAACTTCGGCTCTTTTTGTACAGACATGGCCAGTGAACGGTAGTGTGAAAATTACTGTTGACCTCTAGTTTACTTGAAGTTTTATAATGCCGACAGCCTGGCTCCAAAGCCTGATTTTGGGGGCAGGCCATACAATAGATTGCGGAGTTACCTGGGCGACTGATGGTACGGAGAGCGTAATAAATTTGTGTTTCCCTGTCAGGGCAACACAATCCAGGGTGTAAGTCAGTTATCGCTTATAGCTGATGGCAGCCGGGTCGACATGTCTCGCACGAACAACAAAACACTTTTGAGTGGTTTTGCCGCCACCGAAGTAGAGACAAGAGGCAACTTATGAAATCAGGTCGTTGGATTCTGACCCTGGTATTGTGCGCCCTGCTGGTTGGCAGCCTGGCCGGTTACAAAGTACTGGAAATCCGCTCTGCCATCGCTTTTGCCAACAGCTTTCCTGAACACTCGGAAACCGTCGCCCTGGATGAAGCCAGGGCGATTACCTATCAGCCGGATATAAAGGTTATGGGTGAGGTGGTTCTGCCAGAGCAGATCACCCTCCGGAATGAACTGTCTGGGCGTATTGCTGCGATCAGGGTGAAACCCGGAGAGCCGGTGCAGCAGGGCCAGGTTCTGCTGCAACAGGACATCAGCGAAGAGCAGGCCAAAGTCAGCTCTGCCAGAGCCCGCCTGGAACTGGCCCGGCTGGAACATCAGCGGTTGAGTAAACTGCGCAAGGCGAATTCCGTCAGTCAGTCAGAACTGGATAATGCTGCTGTCCAGTTGCAGGTCATTGGTTCAGAGCTGGAAGTTCTGAACGCCGTAATCAGCAAGAAGACGCTGAAGGCTCCCTTTGATGGTGTTATGGGTCTGCACCAGCTGGAACAGGGCAGCTACCTTGAAGCGAATACGAACATAGCCAGCTTTGTTGGCAACAGTCCCTGGCTGTGGGTGGAATTCTCGGTTCCCCAGTTTCACGCACGGCTGGAAACCGGCTCAATTGTCACCGTCCGCCTGGTTGGCTCACAGGATGAAAGCTTTCCTGCTGAAGTGATTGCCAGGGACCCGGTGGTTTCAGCCAATACGCGCACTCACAAGTACCGCGCACGTATATCCGCTCGCCCGGCGGGGTTTGCTCATAACAGCTCTGTGCAGATAACACTGCCTCAAGGGGCAGAACAGTCTCTGATTTCTGTCTCTCTGGAAGCGGTTCAGTACGATGAAATGGGTTCGTTTGTCTATCAGCTTCAGCCCGCCCAGGAGACTGGAGCCTACCGTGCCGAGCGACGCAACGTTGCTGTTAACCAGCACAGTGGCAACAGGGTTCTGATTGAAGAAGGGCTGCAGGGAGGTGAAATCCTGGCAGGAGCCGGTGCTTTCAAGCTGCAACCTGGACTGCTCGTTTACCCGGTGAAAGACCACGGCATTCAGCAAACCATCAATGATCTCGAGTCCCTTGAGAATAAAAACGACAGTGACCAACAGCTTTCCGGCATTTGAGGTACCAGATGGATATTTTTGTAAAACGTCCGGTGATTTCACTGGTTATCGCTCTGGTTCTGCTTCTGTCCGGCATCATGGCCGCAAAAAAGATTGCCGTATTGCAGTTTCCCCAGGTTGAAAGCACTTCCCTGGTGATCACCACCCGCTTTGAGGGTTCCTCTGCGGCAGTCGTTCAGGGCTTTATTACCGACCCTGTTGAGCGGGTCGCCATGACGATTCCCGGAGTGGATTTTGTTGACTCAAAAACCTCGGCGGGCATGAGCACGGTAACCGTATGGCTCAAACTGAATGAAGACAGCAGTGCTGCGCTTGCCGAGCTGACCTCTCAGTTAAACCAGATACGCTCCGAGTTTCCCGCCGCCGCTGAAGACCCTTCAGTGACTCTGCAGAGGGCGGATCGTGCTGGTGCTGTCTTCTATCTGAGCGTCGATGGTGGCAGCAAAAGCCGGGCTGAAGTCACCGACTATCTGAATCGGCGGGTAAATCCAAAGATGGCGACGATCACTGGCGTGCAGCGGATCGGTCTGCATGGGCAGAGAGACCCGGCCATGAGGGTCTGGCTTGACCCGGTGAAACTGGCCGCTCTGAATATGCCCGCCAGCCAGATCTGGACAGCCCTGGAAGCCAACAATGTTATCGCCACACTGGGTAAGACGGAAAATCACCGGCAGCAGATCAACCTTCTCAGTAACGCCACGCTGAAAACCCCTGAGGATTTTGCCCGGCTGGTCGTACGTAAAGACGGCAACGCTGTGATCAGACTGGGGGATGTGGCCAGGATTGAACTGGGGGAAGATACCGGCTCGGAAACCACCCGGAACAATCAGCAGCAGGTGGTGTTTATTGCCATCTGGCCTCAGCCCGGAGCCAATGAAATCAGGATTGGTGATGAACTCTATCCCATGCTGGATGCCATCAATAGCAATCTGCCCGATGGCATGCATATCGGCATTGGTTATGACGGCACCAAATACATGCGGGCTGCATTGCTGGAAATCTTCACAACCCTGCTGGAGACCATCGTCCTGGTAGGCATTGTGGTGCTGGCACTGATGGGCTCACTGCGCACAGCGCTGGTTCCCCTGGCGACTATTCCGCTATCGATTCTTGGCGCTGTGGCGGTTATCTGGGTCATGGGTTACACCCTCAACCTGCTGACGATTCTGGCCATTGTTCTGTCAGTGGGGCTGGTTGTCGATGACGCTATTGTCGTCGTGGAGAATGTTGCGCGCCATATGCAGCAGGGGCGATCCCGTCTGGACGCTGCACTAAAGAGTTCCAGAGAACTGCTCAGCCCTATTGTCGCTATGACGCTGACCCTGGCTGCTGTGTATGCACCCATAGGTTTTGTTTCGGGGCTTACCGGCAGCCTGTTCAGAGAGTTTGCTTTTACCCTGGCTGTGGCGGTGATCATTTCCGGCCTGGTGGCCATCACCCTGTCTCCGGTAATGAGCGCCTGGGTCAACCCGGAGAGAGGCCGGGAAGGAAAGTTGACCCGTAGAGTCAATGGCTACTTTGACCGCTTGCGAACAGGTTATGACAGAGCCTTGAACCGGGTGTTCGACTGGAAAGCGCAGTTACTGACTGCGGCTCTGCTGCTTTCCCTGCTGATGGTGCCTTTCTATCTGTTTTCCAGTAAGGAGCTGGCGCCGGTGGAAGACGAAGGCGGCATCATGATGATTGTCGAAGCGCCTGCCGCAGCATCCATCGATTACACCAATCAATACATGGATGTTGTCGTCAGCTCTCTGGAAGGCCTGGATGGTAAGACTGATATCTGGCAGGTGCTGAATCCATCGAATGGCTTTGGTGGTATTGAGTTTGTCGATTACAGCGACCGCAGCCGGAGTGTGCAGGAAATGCTGCCTGAGGTGTACCAGACTCTCTCTGGCATCAGCGGCCTGAGAGTCTTCCCGGTGTTGCCACCGGCTCTGCCAACTGCCGGGCAGTTCGATGTGGAACTGGTTGTGCAGGGGCCTGATGATTACCTGACCATGGCGGAATATGCCGGAAAACTGATTGGTGCAGCCTACGGCAGCGGCCAGTTCATGTTCGCCAGCACCGACCTGAAAGTTGATCTGCTTCAGGCCCGGCTGGTGTTTGACAGTGATCGCATGGCGGATCTGGGCCTGGATATGAACTCGGTCAACGCCCAGCTCAATGCCATGAACTCCGAGCAGTTCGTTAACCGGTTTGACTTGCGGGGCAAAGCCTATCGGGTGATCTCTCAGCTGGACAGTGACGATCGCTCCGAGCCGGAGGCTCTGATGGATTTATCCCTGGTGAATCCTGATGGAGACTGGATTCCGCTGCGGGCTATTGCCCGCCTGGAAAGGGAAGTCAGCCCGAGGGCGCTGGGCAAGTTCAACCAGCAGAGAGCGTTTCGTATCATGGGCGGGATCGTTCCCGGGGTAACCAGCGACATGGCGCTGGCCACTTTGGAGAAGGCTGCGGCAGAGATTCTGCCGGAAGGCTACAGCATCGATTATGCCGGCATTTCCCGGCAGCTGAGGACGGAAGGCAGCAGTATGATGTCAGTGCTGCTGATGGCTCTTGCCGTTGTCTATCTGCTGTTGTCAGTGCAGTTCAACAGTTTCCGGCTACCGCTGGTGGTGCTGGCAGGCTCTGTCCCCCTGGCACTGTCCGGTGCTTTGATGCTCAGCTTCCTTGGTCTGACGACACTGAACATCTATGCCCAGATAGGCCTGATCACTCTGGTGGCGCTGGTGGCCAAGAATGGCATCCTGATCACCGAGTTTGCCAATGAACTGCAGAAGAAAGGCTTGAGCAAGCTGGATGCCATTCGGCAGTCGGCACAGACACGATTGCGTCCGGTCCTGATGACTACCATGGCGACAGTGTTCGGGCACTTTCCACTGGTGCTGGTTACCGGCGCGGGGGCAGAAGCCCGGAACAGCATTGGTATTATCCTCGTCGGAGGCATGCTGATTGGTACTCTGTTTACCCTGTTCGTACTGCCCTGTGTTTACCTGTGGCTGGGTAAGGAGCACACAGTCGAACCAGAACATCTGCCGGAGCTGGTTGAACAGGCGGCTTGAGTTTCCAGCGTGGGAACCCGTGTTTTTTTCCTGCGCGGAAACGAGAATTAAACCGCTTTCTCAAAACCGAACATATAGGGCACCATAGCGTCGTTTCCCTCGAAAGCGATCTTCAGGTTTACCGGAAAAGTTTTCTCATCATCATATCGATACCACTGCCCGTTATGCTGCTCAAAGGTAATATAATGCCCGCCTGCAGGGTTATCACCAATATGGGCAACAATTGTCTTAACTTCCATGGGAGTAGGCTCAAATTCACCGGTGGTCGAGTTTTTCAGGGGTACATTGATTCTTTCGAAAGGGTGCTTCAATACCAGGTTCCGGGCTTTTTGGGTTAATTTTTCCGGCATGACTGTGTTCGGTTTCACCTCCCAGGCTTTTACCTGGAGTTTCAGCCTCCGGATGGATCTCGGGTCAGGATGCGCATAAAAATCAGTCTTTCTGGCAGCATGGCTTTGTCCGTCTTCAAACGTTAACCACTCGTTCTTTCCCATATCCTCGGAATGAGGAGCCAGACATTCCTGCAGGCTGCCTTTGATAGGAACCTGTATTATATTCTGGGCTGCACCCACCAGGTTTTTGGTCATACCACTGCCGTCGGTTGTCTGAATCTCATACCCCTGCGAAAGGGGGCTGGACAGAAGATTGTCTTCATCAACAATCTCCAGCAGCTTACCCATGAACTCATGGGCATCCTGCTGAGGTCCTTCAAAGTGATCTTGTACTTCTTTCGGGTAAAACGTCTTGAAACGACTGCTTTCAATATCGGTTGAACGCCCGAGTTCATAGCAGGCTTTATGTAAATTCAACAGGCTTTGTTTAATATTGCTTATTGGCTTACCACTGCGGGCTCTCATGGTTTTTTCTGCCAGCTCAGCAAATTTCAGCATTACGTTAGCTCTTTTGCCTCCGTCCCGTATCTGGGTGCGCTCGCCATACGTTGTCTGGTATTTGTGTTGATAAATCCCAGGATGATGTCGTCTGAGTGTAAAAGCCTGTTCTTTCAGGGCGGCAACCTCGGCCATGGTCATTCCAACAATCTGCTGGTTCATCCCGGCATTAAAGAAACAGGTTCTGGCACCAAAATTTGTAAACCCCGGTGTCCGTTCAGGATTCGCAGGCGCCAACTGTTCAACAGGGGGTTGCTGGATGTTCAGGGAGGTCAAACCTGCGGTAATACTTGGCATAGCTGCACCTGGCATGGCTACCAGAGAAGCGGGCGGGAGACTTGTCAGGTTGTTATACATACCAGCCTGTGGGTCAATCGCTCCCTGTTGAATAGACATCATCGGGTCTTCCCGAAGCCATTGCTGCTGGTAGCCGTGGAGTGAAGCGGGCTGCTCCAGACTGGACTGTCCCAGAGATTCATAATATTTCGGCGATTCGGGTCTTGGCAGAAAGTTCTGCCCTGCAGGAATCAGGTCTGGATTATTCTTGAGTGTTTCCAGATACCTTTGCTGGTCAAGCCTGCTTTGACGGATGCTGGTAAGCGCTTCGTCTCTGGCAAGTGGTGCGACTGTAACCGAAGTCCTGCTGATGGCTCCGGTTCTTCTGCGAGCCGGAGCAGGAACCATGGGCATCCAGTGAGCGGTGCCAAACTCACCCATATTGATCAATGCCAGAGGGGCTGGCTTTTTCTGCCTGAGTATGACCAGCCCTTCTTTATAAACCTTATCGTCTAAACAGTATTTCAGTTCACCATCCGCAGAAACATACTTGGCAAAATGCCTGTTGCCTTCGTCCACTTCGGCAAAGGGAAATACCGGACGACCATAGGCTACAGCCAGGTATTGCTGGTCTTCATCAGTCATCCAGTATGCTTCAGGCTGAAATCTGGTATCTTTGGATAAGTCTATTTTAGTTGGGTCCAGGCCAACAACTCCGGCCCGTTTTCCCGGGTTATCCAGCCCTTCAATCCAGACATTCTGCTGAAAGCTAAGTGCTGCAATTTTCACCCGTTTTTTATATGCGTCATCTCCCCGGATCTGATCCAGGTTTCCATTATCCATATAACTCTGCATATCCAGAGCAGCCTGTCGCGCCTTGTTCCGCACCTGCTGTGGAGAATCGCCTGTTAACATGGCAATGGCAGCAAAACCGCAGTTGCCATCTGCAATCGTTCTCTGGCCCGGACGCAGCAGAACATCCTGATATCGCTCCGCCAGCATATCCTGATGAGCCTTGCCTTTGAAATTTCTGCTGATTTCAATATCATTTTTCAGATATTCCAGCTGAACAGCACCGGAAATAAAGGGTTCGAGCTGCAGCAGGTTTTGACTGAAATTCTGCAAATTCGCCAGGGCCAGGTGATCATAGACTTTTCGCAGATCCTGCCGGGCCCCAGGGGCCAGACTATTGAAAAACTCAACTCCCTGCCCCGCCTCCCTGGCGCGGTGCCATCCTTCAAGCCATTGTGCCAGCCTTGGAATATCCCGATGATGCGGGGGAAGCTGAAGAGTATTGCCTATAAACTCATACAACAAAGTCTGGTTATTCAGGTAGTTGGGAACCCAGCTGTAACTGATCGCATCCAGAGCTTTGTCAATATGCTCTTTTTCCCTGTTGTACGTCGCTTCTGTCATTTTCCCCGATGCATAAAGAGCTACATCCTTGCACACTTTGACTGCGGCACTTGACGGGTATTGACCACTGCCGTCAATTGTCTGGGCAATGCGGTTTATATCTGGATGCCGGGCAGCTCGGTTCTGTGCATCCTGCAACACACCGGAGGCAGGCAGCGCATTGATGCGCCCGACAGTTTTCGGAGACATTTTCTGGGCAGACAGGGCATAGACCATAAGATCCGGACTTAATGACTGACCATTAATAGCAGTGTACGCATCATTCCATTGGTGAATGGGCTGTATTTTGTCCAGTAGATCCGGCTCGTGCCACAGGTTTATTGTGGTCAGATACCTTTCTGTTTCGGGCGGGCACGGGCCGAACCGGGCATAACCCAGAACGCACTTGCGCAGGAAGTTATCAGCAATGGTTTTATCAAAAGCAGGATCTTCGCCGGGCTTATGTTTTACCAAACTTCGAGCATCGTCAGGGTATCTCGCCATCCCCTCCAGCAGAAAACCAAAGGGCAGTTGGCATCCCTGACGGCCCAGATAAGCGCAGGCTCCTACCGCAGTTTCAATTTCTGCAATAGTCTGGCCATGGTCGAACACCTGCTGGACAGCCCGAGTGTGTATCTGATTCAGCCCGATCCTGCTGGCAACTTCCCCCGCAGGAGTCAATGGCTGCTGCCTGGTAGAGGCTGATCTGACCGGCGATGGCGTACCTGATGGTGAGCGATTGGAGCGTGGTTTGGGTTGAGGAGTCTGATATGGCGACGGAGAAGTCCGGCTCTGAACAGGTGGCTGCTGCGCTAAAGACTGAACGGTAAGACGCTGTTCCAGATATTGTTTGAACCGGGATGCTGGCAACTGATTGACAGCGTCTGCCATAGTCCTCTGGAGAACGGGGCTGTTCTGATACTCCCTTGATCCGGCTATTTTGTTGGCCAGCGACTCCAGCTGGTTAAGCAGCTCAGGATCATCAAGCTGCCCACCGGCGATTGTATTGATTCGAGACAGAGTCCAGGCTGTACTGTGGAAAACACCAGAACTTGAATATTTTTGCGCCTGCAGAGTATTCATCAGCTGCAGAACTGCAGGCGACAGGGTTCCTTTTTTTGCCGAAACTGGCTCTGGAGCTACCGGATTGGCAGAGGCCGCAGCAGGTTGCTGATAAGTGCGGCTGGGCGCAGCCTGCTGTTGTTCCCGCTGGAAACTGGTTTTGCTTTGAGCCTTAGTATGAGCCGCCTGATCACCGAAACTTTTTTCCTCCTTTGCTTCACGAGCCAGATCACCGAGTTGGTCCACAGAAGCAGTCATTATCCTGTCATAGAGGTTCTGGTGGTTTTGCTGTGTGTATTGCAGCAGGTCATCTGGGAAATATCTTTTCAAATCGCTGGTGGAGGCTTTTTTCTGAAGACTGAAATCTTCTGCCGCGTTTCCTTCAGCTTTTGCCAGCATACTGAAGCCGTCCATCATGTTTTTCATAACCTTCAGGCACAGCTGATTGGCATGGACAGGGATGACAACGTCTATTTGACGATCCCGAAGCTTTGTTAATTTTGGTTTCCGCTTATCGAGCATGAGTTTCGCCAGTTCTTCCTGACATCGCGGGAATGTGCCCTTAGCGACTTCATGTTCTTCAACAAGGCAATTATTAAACCAGCCGAATCGGGTGCCCCCCGCTTCCGATCCCAGTATCTGCTCCTTTTGCAGCAGCTGCTGATTGATTACTCCTAAAGAAGGGCTGTTATCTACAGGTCCATAACTCATAGTGCTTTTACCCGAAAATAGTTTTAAAGGGTATCGGCTGGGGGTTGTTTTATTAGTCTCCTAAAAGGTTAAAACCACCGGCTTTAGCCGGTCAGCTTTAGCTATGATACTTTCCGCCCGCACGTTCGGACTGGAAGTAGGGCGATGGACTATAGGTACGGTAGTCACACAGTCTTTAAGATTCAGTATCACTTTGTGTTTGTCACGAAGTATCGCTATCAGGTTTTGCGTGGAGATATAGGTCTCAGGGCAAGAGAGCTGATTAGAGAAACCTGTCAGGCGTTTGAAATAGAGATCCTGAAAGGTGTAGTGAGTAAAGATCATATTCATCTTTTGCTCTCGTCACCGCCAAACATGGCTCCTAGTGAAATAATGCGCAGGATAAAAGGGCGATCATCGACAAAGCTTTTTGAGAGTTTTCCAGACTTGAAGAAGCGCTATTGGGGTAGGCACTTCTGGGCAAGAGGCTACTTTTGCGTAACATCAGGAGAGCTTACAGAAGATATGATCAAAGAATATTTGGATCATCATTTCGAGCCAAGGGTAGACGATAACTTCCGGACTGAAGGTTAGCGTCAACGCGTCTTTGACGCGTATCCGGACTTTCAGTCCGTAAAACTAACCCACCGGCTTTAGCCGGTGGTTGTTGAGTTAGGTGGGTAAAAACAACGCAGGATCAGCCCGGATATTGCACGAAGTTGCTCTTAAAAACTCTGTAGCTGTTGATACATTGGGCTTGATTTTTGTGGTCTGGGTTCATTCTGCCTCGATCAAACGCGCTGTTTTTGCCCTGGTAATCAGTCTTCTTCTGGTGTTTTCTGCCCATCCGAAGAGGCAATGATTCAATCTTGCTTCCAGATGGGCAGGATGTGTGTAGCCGAGTGGTCAGGCTTCACACATGCTCAGGATTATTTTTTAGACCAGGCGCGAATGTCTTCTATTTCCTTTTTATCGATACTCAGGGACTCCAGGAATTCCTGGTGAGCTTCAGGCTCCATTTTTTCAAACTGCCTGTGCCAGTTGTACATGGCCTGTTCATCAAAACCGGCGGCTTTCATGATTTCCACCCAGCGTTCTTTATTGACCATCTGTTGCTCCAGTAAAGTAGGTTGTTCCAATAACATAACGATCGCCTTTTGCTGCTGACGCAGTTTCTGTATCTCCTCTTCAAGAGCAGCAAACTGGTTGCGCAAAATGCGTTCCTGTTCCATGTCCTCTGTACGATCAAGCAATGATGCTATGTCCCTTATCGGCACGCCGTAAGACCGGTATGCCATGATGGCTTCCAGTCTTACGGCTTCATCATCTCCGTACCACCGATAGCCATTCTCCGAACGCGAGCGCGGCGAGAGCAGCCCTTCACGTTCGTAGTACAGAACGGTGGTTCTTGAGATGTGATATTTCCTGGCCAACTGGGTAACAGTGAGCATATGGCTTCCTTCGTGGACACGAGAAACAAGTATCAGCCCTACACTTGTAGACGGGTCAA
>JBPCXN010000332.1:0-23784 GCA_051008495.1 Endozoicomonas sp. | reverse complement strand
CTTGAGTCCGAAGGATGGTTCGTAAAGCGGCCATCTGACAGCGTTAGACTTGATTGACGTAGAATGACTACGCCTGCACAAGTCTGCCTTGCATATGGCCGCTTTACGAACCACTGAACCTATCATTGGCAGCGGGACGGGGTACTAGCAGTTACCTGCTCAGTGAGAGGTTTCCGTAGACTGGTTCTTGTCCTCCTGGCTGCCAGCGGAGATCGCTGGAATCTCCGGCTTCACTTCTTCCTGCTGAACAGTCTCTGCAACTGCTTCCGGCTTTTGAGTGCTCTGAGGGATAGAAGTAGCTTCCTGAGTAGCGGCAGGTATCAGGGGAGCCTGTTCCATTGATGCAGGCACCTGAGTTTCAGCCTTAACCTTTTCCTTCTGATCAGCAGCAGTAGCTGCTTTGATTTCTTCTGCCTTCTGCTGCTCTGCCTTACGCTTCTGACGGGGGTCGTTCAGGGCGCGGGTACGGCTGCGCTGACGACGGCGTGGAGCAGGAGCTTTATGTTCGGCAGGCTCTTCAGACTTCGGAGCAGGCTCTTCAGTAGAAGCTTGAAGCCTGGAAGCCGATTCTTCGGCGACTGGTGCTTCAGCCTTGTCCTTAATGGCAGGGGCTTCAACAGCAGGCTTCGCCTCAGGAGCCGCTTTCTGTGGCTCCTGTGCCTTAGGCTGTGCATCTGTAACCTGTTCTGGGGCAGTGTTTGCCTTGAAGGCTGGAGCTGTGTCAGCTTTAGCTGGAGTCGGTTGATGAGAAGCTGCTACGGCCTTGGCCATCTCAGTCATTCGAGGCTGCTGGCTGACTGCTGGAGAAGCTGCTTCGCTGACTTCCTGCTGCTTAGCCGGAGCTTCAGGCTTGGTCGCTTGTTCCCTTGCAGGAGCTTCCACTTCTTTGGCAGGTGCCTCAGGAGCCTTAGCTGGAGTCGGTGCAGTAACAGGCTGCTCATTCAGGGCAGGCTGTTTTGCAGCGAGCGGCTTTTCCTGTTTTACAGCAGCTTCAACCCTGGCAGGTTTCTGCTCGGTAGCGGCGACAGCTTCCGGCTGCTTGTCCCTGGCTGGCGCTTTCTCCGGCTGCTGTTGGGACAGAGGCGGCAGTGTTGGCTGGTCCTGTACCTGGTCTCTCTGGGAAGGCCGGTTGCTTCTTCTGCGTTGAGCAGAGCCTGGACGACGACGGCGTCTGTCTTCCTGCTGCTCTTCAGTCTCAGCTACCCGAGGCTCGTTTCGTGGTTCCTGACGATCACGATCCTGTTTGGATTGACGCTCCTGCCTGGGTTGGCGTTCCTGACGTTCCTGGCGTTCCTGGCGAGGTTGACGCTCCTGCTTCTGTTCAGCACTGCGCTCTTGCTGTTGTTCAGGGTTGCGCTCTTGGCGGCTGCCTTTGCGGCGATCACCTCTGGGCTGGCGCTCTTCAGAGGCAGACTGCTGCTCTCTGCGATTGTCACGGTCACGGGGCTTGCGCTTGCCATTGCGATTTTGCTGATCCCGGGACTGGCGCTGTTGTGGCTTGGCCTGTCTTGGTTCCTTTTCCTGCTTCTGCTGCTGAGGTGCTTCAGCTTCACTGCTGCCGAACAGGCCGCCGATGGCTTTCACGAAAGACTTGATCAGGCCGGGCTTTTCCTGCTGAACAGGTGCGGGCTGCGTTGGAGCGATGTTTTTGACCGCGGCTTCCTGGCGAACCACAGGCTTGCCGCTGGCGGTTTCTTCAGAGGCTTCATCGGTTTCAAGGATTTCGTAACTGCTTTCTGACTGTTCAGTCACGTGGTCGTCACGCAGACGCTGAACATCGTAGTGAGGCGTGTCCAGGTTGGCGTTTGGTATCACAACGATACGGGCCTGGTGACGCTTCTCGATTTTGGCGATGGCCGTGCGTTTTTCGTTGAGCAGGAAGGCTGCAACGGGCACTGGTACCTGAGCGCGAATCTCGGAAGTCTTGTCCTTCATCGCTTCTTCTTCCATCAGTCGCAGGATAGAAAGAGCGAGGGATTCGATATCACGAATGCTGCCCTGGCCGGAGCAGCGGGGGCAGACCACGCCGCTGGTTTCACCCAGGGACGGACGCAGGCGCTGGCGGGACATCTCCAGAAGGCCGAAGCGGGAGATGCGACCGGTCTGGACACGGGCGCGATCAACGGTCAGGGCCTGGCGGATACGGTTCTCAACTTCCCGCTGGTTGCGGTTGTTGCTCATGTCAATGAAATCGATGACGATCAGGCCACCGATGTCACGCAGACGCAGCTGACGGGCAATCTCGTCGGCCGCTTCCAGGTTGGTGTTGAGCGCGGTTTCTTCAATATCTCCGCCGCGGGTAGCACGGGCAGAGTTGATATCGATGGAAACCAGGGCTTCAGTCGGATCGATAACGATGGAGCCGCCGGAAGGCAGTTTCACTTCGCGCTGGAAAGCAGTTTCGATCTGCGATTCGATCTGGAAGCGGTTGAACAGCGGAATGCTGTCACGGTAAAGCTTGATCTTGTGCAGATACTGCGGCATCACCTGTTTGATGAAGTCCAGGGCTTCTTCGTGCACGGAGGCCTTGTCGATCAGAACTTCGCCAACGTCTTGGCGCAGGTAGTCGCGGATGGCCCGGATGATGACATTGCTTTCCTGGTAAATCAGCAGAGGTGCTGGCTGATTAGCAGCTTCCTTGATGGAGCTCCAGAGTTGCAGCAGGTAATCCAGGTCCCATTGCAGTTCTTCCTGGGAGCGACCCAGGCCTGCGGTACGGACAATAACGCCCGTCTCGGCAGGAATATTCAGGCTGCTGAGAGTTTCGCGCAATTCTACCCGTTCGGTGCCTTCGATGCGACGGGAGATACCACCGGCACGAGGGTTGTTGGGCATCAGTACCAGATAGCGGCCTGCCAGGCTGATCAAGGTGGTCAGGGCAGCACCTTTGTTGCCACGCTCTTCCTTGTCGACCTGGACGATGACTTCCTGGCCTTCCTTGATTACGTCTTTAATGCTGGGGCGGCCACCATGGTGGGGGCTGGAAAAATATTCGCGGGAAATTTCCTTAAGAGGGAGAAATCCGTGACGTTCGGCGCCGAAGTCAACAAAGGCGGCCTCCAGGCTGGGTTCAACCCGGGTGATCTTTCCTTTGTAGATATTGGCTTTTTTCTGTTCTCTCGCGCCTGATTCTATATCCAGGTCAAACAGACGTTGTCCATCGACCAGTGCAACACGCAACTCTTCTGACTGAGTGGCGTTGATGAGCATTCTCTTCATAGAGTACCGATATGGTTTCGAGGCTAGCCTCTCAAGCCGACACTGCCCGATTCTTTTTTCCGGTCCGTCAATCAGCCCGACAAGGGTGCGGTTCTACCGGATTTTTATATCTGCTAACCGAGTTACCGTTCAGTGCTTCTGTAACCTGCTGGGTAACTGTATTAGCAATAAACTGCACAGCATTTTTGCGGATGCTGTGCGTGGGGCGGGGAAGTGGTGCTACCGGGAATTCGGTGTCTCAATGGCGTTTAATGCCGATGGTAATCATTGACAGTCCCGGGACCTTCCTCACGCCCGGAATCAGGGGCGCATGCTGACAGAGGATAGCGCTGTTTATCTTCTCACGGCTCCGGCCGTGCTCTGTAACTTCAATTGTCCTGGGCTTTATCGGCGTGATCAGGGATGCTTTATCGCTTTTCCGCTGTTGTCCGTACTCAGGATTCGAAAATCGAACCGCTCTTTTGTCTGTGTACAGAGCGGTCACACAACTATATCAGTAATCTGCAAGTGCTTCAAATGAGCCAAAGCTGATAACATAGGCCGATGGACAGACAACAGAACGACTCCCGGGATTTGCCGGGACAGCGCCCCGGCGTGCAATTCATCACCATTGAAACCGATGATGCCGGTCAGCGTGTGGATAATTACCTGGTGCGTGAACTCAAGGGTGTGCCGAAAACCCGGGTCTATCGCATCATCCGCAAAGGAGAGGTGCGGGTAAATAAGAAGCGGGTGCAGGCGGCTTACCGGTTACAGTCGGGTGATTTGCTGCGTATACCTCCTGTGCGTGTTGCTGAAAAGAATGCTGTCAGATTGCCTGGCAATGGCATTGCGGAAAAGCTTGAAAGCGCCATCCTTTATGAAGATTCCAAGCTGATTATTCTGAACAAGCCTTCAGGCATTGCCGTGCATGGTGGCAGCGGGATCACTTTCGGGGTGATCGAGGCTCTGAGGAAAATCCGGTCGGATGAGCGAACTCTTGAGCTGGTGCACCGTCTTGACCGGGATACCTCCGGCTGCCTGATGATCGCCAAAAAGCGCAGCATGCTCCGCTACCTGCACAATCAGTTTCAGGAAGATCGGATCAGCAAAATCTATAACGCCCTTGTGGTGGGGCGCTGGCCGAGCCGCAAGCTCCTGGTGAATGCGCCTCTGCAGAAGAATACCCTGCAATCTGGTGAGCGCATGGTGCGGGTGGACCTGGAAGGCAAACGCTCCAAGACCCGCTACCGGGTGCTGGAACGTTACAGTCATCAGCAGGGCCAGGCGACATTGGTTGAAGCCAGTCCGATTACCGGGAGAACGCACCAGATTCGCGTGCACTGTCTGCATGCAGGTTACCCGATTCTTGGTGATGACAAGTATGGCGATGATGAGGGTAACCGCCGGTATAAGCAGCTGGGGCTGAAGCGACTGTTCCTTCATGCGTCCAGTCTTGAGCTGGTGATGCCGGAAGGTCAGTCACTGAAGATTGAGGCGCCCCTGCCTGAAGATTTACAGGAGCTGCTGGCTGGCCTTTCGGCTGGCTGATCTGGTTTTGAATGCAAATGAATTATTAGATAAGAACTGGGAGTGTCAGGTCTGGAATGAACAGGAAGTATTCGCTGGTTATCTTTGACTGGGATGGAACGCTGATCAACTCTGTGCCAAATATTGTGCAGGCTCTGTCCCTGGGGGCAGAGCAGCTGAGGTTGCCGGTGCTTGATGAGACTTGCTACAAAGGTGTTATTGGCTTGAGTCTGGGTAATGCAGCCCGTAGCCTGTACCCTGATCTTGGCGAAGATGAGATGGTCGGCTTCATCAGGGCCTATCGTCAGCATTACCTTAGCCTGGAGCAAAGCCCTTCTGCCCCTTTTCCGGGGGTGACCGATGGGCTGGACTGGCTGAAAGGTCGTGGCACCAGGATGGCAGTGGCAACCGGCAAGGGGCGGCCGGGGTTGGATCGCTCCTTGAAGGCGAACCGGTATGAAAATTATTTTGCCGCCAGTCGCTGTGCCGATGAAACCCGTTCGAAACCGCACCCGCTGATGCTGGAGCAGTTGCTGGATGAATTGCAAGTGTCCGTCGATGAGGCCCTGATGGTGGGCGACTCCGGTTTTGATCTGGAGATGGCGGCATGTATGGGAATGGAGCGGGTGGCAGTGACTTACGGCGCCCAGAGTAGGGATGAACTGCTGAAGCACGATCCTGTGTGTGTGGCGGATTCTTTTGATGATCTGGTTCGGTGGCTGGAAGGTCGTGGGGTGAACAGAATGAGTAGGGGTGTTTGAATGGATAAATGGAAGGAAAGTGAATCCATTTCCGGTGAGCCGTTGTCTGGCAAGGAAGGGGCGAGGGCCTGGAAACTGGTGGAAGGTCTGGCCCATGGCGCACTCAAGGAGCAGCGCCGGGCGCGCAGATGGGGCATTTTCTTTAAGCTGCTCACCTTCAGCTGGCTGTTCTTGAGCGTCGGGCTTTTCTACAAAACTATGCAGTACGACGCTTCAGTCGCTGCCGGTTCCGGGGTTCATACCGCTCTGGTGGATATCAATGGTGTGATTGCTGAGGGTGGTGACGCCAGTGCGGACACTGTCGTTGCCGGGTTGCGAGGAGCTTTTGAAGATCCAGGTACCAAAGCTGTCATTCTGCGAATCAACAGTCCTGGTGGCAGTCCGGTTCAGTCTGGCTATATCTATGATGAAATACGCCGCCTGCGTGGTATCTACCCTGAAATTCCGCTTTATTCGGTCATCACGGATATTGGTGCTTCTGGTGGTTACTATGTGGCCGCGGCTGCAGATGCCATATATGCCGACAAGGCCAGCCTGGTGGGTTCCATAGGTGTGATCTCTTCCGGCTTCGGATTTGTTGAGGCTATGGAAAAACTGGGTGTCACTCGTCGTACGTATACCTCCGGTGAGTTCAAGGCGTTTAATGACCCTTTCCGACCCATGGATAAAAATGCCACTGAACTCTGGCAGGCTTCTCTCGATACCATTCATGAACAGTTCATCAATAGTGTCAAAGAGGGGCGGGGTGAGCGTCTGAAAAACGATGAAAAGGTGTTTACCGGAATGGTCTGGACCGGGGAGCAGGGGGTAGAACTGGGTCTTCTGGATGGTCTTGGCAGTCCTGGCTATGTGGCTCGTGAAGTCGTGGGAATAGAAGACATTGTTGACTTTTCTTCCAGGCTTTCACCGCTTGAGCGTTTTGCCCGGGATTTTGGTGCAGGTGTGACTCGTGCTGCGATTCAAGTGTTTGGCGGGGATGGTCTGATCCTTCGTTGATTCGCTGAACTGAAAATCTGAAAGATAGTAAGCGCTGGCTGAGTTCTCCGGTCAGCGTTTCTTAATAATGATAACGGCACTGAGCGATGAATATACTCTTGTCGGTGACCTTGTAAACGATTCGGTGTTCACGATCAATGCGCCTTGACCAGTAGCCTGACCAGTTGTGTCTAAGTGGTTCAGGATCTCCCAAGCCTTCAAAGGGTTGGCGTTGAATATCTTTAAGCAGTGTGTTGATGCGTTTCACGTTTTTTTTATCAGTCTGCTGCCAATAAAGGTAGTCAGCCCATGCGGTCTCTGCCCAGGAAAGAATCATTCTTCGATGATCTTGTGTTGCTGACATTCTCCGGCTTCAATTTGAGCAATGGCTTCGTTCAGGCGCTGTGCATTTTCAGGGCTGGCCATCAGGTAAGCGGTTTCCCGGTAGGAATTAAAATCCTCCAGGGACATCACAACCGCAGGTTTGCCGTTCTGGCGAGTGATCATCACTGGTTTATGGTTGTCGTTAACCTTGTCCAGAGTGCTGGCAAGATTGCTTCGGAAGGTTGAGTAGCTCATGACATCCATGCTTTAGCTCCTGTTAATGAGTTATTTAACACATTGTACGTATTCTTGTACTTGCTTGCCAATAATGATTAGAAATAAAAAAACCGGCTCAGATGAGCCGGTTTTTTTGATAGATGACTAAGCAGTCATCGCACCAATACGCAATATTACTAACTTAGAAGTAGTAGCGAGCGTTGATGGTGAAGACGTCGTCAGCGTCTTTGCTCTTCTTGCCGAGGTTGTCCTTTTCAGTAACCTTGTCGTACTGAGCGCCGAACAGCATTGGACCAACTTCGTACATGGCGCCAATGGAGGTAGTGGTACCTTCAGCCTTGGTGCTGTCGCCTGCAGCGTTCTTGCTGAAGTCAACCTTCTGGTGACCAGTGTATACGGAGAAGCCGTCAACAACGTTGTTCAGAGCGTAAGAAGCATAGAGGTCATAAGTCTTGGCTTTTTCTGCCAGAAGTCCACCGCCCATACCGGAGAACTGCTGCAGGTGATGCTTGAACTCACCGTAGGAAGCACCTACGTACAGGGCGTCCATTTCGAACTTGGCGCTCAGAACCTGAGCCTTGGCGTTCTTGCCGTCCAGGTTGTTTGCGGACTTGTTCATCTCAGCTTCGTTGTAAGCGTAACCGACGGAGAAGCCCATTGGCAGGTCGTAGCTCAGACCGATACCGTAGCCCATCTTACGATCGTAGCCGTCTTTCTGATCCTTGGCCTGAGCCTGCAGGCCGACGTTCAGACCACCGAAGCTGTTGCGGTAGGTTACAGCGCCGTCAGCACGGCCAGTACCGTTGAAGCCGCCATCGCCAGTTACGCCGTCGTAGATACCGATCCACTTACCACCGTTGAACAGCATCATATCAGAAGACCACTCAGCGATTTCGCCGAATACGGAGAACTGCTTACCGCCACGGAAAGTACCCAGGTCATCGTGAGCCAGTTCAACGAAGCCCAGACGATTACCGAATACATCGTCGCCGCTCTTGGCAACAGTGTCGAAGCTCCATTCTACAACGCCAGCACCGGTCCAGCCGTTGCCGAAGTTGTGGCCGTATTTGAAGTTGATACGGGAGCTGTCGTTGTCAACGGACTTGTCGTTGTCGTTCATGCTCAGGCCGATACGACCGCCGATGCTCAGGCTGTTGGTGTCGTCGTTGTATACTTCAAGGGCCATGGCGGAGGTAGCCATGGTAGCGGCGATGGCAGCAGCCAGAATTTTCTTATGCACGGATATTACTTCCTTTGAGTGCGGTGTGTGTTAGGTGTTGAGCACAGATTTTCCTGTTTTTAGAATAAGAAGGTCACGTCGAAAATGCGAATAGGTATATGAAATTGACGAATAGGTAAAAACACCTATTAGAGGATTGCGTGGGTAAATTGTTAGGATTTGCCTTTGATTGTGTGTCTGTTTTCGTCTGGTTGGGCGAGAGATGACTTTTGTAAGGTGTTTGTCAGTCTATTATATGACAGCCTGTCGATCGCGTGTTTATGTGTAACCTGGTTTTTCGCTGCAGGAGTGTGTTTTTGGCTAATAACCGCCTGAAAATGAGTTTGTTGCCGGCCCTGCACGCCCTTATTGAGTCAGGCAGTGTGACGGGAGCGGCTGCCGCCATGCATGTTACTCAGTCCACCATGAGTCGGACGCTCTCACAATTACGTGAATCACTGAACGATCCAATCCTGATCAGAGACGGCAACCGTATATACCTATCGAAAAAAGCCCTGGAAATGCAGCCGTTGGTTGCAAGGCTACTGGCGGATGCTGAAGAGCTTTTTGATATCAACCAGTTCAGTCCGGCTACCTGTAAGCAGCATTTTCGGCTGGTGGCGGGGGCGGGTCTGCAGCAGTGCTTTCTGATGTCGAAACTGGCAGAGCTGAATCAATTGGCGCCGGGTATGACGTTCTCGGTGGTGGTGACTTCGGATCATGTTCTCTCAGATATGGAAAGGGGGGAGCTGGATCTTGGTTTTGTTCAGATCACGGCTGATGATACGGATGCGTTACGGGTGTCACCGATAGTTGATAGTGACTTCTATATAGCGGTGAGAAATGGTCACCCCCTTGAGCAAAGCCCTGTTGTTGAGCTGACTCAGCTTGATGATTTTCCGTATGTTGAAATCTATTCACCGCTGGCGGTGAACGGTTTTGTTGATTCGGTGAAGCGCCAGTCCAGGAGCCTGAAAAAGCCCTGGCTACGGGTGCCCGGCGTGCAAATGGCTCTTGAGGTGGTTCAGGGGTGTGATGCCTTTGCCATTGTTTCGATACTGGATTACCCGGCACTGAAAGATCATCATGCCTGTCGGCATCTGTCTTTTCCTATAGGCTTTATCCAGCCCCGCCTGAACCTGGTCTGGCCGGATTACTGGGAGTACAACCACGCCCATCAATGGTTGCGGAAGTTTTTTGAAAACGGTCTCAGAAGTTATTATCGGGGCATTGGGATGGCTGGGAGACTGGTTGGTGTCTGATGGTGTGCAGGTTGGGTCGAACAGGTATTCGCCCCAACTTTTGGGGCTTTGGGGTGATTGTTGAGGCTCGCTGCGCTCGGCCCAACCTACGAAAAAGAGGGTCTGGCAAGCACATCGACTCCTTCCTTTAATAGCATCTGGGTTAACCTGATCAGGGGGAGACCGATCAGGCTGTTGGGATCGTCTCCCTGCATTTTGCTGAACAGGGATATTCCCAAGCCTTCGCATTTAAAGCTGCCTGCGCAATCCAGTGGTGCTTCCTTCTTTATATAGTATTCAATCTGATCCCTGCTCAGCTCACGAAAAAATACCGTGTAGGAAACACAGTCCAGCTGCTCCCGGCCGGTTTTTGTGTTTAACAGACAGACCCCTGTATGAAAAGTGACAGGATGTCCGCTGCTGGCCGAGAGTTGCTCAATGGCTTTATCGGTTGTGCCGGGTTTGCCCAGGATTCGGCTCCCCAGTTGGGCGGCCTGATCGGAGGCAATGATCAGGTGGTTCGGGAAATCCTGGCGCAGGGCTTCGGCTTTTTGTCGGGAGAGTCTTCTGGCCAGGGTTTCGACATTTTCACCGGGTTGCGGACTTTCGTCGATATCGGGTGAGTGGCAGTCGAATTCCAGTCCCAGGCGCTGCAGTAGGGATTTTCTGTAAGGGGAGCCTGAGGCAAGAAGCAGTTGCATTGGGTTTACTCCGGTGACAAGGCAGGAGAATTGACGATTGTTCAGTCGGCAGGGTTGACAGCTGGGGAACTGCTTGTTGAGCCGGCCTTTCGGGCAGGGCTTAAACCCTTTGACAGCATGGGAACTTGTCCCTATTATTGCGCGCTTATGACTTTTTGATCAACGAGCTTATGGTTCTTTAACAGGCTTATGGCTATCGGTCAATTACCCAAAACCTTCGACCCGCGAAAACTCGCGCGTCAGGAGGTGCAGTTTGAAGGTTCGCTGGCACTGAATCAGTTCGGTCGGCTGGTGGACAGTCTTGCGGATGACAAGGGTGAAGTTCAGGTGGTGCTTCGCTTCTATATGAGTGAAGATCATCGGGTTGTGCTGGCAGGCAGTGTCGAGGCAAATCTGAAGCTGATTTGTCAGCGTTGTCTCGACGTTGCTGAGTTGCCGGTGCAAGCTGATTTCCAGTTAATGGGTGTGCTGACTGACGAGCAGGCGAAAGCCTTGCCGGAAGACTACGAACCATTAATGTATGGAGAGGAGCCGGTGGAGCTTCTGCCGCTTCTGGAAGAAGAGCTGCTGCTGGCACTGCCACTGATTCCTTTTCATCCACCTGAAGATTGCTCGGTTCAGCAGGGGTATTCCACTGAAACGGAGCAGGAAGCTCGGATCGCTGCCGCTGCGGCGGAAGAAGAGCGGAAAGAGACAAACCCTTTCAGCGTGCTGGCCAAACTGAAAACAGAGACTACGACCTAGGAGATTGGACACATGGCTGTTCAGCAAAACCGTAAAACCCGTTCCAGGCGCGACATGCGTCGCTCCCACGACAGTCTGACTTCTACTCAGCTGTCTGTTGAAGCCGCTTCCGGCGAAACCCATCGTCGTCACCACGTATCTGCCGAAGGCTTCTACCGCGGCAAGAAAGTGGTAGAGAGCAAAGGCGACGAGTGAGTTCGGCGCTTCAGGGAAGAGTGATGCATCCAGGGAGGGTGGCGCTTGACGTGATGAGCGGGGACGAAAGTCCCCGTTCGCGTATCCGGGCTGCCTGCAAAGTGCTGGAGCATAAGCCGGATCTTGAGCTGCTGCTGGTGGGTGATACCTGCCTTATAAATTCCTATCTGGACGACGTCGATACTCCGCATCGTGATCGGCTGTCCATTGTTCATGCAGGCAAGACTGTCTCCATGCATGACAAACCTTCCCAGGCCCTGCGCGGCAAAAAAGACTCTTCCATGGGGAAAGCCCTTGAGCTGGTAGCGACAGGTCAGGCTGGTGCCTGTGTCAGTGCCGGTAATACAGGTGCCCTGATGGTTATGGGTAAACATATTCTGAAAACGTTTGCAGGTATTGACCGCCCGGCAATCGCAGCCAGGGTGCCGGGTCGCTCCGGCGGAACGCTTCTGTTGGATCTGGGAGCGAATGTGGATTGTACGTCAACACACCTGTACCAGTTTGCCATTATGGGCTCGCAGCTGGCCGCTTCTGTGGATGGCGTCAAGCAACCGAGAGTAGCCCTGCTGAATGTTGGCACGGAAGAGGTCAAGGGTAACGAGCAGGTGCGCCTTGCTCATCGGCTTTTAAGCGACAGTGAGCGCTTAAACTATATTGGCTATATAGAAGGTCATGATATATTTACCAGCCGCGCTGACGTAGTGGTCTGTGATGGCTTTGTCGGGAATGTCGCTCTCAAAACCGGAGAGGGAGTTGCCGGGCTGATCGCTGATACGTTAAAGGAAATTTTCAGCCGAAACCTGTTTAACCGGATGGTCTATCTGCTGTTGTCGCCTGTTTTCAGGGAGTTTATCCGCAAGGTGGACCCTGATCTTCATAACGGTGCCAGCTTGCTCGGTCTTCAGGGAACAGTGGTCAAGAGTCACGGCGGAGCGGACGAAAAAGGCTTTTACCGGGCCATTTGTCAGGCAGTCCGGGAGGCCGAGAATCAGGTGCCGGCCAGGCTGGCCTCGGATGTCGAAAGCATGCTGCATTGAAACGCAGTGTTTTCTATACGCAGTGCCTGCAGAAGGAAACATAACTTTACGCACCTGCTGTTCGACTTTTTCTATAATTGCCTGAGTTTTTTTTCCAGGAAATCGCACAAGCAATGGATAAACTTGCGTTTGTCTTCCCGGGACAGGGGTCCCAGTTTGTAGGTATGCTCGCTGACCATTGGGCAGTGGATGTTGTCAGGCAGACATTTGAAGAAGCTTCCACCGCCCTCGGGTTTGATCTTCAGGGTATGGTTCAGTCGGGCCCGGCTGAAGAACTCAATAAAACGGAAAATACCCAGCCTGCCCTGCTGACGGCCAGCGTATCGCTCTGGCGTCTCTGGCAGGAAAAAGGTGGTGTCGCCCCTGTTTACCTGGCGGGTCACAGTCTTGGGGAATACTCTGCCCTGGTGGCTGCTGGCGTCATGAATTTTGCTGACGCCGTGAAAATCGTGCGTAAGCGTGGTCTGTTTATGCAGGAGGCCGTGCCTGCCGGTACCGGCGCCATGGCTGCCATTCTGGGGCTGGATGGCGAGAAAGTTGTCGGGGTTTGCGCCGCCGCCGCTCAGGGTGAGGTGGTTGAAGCGGTCAACTACAACTCTCCGGGACAGGTGGTGATTGCCGGTCAGAAAGAAGCTGTGGATCGTGCAGTGGCTCTGGCGAAAGAAGCCGGGGCAAGAAAGGCGATGCCTTTGCCGGTCAGTGTGCCTTCTCACTGCGCACTGATGAAGCCTGCGGCAGAGCGTCTCTCTGTCGAGCTGGATGCGGTCGATTTTTCTGCCCCTGAAATTCCGGTCGTGCACAATGTAACGGCTGACGTTTGTGCTGACCCGGAACAGATTCGGGCCAACCTGGTGCAGCAGCTCTTTTCTCCTGTGCGCTGGGTCGAGACCATTAATACTTTGAGTGATGCCGGGGTCGCCCAGTTTGCTGAGTGTGGTCCCGGTAAAGTCCTGGCCGGCCTGAATAAGCGAATTGTTCGTAAAGCACCGGTTGCTCTCCTGGAGTCGGCTGCTGCTTTCGATGAGTTGCTTGGAGCCTGACCGGGAATAGCGGTCGGGCTTATTGACTTGATAATGAATCGTTGACCGGAGTGCTGAATGTCAAATCTTGAAGGGAAGGTGGCCCTGGTAACGGGCGCCAGTCGTGGAATTGGCAAGTCCATTGCGCAGTTGCTGGGTAATGCCGGTGCTGTTGTTGTGGGTACTGCCACTACTGAGCAGGGAGCGGAGCGGATCACGGCGGCTCTGAATGAGGCAGGCATCCAGGGGCGGGGCATGGCTTTGAATGTCACCTCTCCCGAGAACTGTATTGCTGTGGTAAAGGCTGTTGCTGAAGAGTATGGCGCTCCGCAGGTTCTGGTCAATAACGCCGGGATCACCCGTGACAATATCCTCATGCGTATGAAAGACGATGAGTGGGGTGACGTGGTGGATACAAACCTCAGCTCAATATTCCGTATGAGCAAGGCGGTGCTGAGAGGCATGACCAAGGCCCGTTGGGGGCGGATCATCAATATCAGTTCCGTGGTCGGCTCCATGGGGAATCAGGGGCAGTCCAACTATGCCGCGGCCAAAGCCGGTATAGAGGGTTTCAGTCGTTCTCTGGCAAGAGAAGTGGGTTCCCGTCAAATCACGGTTAATACGGTGGCGCCCGGTTTTATTGATACCGACATGACCAGGGAGTTGCCCGAGGCGCAGCGTGATGCCCTGCTCGGCCAGATTCCCCTGGCGCGCCTGGGTCAGGCAGAGGAAATTGCCGGAGTTGTGGCATTCCTGGCCAGCGATGCCGCCGCATACGTATCCGGCGAAACCATACATGTAAATGGTGGCATGTACATGGGCTGATTGCCTGTGGGTTGCCATTTTTAGAAGCAAAGCCATTAATTTGGTGGAAATGAACCGATTTGCAGTAATTCGTTCGGGCTGTTCTTGAAATTACTGCAGTCGTTTATATATAGTAACTGACCGCAGCCGCTTGGAGACTGGCCTGATGCAGAATCAGGCGTCAGGGCTGCATCTGAATATCGACAGGAGCACAACTAGGTATGAGCACCATTGAAGAGCGCGTCAAAAAGATCGTTTGCGAACAGCTTGGCGTAAAGGATGAGGAAGTCACTAACAGTGCGTCTTTCGTAGAGGATCTTGGCGCGGACTCTCTGGACACTGTTGAGCTGGTGATGGCGCTGGAAGAAGAGTTCGAAACCGAAATTCCGGACGAAGAAGCCGAGAAGATCACCACAGTTCAGGAAGCCATTGACTACGTGGTAGCGCATTCCTGATTCTGCCCCTGGTGTATGCTTGAAGTTGTATGCCGATAAAGGCCGCGCCCATTCAGTTGTGCGCGGCTTTTGTTTTTTGGGATTCTGCTGTTTTCAGTATTGGGAATTCCGCGGCAGATAGGGCATGATTTCCGCTAAAGCGTTTTCAATGATCCTGAGGTTCGGATCTTGAGTTACTGACTCGGGAGGCGCTTACAGATCTTTGTCCCTGACATGTCTATGTCAACAGGGTCAGGCTCTGTTTCTATAAGTCTGTACTCGATAGACTTATAGAAACAGAGCCTAATAATATGGCGTTAGTAATGGTTCAGGAGATGAGGTTTTGACGCGCAGAAGGGTTGTGGTCACCGGGTTAGGGACGTTGACACCCGTAGGCATAGGTGTGCAGGAGAGCTGGCAGTCTGTGTTGGCGGGGCGCAGTGGTATTCATGCTATTGAGCATCTGGATACTGAGAAGTTCAGCGTCAGGATCTGCGGTACGGTTAAAAACTTCCAGGCAGGGGATTTCATGAATCCCAAGGATGCCCGAAAAATGGATGTCTTTATCCAGTACGGGCTGGCCGCTTCCATCGAGGCCCTGCAGGACTCTGGTCTTGAAGTGCAGGAGGATCAGGCTCACCGTTATGGTGTGGCCATTGGTTCCGGCATTGGTGGGCTGACCACCATTGAGAACAACTATGAGGCCCTCAAGAACAGTGGCCCCCGTAAAATCTCCCCGTTCTTTATCCCGGCGGCCATCATCAACATGGCGGCTGGCTGGCTGTCGATGCGTTACAACCTGCAGGGGCCGAATTTTGCCACTTCCACAGCCTGTGCCACGGGCAGTCATGCCATAGGTCTGGCGGCCAGAACCATTGCTTATGGTGATGCCGACGTCATGGTGGCCGGTGGCGCCGAAAAGGCGTCCTCGGCACTGGGGATGACAGGCTTTGCTGCGGCAAGAGCACTGTCTAACCGCAATGATGAACCGCAAAAAGCCAGTCGACCCTGGGATGCTGATCGGGATGGCTTTGTTCTGGGCGATGGAGCCGGTGTCATAGTGCTGGAAGAGTATGAGCATGCCGTGCGTCGTGGCGCAAAGATTTACGCTGAACTCAGTGGCCTGGGGATGAGTGGTGACGCTTACCATATGACTGCGCCTCCTGAAGATGGCAGGGGGGCGGCCCGGGCCATGGTTTCCGCATTGTCCGATGCCGGTCTCGCACCTGAACAGGTGGGTTATATCAATGCCCATGGTACTTCGACGGCAGCTGGTGATATTGCGGAAACGCGTGCTATCCGCTCTGTATTTGGCGCTCATGCCGACTCCCTGGCGGTCAGTTCGACAAAATCCATGACCGGGCACCTCCTTGGTGCAGCAGGTTCCATGGAGGCGGTCTTTGCTGTCAAATCCCTGCAGGAGCAGATGGCGCCGCCAACCATCAATCTGGACAATCCGGATGAAGGCTGTGACCTTGATTATGTACCCGGTGTCGCCAGGTCTGTTGCCACGGAGCATGTATTAAGCAACTCCTTTGGCTTTGGTGGTACCAATGTCTCCCTGGCTTTCTCCCGGCTGGATTAAGTCTTGAGTACTGCTGTCTGGATTAATGGCAGGCCCGGCTCCTCCATTCCTGTGAATGATCGCGGGCTTGCCTATGGTGATGGGGTATTCGAGACGGTCAGGGTAGCGTCTGGCCGACCAGTTATGGCGGAACTGCACTGGCGACGGCTGTCAGATAGTGCCCGGCGTCTGGGTATTGAGCTTTGTGTAGAGCAGGTTGAGAATGAAGTAGGCCTGTTTCTGACAGAGCTCCCGGACAGTGAGGGTGTACTCAAGCTGATCGTCACCCGGGGGAGTGGTGGCCGGGGTTACAACCCTTCCGGCAGTGGTCCTGCGAGACGCATCCTGTCTTTTCACCCCTTGCCGGAGTACCCATCGAACCCGGCCTTTGAAGGCATCCGGCTGTATCCCTGCAAAACCCGTCTGGGCAACAGCAGTCTGGCAGGATTAAAGCACCTCAACAGGTTGGAAAATGTCATGGCAAGATCTGAGTGGCAGGGTGGTGAATGCCTGGAAGGCCTGGTTCTGGATTGGGAGGGGCGGCCTGTGGAAGGTACCATGAGTAATCTTTTCCTGGTGAAAAAAGACGGTTTACTGGTAACGCCTCTGCTGGATCATTGTGGTGTCAAGGGCGTCTGTCGTGAATATATCCTTGAACAGGCTTCTGGCTGGGGCCTGAAAGTGTTTGAGCAGGCTGTGCAGTTGTCTGACCTTGAGCGGGCGAGTGAAGTGTTTACCTGTAACAGTGTCAATGGTGTCTGGCCGGTGGTGGCTTTTCGTGACATCGACTGGCCGGTGGGGCCGGTGACCTGTGACGTTAGAGATCGAATTCTGGACGAACTAAATGTTTAAGAAGTTGCTGCTTGGACTCATCAGTGGACTGTTTACGCTGTTGTTGCTGGCGGGCCTCGCCTTGATGGGGTTGAAGTGGTACGGAGATCAGCCACTTTCGCCGTCTGATAGTGATGTGGAACTGGAGTTGACCATCGCCCAGGGAGACTCACTGATCCGTGTTGCAAACCGTCTTGCCGAGCATGGCTGGCTGGAATACCCGGAGCTGTTTGTTCTGATGGCGCGGGTTGATCAGGTGGCGGGTGATATTCATGCCGGCGATTACCTGGTTCCTGCCGGCATCAGCAAGCGACAGCTGCTGAGTATGTTTATCAGTGGGCAGATACGTTATTACGATGTCACCCTGGTAGAAGGTCAGGCTCTGGCTGATGCCCTGAACACTCTCAATAATCATGAGAAATTACAGTCACCCATGGACGAGAAAGCCATGGCGCAACTACTGGCTGACCTGGAGATTTCCGGGAATCCGGAAGGCATGTTCTACCCCGATACCTATTTTTTCCATGCCGGAGCCAGTGTGGAATCCATTCTACGCAGGTCCCGTACCCGTCTCGAAGAAGTGTTGGCTGAAGAATGGAAGAACCGTTCGGAAGATCTGCCTTTGAAAACGCCTTACGAAGCTCTGGTTATGGCCTCGGTGATTGAAAAGGAGACGGGAGCTGTTTTTGAGCGACCCGATATTGCCGGGGTTTTTATCCGTCGCCTGCAGAAGAGAATGCGGCTCCAGAGCGATCCTACCGTGATCTACGGCATGGGTGATCGCTATGAAGGGCGGCTGAACCGGCGTATGCTGAGAGAAAAGACACCTTACAACACCTACACCAACTTTGGGTTGCCTCCCACACCTATCGCCCTGGTTGGAAGGGATGCCATCAATGCGGCATTGAATCCGGCAGAGGGCGCTACGCTGTACTTTGTCGCCAAGGGCGACGGTACGCATTTTTTTTCCGAGACCCTGGCGGAGCACAACCGGGCCGTCAGAAAGTATCAGATCGTGGAGCGCCGGGAAGACTACCGCTCCACCGTGGAGAGCCAGAGATGAGCGCCAGACCAGGATTTTTTCTAACCATCGAGGGCTGTGAAGGCGCTGGTAAAACGACGGCCGTCAACTTTATCAGGGACTGGCTGGCCGGTCAGGGTGCTGAGTTCATTGAAACCCGTGAGCCTGGCGGAACTAAAGTTGCTGAAGATCTGCGTGGGCTGTTGCTGAATCATTATGATGAGCAGCTATCTGATACCACTGAGCTACTGTTGATGTTTGCGGCCCGCTCCCAGAACCTGTTTCATAACATCGAGCCAGCGCTGGCAGAAGGAAAGGTGGTGATCTGTGATCGTTTTACCGATGCCACCTATGCCTACCAGGGCGGAGGGCGCGGTCTTGATCCAAGCAGGATAGCTGTGCTGGAAAATCTGGTGCAGGGAGAGCGCCGTCCGGACATGACCATTCTCCTCGACGTGGAGCCGGAAGTTGGCCTGGCCAGAGCCCGAAGTCGGGGGCAGGCGCTGGATCGTATCGAGCAGGAGGCTATGGATTTCTTTCAGCGTGTCAGAGAGGCCTACCTGGAGCGTGCAAGGCAATTTCCAGAACAGTACGAAGGGATTGATGCCGGTCAGTCCCTGGAAGCTGTGCAGGTACAGTTGCGGGAAGTTCTGCAGCGCCGCCTGGGAGAACTTTCTCCATGAGTCAGAGCTGGCACCGGCTGCCGTGGCAGGATCATCTCTGGCAGCAGATGGTCGAGAGGGACCAGAAGGATAACCTGGCGCACGCTTACCTGTTGAGAGGTATGCCCGGGGTTGGCAAGCTGCAGTTTGCCCGAAGCTTTGCTTCTTATCTGCTCTGCCTGTCCCCCATTGATGGCGAGGCCTGTGGACGCTGTAAGGAGTGTGAGTTGTTACTGGCGGGCACTCATCCGGATATCGTAATTGTTGAGCCGGACGACCCGGGGCGACCTATAAAAATCGACAGGATTCGTGAATTGAACGAGTTTGCCCACAAGACTGCCCAGCAGGGCGGTCGCCGGGTCATTATTATCAACCCGGCGGAAGCGATGAACGTCAACGCCAGCAATGCTTTGTTGAAATGCCTGGAAGAACCGGGTGAGGACACATTGTACCTGCTCATCAGTGCCCGGGCCGGAGATATGCTGCCGACGATCAGAAGTCGCTGCCAGCAGCTCACCTTTACCTGCCCGGATAAAGGTGTTGCTTTGGATTGGCTGCAGAGAGAGCTGGAAAATCCGGCTGATGCTTCTGATCTTCTGGATATGGTGGCAGGCGCGCCGCTGGAAGCCGCACGCTTTGCGCGGGAAGGTGTGCCGGAAACCCGCAGGAAACTGTCGGAAGGTGTCAAGGCTCTGCTCAAGGGGCAGGTGACGCCGGTGGAGCTGGCCAAAGACTGGCAGGGAGCTGATTTGCCTCAGATTCTGGCCTGGCTAAGTAGCTGGCTGGATGATGCCGCGAAGCTGGGCCTGACACCTGGTACAGGCAGTTCTGACGATGCGGCAGATTCCCTGAATCTGCGTAACAGGGATCTGTCGAAAATGCTGGGGTATATTGCCGGCAAAACCGATGTGCGTATTATTGTAGAAAGCAGGGACTGGTTGCTGAAGCAGCGTCAATCACTGCTTGGTGGTGGCAACCTGAATACCCAGCTGTTGATGGAAAGCGTATTCTGCCGACTACTGGATTTGATTCTTTAATGTATCATCAAGCCTGTAGGTCGGATTAGAATCGCAGGATTCGTAATCCGACAGAAAAAAACTGGAGCTGGTAAGGTACAGCATTCCTGCCGATGTTGGATTACGGGCAAAGCCCTAATCCAACCTACAGGAACAATAGAAGAAGGGGTGAATTGATGAACAGAGGCAAAGGTGGGGGAATGTCAGGCATTCTGTCCCTGACCATCAAGGACTCCTCGTCCCTGTATTCTTCCTATATGCCTTTTATTACCGGTGGCGGTCTGTTTATTCCTACTGCCAAGCAGTATCGCCTTGGGGATGAAGTGTTTATTCGTTTAACCCTGATGGAAGAGGCGGACAAAATACCGGTTCCCGGCAAGGTCGTCTGGATCACTCCCCAGGGGGCACAGGGGAATCGGACAGTGGGAATAGGTGTGCAGTTTACGGATGCGACCGATACTGTGCGCAACCGGATAGAAGCCTATCTGGTCGGCATTCTGAAATCCGACCGGGAAACCAGCACGCTTTAGGCCGGATATTTCATAAACATGCTCCCGACTCTCGCTTGCCCCTTGCCGCCTCAGGAAAGTTTGGTTCGGTCGACCGTACTCCCCGGTACGGCGCTCCCTCACCAAATTCCCTGAGACAACAAGGTTCTCGGCTTTGGCATCCTGCGTCACCCTACCTCCCACATCCTTGTGGTCGTGCGCGATAGTCGGGGCAGTTTATGAAATATCCGGGCTAAGTGAATCTGAACTAAAATTGGCGGGCAATCTTCATCAGTAGCGAGAATTGCCATGCGTCTTGTCCGCTTCGCCGTCCTGCCTTTGCTGCTTTTCAGTCATGGTGTTGTTGAGGCTGCACCTATAACGAAAAGCGAAATTCTCCCCCGGTATCAGGTGATTGATCCGCACACCGATGACAGAAAAGGAACGCCAGGGGATTTTTCTTTCTATCTGCTGACCCAGGAGTGGGTTCAGGAGTTCTGTTTCCATCAGCCGCAGTTGCAGGATTGCTCACAACCTGCGGTGACAGTCAGGAAAACTCTTGGTCTGCATGGGCTCTGGCCGCAGTACAAAATTCCAGACGACTATCCCTATAACTGCAGGAACAGTTCCGGGTGCCCGGATGGCTCTGTCTGTATGCTTGGCTGGTCGGGCCTGGAGAAGCCTACCCGGTCATTCCTCGAGAGCGCCATTCCTGTTAATGCGCAGCTGCTGGCTAATCATGAGTGGCAGAAGCACGGTACCTGCAGTGGTTTTAATCAGCAGGGTTATTTCGAAACCGTCCAGAAACTGTTCGACAAAATAGGCACTCCAGAGGTGATCTCAGACAATATTGGCAAGAGCCTCAGCTATGACGCCATCCAGGACCAATACGGATACCGGGTGTTGCTGAAATGTTCTGAGGATGCAGGGCTTTCTTACCTGGACAGTATTGTTAGTTGCTGGGACAAGAGTCTCAATCAATTCGCCTGTGATACGACTGGGGAGGAGAATGCCTTGAACAGCTGTCAGGGCGTTACTGAAATCTGGATTCGTCAATCCGTCGACAGAGTGCCTGCCAGCGAGAATCAGCTTCTGCGGTAATGCTTCTAAGGTAATAAAAGTGGCTGAATTGACGAACTTCATGACTTCCCAATTGACATGGATCACAATAAGGTTGGTTTCTTACATTAATTTTCCAACTTTCTGCTGACTTCTATGTTGATTGACTCTCACTGCCATCTCGATCGCCTGAAACTGGATGCTTACGACGGCGACCTGGATAAGGCAGTCAATGCCGCCAGGGCTGCAGGTGTTGAGCGAATGCTCTGTATTGGTATTGATATGAATAATGCCGATGCCGTTGTCTCCCTGGCGGAGCGATATGATGACATTTTTGCTTCGGTAGGCATTCATCCCCTGGAAAAAACGGCGTTCGAAGCGAAAGCTGACGTGCTGCTTGAATATGCCGGGCACCCCAGGGTTGTGGCTCTCGGTGAGACAGGGCTCGACTATTACTATGCCGGAGACAGTACCCGGCAACAGCAGCGGAACTTTGTCACCCATCTGCAGGTGGCAGCGGAAGCTAAGTTGCCGGTGATTGTCCATACCCGTGATGCCCGGGAAGATACACTGACTCTTCTTGATGAGCATGCTGACAAGGAGGTCGCGGGTGTGTTGCACTGTTTCACAGAGTCCTGGGAAATGGCCAGGGCGGCGATGGACATGAACTTCTATATCTCCATCTCGGGTATTGCCACTTTCCGAAACGCCGGTGCTTTGCGGGACGTGGTCAGGAAACTGCCACTGGACCGGTTACTCATTGAAACCGACTCTCCCTATCTGGCTCCTGTACCCCACCGGGGCAAATCCAATGAGCCCCGTTTTTTGCCGGATGTGGCGCGGTGTGTCGCTGAGCTCAAGGGGGTTTCTGAAGAGCGGCTGGCGCAAGCTACGGCGGAGAACTTTTTCAGGCTGTTTGCTAGGGCTGCCTGATGGGGGAAAGCGTCCGCAGTGAACTGAGCTGACAATCCGGAATTGCGGGGGCTAATTATTATCGGAAAAGGAGGGTGCTAAACCCCAACCACCTAGAAAACCGGAGTTTTATGCCATCCTGACAGATTGACTGCTCTCATGCACTCTTCCTCATCATCAAGAGAGTCTTTGGCCCATAACCTGTCAGCGACTTCTTCCGGGTTCCGGTTTATACGATCAACGAAGTGATTCGCCGCTTTAAGCAGGTCTTCTGCCGTTTTATGGCAATGGTGGTAAGTGATGTCTTCCCGGAACCAGCGCCACAAAGCTTCCACTGGCATAAAGTCAGGACTATAAGCAGGCATCTGGATAATGTTCAAATCAAGACGTACCCCCGCATCCCTTACAAAGTGAGCGGTGTGCCATGATGCACCATCCCACACAATGTCGATATCCCTGTCAGGGTGCTCTTGCCTGATTCGTTCCAGGACATTGACTGTATGTTCTTTCCGCCCACAGGGGTACGGCCAGATTCTGACCTGACCAAGGTTGTAGTAGTAAACACCGTAGAACGTGACCTTATCAGCCAGCTTTGGGGAGTGAGAGCTGACCCAGAGCCGCTCGCCTTTACGAGACCAGCCATAACCCATATCGGTATCCTGGTGAATATGGGCTTCATCAATGTAGACCAGCAGGCGTTTCTGGACAGTTGCTTCCGACAGTAGTGGCTTCAAGGTTTCCAGAAAATCAGCACGTTTTTCCGAGTCTGCCTTGTTGAGCAACTTTTTGGCTTTCTTCCAGGAGTACCCCAATCGCTTAAGAACCTGACGTAGAGTCTCACGGCAGCACCGCACTTGAAAGCGATCCCAGCACCACTGAACAAGGTATTTCAATGTCCAGCGTGGGCAGTCGAGAGAGCCTTCCTGGGTGGCAGCTTTTTCCAGTGTCCGATCAATCAGACAAGCGGCAGCTTTACTGATAATTTGGCAAAAGGGGGGCGACCTCCAGTCCGTTTATAGATCATGGCTTCTGGCCCTTTTGAGTGGTAGAGGTGAATCCAGTGAGTGACCGTATCAAGACGGCGCCCCAACTGTTTGGCGACACTGGTGGCAGAGGCTCCCTGTGCAACCTGATAGAGTGCCGAAAAGCGTTCTCGTGTCCGTGCATGAGTTGCATGTATGGCCTGTTGAAGCAGACAATCCGCTGTCTGGTTCCATTGCAGTGGGGAAACTTTCAATACCATGGGCAAGCAGTAAAAATGCGTCATGTTACTGATAACGACGAGCCTGACAGGTCGTAATTGTCACAATAGTAGAAGCGAAAGGGCGCTTGTGCTCCTACTGAAGCGCGCCCTGCTGAGTACCAGCAAACTACGGTTTTCTACCTGGGCGTGGTTTAGTACTGCCCAGAATCGACTCTCCACCTGCAATGTTGTGCTGAAAGCGCTGCGAGGCAATGATAACATCCGCATCAAACCGGCTGAAGCCCTTCAGGCCAATCGTCAGAAAGTCAGGACAGAAGCTCCGGAACTCAGTCGAGAGAAACTGGCTCAGGCACAGGCTGAATTAATCGAAAGTGGCCATGAGCGTAAAGCGGCGGTGTTGGGGCTCTGTCGAGAACTGGGGCTTCGCTCCTGCTGGATTGTCATAAAGCATTATTACAGTACAAGGAGTGTGGAAAGCTGGATATTGAACTCGGCACCAAGGGCGGGAGGGGAAAGTCCACTGCGACCAGTCCTTCCAGAGCTGAGCGCTGGGTGCCGGTTTCCGATTCTGCCCTGGTTGCCCTGACTCAGGCTGCACGACTCCAGGG
>JBPCXN010000331.1:0-22040 GCA_051008495.1 Endozoicomonas sp. | reverse complement strand
CGACAGGCAAGAGTGATTTTGATGCAATAGAGAACCTTCGCCATGATGCTTGGTTTAAACGCTGTATGGGGATCCGGCAAATGCCCTCAGCCAGTCGTTTACGTCAACGATTTGATGAAGATGCTTGTGTACTTATGCCTCTTATCAATGACAGCCTGGCCGAAGTCGTAGTGAACCTGAACGCCCCCTCACAGCCCTGCCCACCCGTCTGGACAAGCACCAGCATATTCCACTGGACATTGATGTTTTCCCCATGGACAACAGTGGTACAAAAAAGGAAGGCGTCGCCTACACCTACAAAGGTCATGATGGCTATGCGCCTATTGCCGCTTATCTAGGACAGGAAGGCTGGAGTCTTGGCTGCGACCTGCGTATCGGCTCCCAGCACTCCCAGAAAGAATTTCTTCCTTTCCTTGGTCAGGTCATCCAGCGGGCTCGGCGTATCACCAGAAAACCCCTCTTACTCCGGCTAGACAGCGGCCATGATGCCGAAGACAGCCGCCGGGAGGTGGCCTGTCACAAAAATGTGGATCACATTATCAAACTCAATCCCCGTAGCACCTATACGACAGAATGGTGGTTACCGCGATTCGAAGAGGCAAATGTTACGTGGCACTCCATCAGGGACGGAAAGGATTACGCTACATTATCCGTGGCTCATGATACTGACTATGGCCAGCAGCGTCTGGTTCTCCGGATTATCCGCAGAACCAGTGATGCCGTCGGGCAAATGATCCTATCCGGCCCAGATTATGAGCTGGAAGGTTGGTGGACGACGCTGGAAGAAGAGCACTACAGTGAAGACGACATCATCGCACTGTATAAAGATCACGCCACCAGTGAGCAGTTCCACAGTGAGTTCAAAACAGACCTTGATCTGGAACGTTTACCCTCAGGGAAGTTTGCTACCAACGCTTTGGTCATGAGCCTGGCCGCACTGACGTATAACATTCTTCGCTGTATGGGACAGAAGGCCTTACTGGGGCCGGACTCTCCTGTCCGCCATACCGCTAAACGGCGTCGGTTGAAAACGGTTATGCAAGAGCTCATTTATCAGGCTGCCAGGCTGGTAAAATCGGGTCGGCAGTACACTCTTCGATTTAGCCGCCACAGCCCAGGATTTCGAGCCTATCGACATCTGTTGTCTGAATACGCTCTGTGTTGACGACCTTGTTGCCAGAATCAGCCGAAACCAATTCTCAAGAATAACAAGATAAAGGCTTGCAGCGAAAGTCATGGGGTTCTGCGGTCTGAAAACCGGAAAGCATCATCAGGAGCCCGTTTTACCGTCATCAAAGAGGCCGGAATGGAATGAGTTCAGAAGATTTATCAGGGAACAGTGGAATACATAGCCTCACTCTCTACCATTCAACTTCAGAATTACGACGGTAATCAGGAAGTCACGGATTCAGGTCATTGTTAAGTATGGCCAGTCAAAGGCGCCTTGCCAATCAGGTGGGTGGCGTCGTTCCTATGTCTATGATGGGTCCAAGGTACTTTGGTCCGGTCTTAAACCAGTGCACTTCCAGTATTGCCAATACCCTGGCCAGAACTTCCCTGGTGCGATTATTCAGGTCGCTGTTGGTGCCGTCACCGGCATTGAAGGCGATGGCCTGAATGTCCTTGTTCAGGGCGATATAGAGTGCCCGCTTGTTGTGGTAAGCCTGGGAGATGATGGTAAATTGCTCCAGCCCAAAGACGGACTTGGCCCGGATGATCGAGTCCAGGGTGCGAAAACCGGCATAGTCCCGGTAGATACTTTCCGCGGGAATGCCTCTTGCCAGAAGATCTCTCCTGATTGTGCTGGGCTCATTGTAGTAGGGGGTGGCATTGTCACCGCTGATCAATATGTAATCAATTTTACCGGCATTAAAAAGCCTGTAGGCGGCATCAAGCCTGAGGCGATAATGGTCATTGCGGCCGCCTTCACGGGAATATTTACTGGTGCCAAGCAACAGCCCAACTCTGTTGTGGGGAATGCTATCGATATCAGAATAGAGGCGATCTCTTGTGTTCAGGTTCACCAGGAGGTTGGAAATAATGATCAGGGCGATAACCCCTGCAGTTCCCGTGGCAAACAACCCTGTAACAGCTCTCATCCGGGCTGGGCTGGCTTCCATCAGGAAGTCCCCGTTTTTGACAATGGTTTGGCAACAGTAAACCATAATCCCCATTGCGGTGAAAGGGTGTGCTACAGGACTATGGAGCAGCTAGTGCAACTAAGCGGTAAACCCCGTATAAGTCACACTTCCGTCATCCCCGCGAAGGCGGGGATCCCCTGCGTGATAGATTCCCGCCTGCGCGGGAATGACGACGGTATATGTTTATGAGCTTTCCTGTACTAGTGTCTTAGCAATCTTTTTAACTGATTGATAATCTGGTCGGTTGGGTGAGAAGGCGTGCCCAGTTCATTCAGGCTGTGCTGCGGAGTGTCTGTCTTAAGTGCTTCCAGCAAAGCTTGTCTGACAGTTTTCGGAGTTGAAGCCAGCCGGGCCAGCTTTTTCTGGATCAGGAAATTCTCAAAGCTCTGTTCTGCTACATAAAGAACAGGCTTGTTTTTGTACAGTGCCTGGGTGCCGAGTGAAGACTTGTGCACCACCACGGCGCTGGCGATTTTGCTGAGGGATTGCGAAGAGTAATCTTTCGTATTAACCAGGCGAACATTGTCGAGTGCGTATTTCTCAATAATGCGGCGCTCCAGCTTGCCACTGGTTTTGGGATGGTAAGTGACAAGAAAGGAAACATTTGGCATCTGTCGGGTGGATTCTATAAAGACGTGGAAATATTCTTCATAACTGCTGTCGTAACCACCTGCAAACAGCACAACTTGCCGTGAAGAAGGGAGTTTCAGGGTGCTTCTGAGCTTTTCTGAATCTGTTGATCGATACACCTCATCCCAGGCTTCCAGTGCTGGTTGTCCGGTGACTTTTATGGGGGTGCCATGGAGCTGGGGCTGATCTTTAAAACTGTCAGCTGTCGCTTGGCTGGGGACGTGATACTCGTCAATTTCAGAGACTTCGTTCAGGAACGGAATGACATACTCCTTGCCGGCTACAGGGTCAAAGTTGTCATAAAAGGCGATGGCGTAGCTGCCCTTGCTTTTGAAAGTGTTCAGTAGTTGCGCTTGGGCTGCGCTGGCCAAGCCTGTGTAAACAATCGCAGGATTGAATTTTGATACGACTCTGTGTAACTCGCCTTCATCAAGAAGCATTTTTCTATCACTTATGAATGCCGACTGTCGTGATTCTGCTGGTGAAAAGCTTTTGGAATTCCCGTAGAAAACATCCACGGCACGCCCGAGAGTGATTATCCGATAATTGATAGAAGCTTTCTTTAACGCTTTCTCAAGCTGCATGAAAGCACTGCTTTCGCCCTGGTCGTAGGCAACAAACAGCACGTCCAGGTTTTGTCTTTGGGCGCCCAGAGAGAAAACAGGCAGGACAAGAGCCAGCAGGGCTGCGGACCAGTGGGAAGGCTTTATTGTTTGCATACTGCTTGACCTGTACAGAGCCTTAACCAGAAGGGCGGGCGTTAGTTTTTGTGGCTGTCAGATCTCAGTATAGATAGGCATGATCACCGGAGAGTTCCCCGGCGAACAGTTATTGCCGCTTCAGTCTCTTGCTGTCAGGTAAACTCCCATCTCCCGGTGGTGGGTATATGGGAACTGGTCGAACAGGGCGATACGCTCAATCCGGTGCGTTTTGGTGATATTCTGCAGATTCTGCCTGAGGGTGTCCGGATTGCAGGAAATGTAGATAATGTTCCTGAAGCCCTGAACCAGGGCCTCTGTACCCGGGTCCAGGCCGGCCCTTGGTGGATCTACCAGAACGGTTGAGAAGTTGTAACTCTCAAGGTCAATGTCCTGCAGGCGCCGGAACAGCCGCACACCATTCAGTGCTTCGGTCAGCTCTTCACTGGACAGGCGGGCGATGTCCACGTTGTTCACGTCATTCATTTCGAAATTATCGTGAGCGGAATGCACCGATGTTTTGGCAATTTCCGTGGCCAGCACTTTGTCATACTGGTCCGCCAGAACGCAGGTGAAGTTGCCGTTACCACAGTAGAGTTCCAGCAGGTCTCCCTGGCTGTCAGAGCTGACATCCCTGGCCCAGGCAAGCATCTGTTCGTTGATGGAAGCATTGGGCTGGGTGAAGCTGTTTTCTACCTGCTTGTAGCGGTATTGCCGACCATCAACGTTCAGGACTTCTACGACAAAGTCTCTGTCGAGGACGTGTTTCTGTTTGCGGGCGCGGCCTATGATGTCAATGTCATGCCGCTCTTTCAGCTCTTTTGCGGCACTGCGCCAATCGTCACCGAGCTGCTTGTGGTAGATCAGGCTTACCACGGCTTCGTTGGTCTGGGTAGTGAGAAACTCGACCTGGAACAGGCGCTTTCTCAGGATTTCATGCTGCTCAATATCCCTTATCAGAGGTTGCATCAACTGGTTGATACGTTCTGAACCTGCCGGGAAATCTTCAACGCTGAAGGGTTGGCGTGATTCAGGGTCGAACATCCGGTAATGGCTGTGCTCCCCTTCATGCCAGATGCGGAATTCTGCGCGCATTCGGTAGTGTTCAGGACGGGACTTGAAAATTTCCAGTTCCGGAATGTCGAAGGCTTCAAACTCTTCGTGAACCTGGATGACTTTTTCATCCAGTTGTTGCTCGTACCTTTCGGGTCGTACTACCGCTAGTGACATGATGTTCAGGAGGATAAAAAAAACCGGCCGCTATTATGGGCCGGTTTTGCTGGATAGGGAAATTCCCGGAGTATTTAATTCAGGCAGGTCTGCTTAAGGATGCAGGCCGGCCCTGGTGTCACATGACAATCTTGGCCAGGCACAGGGCTCCAACAATGTAGGAGACAATGGATATTTCCCGGGAGTTGCCGCTCAGCATCTTAAGACCGATGTAGGACAGCATGCCAACCACAATACCTTCAGCAATGCTGTAGGTCAGAGGCATGAACAGCAGAGTCAGGAATGCGGGAATGGACTCGCTGAAATCATCCAGGTCAATCTCCTGAATCGGCGACATCATGAACAGGCCAACCAGAACCAGGGCAGGTGCAGTGGCGGCACTGGGCACCATCAGGAACAGAGGGGACAGGAACAGGGCAACAAAGAACAGTCCGGCTACGGTCAGGGATGTCAGGCCTGTGCGACCGCCGGCTGACACACCGGAAGCGCTTTCCACGAAAGTGGTTACCGTGCTGGTACCCAGGCAGGCGCCGGCAGTAGTGGCGATGGCGTCGGCAAAAAGGGCCTGTTTGCAGTTCGGTACTTCACCGTTCTCGTCCAGCATGTCGGCTTTGGCAGACACGCCCACCAGGGTGCCAACCGTGTCAAACATATCCACAAACAGGAACGTGAACAGGATGATGGCCATATCAACGGTGAAAATCTGATCCCACTGGAACTGGAAGAAGACAGGGGAAATATCAGGTGGAACCAGGCCGTTGCTGAAATCAGGCGTGGAAGTCACGCCCATGGGGAGGCCAATAAGAGTCGTTACTACGATACCGAGCAGCAGTGCGCCCCGAACGCCTTTCACCAGCATGACGCCAGTAACCAGAATACCGATCAATGCCAGCAGAGGCTTGGGATCAGTCAGGGCGCCAACACTCACCATGGTGGCCTCATTAGCCACGACAATGCCGGAGTTCTGCAGGCCGATAAAGGCAATAAATAAACCAATGCCGACAGACACGGCTTTCTTCAAGCTCAGTGGAATGCTGTTAACAATCGCTTCACGAATATTGAAGGCGGTCAGAATCAGGAAGATGATACCTTCCAGCAGGATCGCCGTCAGAGCCATCTGCCAGGAATAACCCATCCCCAGGACAACACCGTAGGCAAAGAAGGCGTTGAGCCCCATGCCGGGAGCCAGGGCAAAAGGCAGCTTCGCCCACAGGGCCATAACCAGTGTGCCGATAATGGCTGATACCGCGGTTGCCGTAAATACGGCTCCGAAGTCCATGCCGGCATCACTCAGAATCAGCGGGTTGACGATAAGAATGTACGCCATCGTCATAAACGTGGTGAAGCCCGCAATCACCTCGGTTTTGACGTCAGTCTGGTGTTCTTTAAGTTTGAATAGCCGTTCTAACATGTCGCCTGATCTGTGTCAGAAATAAAGATTCCTATAATATGTTTTTTATTTCATTAAATTATATAAAGACTTTCCGAAATAAAAGCTGATGGGTTGATCGGGTTGTGAGCCGTTGACGCTCTGGTGCAGGGAAGAAGGTGTCAGCTGTTAGGTGTTTGTAATGCTTCAGGCCCAAGATGTTGTGGCAGTGAAAATCTGTGATCAGCGTCTGAGCGAAGACGGGAAAGCCAGCTCTGGCAGGCCTGAAACAGGGTTCTGCAAAAACAATTCACAGGCTTACCCACAGAAGCTGTGAATTGTTTTTTCGGAGGTTTCGGAAAAGCGAAGTCAGGCGTTGCTATAGTGGGTGGATGCCCGGAATCCTCTCTCAACCATTACTGGAGGTGCTGTGACGGAATCCAATCATGAAAACAATGTCATAGAGTCCGTTCATGCACCTGCCGTGCTACAGGACTCTGTTCACAGTGAGGCAGTTCTGGACAGGCCCGCTTTCAATCGCCGGCAGATGGAAGTATTTGACCGGGCTTCTGCTTTTTTCGCCTCTGAAGAGGCGGTGCCGAACGATGCACTGGAGCGGCTGTATAAGCTCCTGAGTCTCGGGCTGGCAGAAAGGGATCGCCTTTCTGAAACCCGTTTTCTTGATGTCGGGGCGGGCTGTGGGGTTCTCACCGGCTTGCTGCTGGAGATCAATCCAGGTGCCAGGGTGACTGCCGTTGACCTGTCAAAAAAAATGCTCGACGTTTTAAGGGGGCGTTTTCCAGGCGTGCAGACAGTGGCTGACGATGTCTTGAGTCTTTCCAGTCCGTCAGCCTACGACTCTATTTGGATTAACGCCTGTTATGGCAACCTGTACGATCCCGGTGCGGTCATCAGGCACCTCGCTGGTCAAATGTCGTATGGCGCCAGCCTGCATATCAGCCATCCCATGGGCAGGGGGTTCCAGGGACGGCTGCATGAAAAAGACCCTTTGACAGTCCCCCACGCCTTGCCGGCCAGTCGCAAGGAGGCTGATGAGCTGTTTGCGGGTTCCGGGCTGGACTTCGTTCGGCTGGTGGACCAGGAGCAGGCTTACCTGCTGTCTTACCGTCTGAATAAGTAGTATGTGGGAGAGACGGGATGGGGTCAGAGTGCGCCGACCCCAATGATATTGAAGGTGTCAGGCAACCTGTGCCAGGTTACCTGTGTGCAGCTGGCGTGCACGGGCATCGAGTTCGGACAGTATGCTGGCGATCTGGTTCTTGATTGACTCTACCGCCTCACTGCTTATCTGGGCGCGCTGTTTTCTGTGACGCTCAATGGCTTCACGAATACGCAGTTCCTTCGGGCAGACTGGCACTTCAACAACAACTTCTTTCTCTACAGCAGGAGTCGCAACCACTTCCAGCGGGGTGGCTTCTTCCTCTGCTTCCACTTTCTGTTGCTGGGCAACTTCCAGCTGTTCTGTAGCCGCACCGTTGTCACCAGCCAAAACGGCATCTGCCGCTGCGGTGATGGCCGCCAGCTGGGCGCTGATGTCATCGCCAAGATCGATGCTGGTCATCTGCACCACGGCGTTGGCCTGGGAGCCACCAGACTGAGGCTCTTCAACCTTGTTTTCTGCAGGCTTCTCTTCAGCCTTGGCTTCCGATTCCAGCTCGGCCACTGCCAGTTGAAAGAGTTCCTTGGCAGACGTTTTGCTGGCCGCAGCAGGTTTGCTTTCACTGGCGGCTGATACTGCCGGGCTGGCTTGTGCGCTCGCTGCAGGTTTATTAGCCTTGGGAGCTGTTTCCGATGCGGCTTCTGACTTAATGGCCAGGCTTGGGGCAATGATATTGCTGTCGTTGTCGTCGGCTTCAGCAAAGATGGTGACCAGCTCTTTTTCGATACTGGACTTGCGCTGTCTTTTCTTTTTCTTAGGCAGGATTTTTACCGTGCTGGTCTTGTACCCGCGCAGGCTTTTGGCATTGAAGTGGCTGATGGCTTCCTCTTCCAGTTCCATCATTTCGCTGCGGTCTTCGGCGCGGTCCCACTCTTCTACGGTGAACTCGTCTTCTCCGTGGATACGGATTTCACGGTAGAGCGGGTAGTCCATGTCTTGCTGCGCTGCAGCCACCATTTTTTCCCACTGACTTTCCAGGTCGTTACGCGTGGTGCCGATATAGACCTGGCCTGAGATGATGCTGGTGACGGTGAAGATAATCAACGCTGGAGAACCTTTACTACTGACGATAACTGGCGCGCAATTATACTCGCCGATTTCCGGCTGTGTAGTGTGATTTGTTCAGTATTTGTCGTTAGTTTGGTGAAAGCCCGGAAGGGATCGTCGTGAAAGGCTCGGGGTCTTTGCGATTTTGCCTGGAAACCTGACGGTTTTTGCTGTTTTCGAGAGTGGCTGCTGCCATGGTTTAGGTAATCTAATCCCGTGGGTTGTATAAAGCTCAATCTGGCAGGGTCGAATACACAGGTTAGATCCTGGTTGAACGGAAGCAGGGATGCGCATAATAACGGCCTGGCTGGGCCTGGGCCTTCTGTTGACGGCAGATGTCATTGCTGAGACTGCTGACACGAATCCTGTTGTCCTGAAGCAGCAAAATGGTTCGGCATGCCTGACTGTTCGGGTGGTGGCTGCTCAGTCCCATTTGTGTGCTTACCGCGATCCTCTGAATCCAAAGACCTGTTACCCCTACGGCAGAGTGGTTCTATCCGGGTGCCGGTCATCGGGCGATGGGCAGCAGTGGTATTACGACAGCCTGAACAGCATCATTCACAGTACGGATTACTCGTCCGCCATGTGCCTGACACGGACAGTAGACAGCCTTGAGATGATACCCTGTGTAACCGGATCATTGGCCCAGTCGTGGCAGTTTAATGCTGATGATCTGTTGGGAAGTGCTTTGGACCGGGCTACAGGACAGAGTTATCTGCAATTGCTTGATGGTGAAACCTTCGAGCAGTTGCCCCTGGTCAAGGCTTCTTTGGATCAGTCTGGCGCAGATGATCCTGAGCCTCCGCCTGCCCAGGAGCCTGAACCATCAGTGTCTTCCTGGGAGGAAGTGCCGGAGGGCAGCTATTGGGTGTCTGGTAAAGTGACAGGCGACTTGCGTCTGCAGGTCGACGGGGCAGACTCCTGCCTGGGGATGGTTATGCCTGCTGGTTGTGAGACAGGAAGAATCTGTTTCGCCAGGGCGAAGGTCCAACTGCGGCAGTGTGACTTTTCAGATAATGAAATCTGGAGGCACGACCTGCGAACCAAACACCTGTACGTAAAGAAAGCCGGTTACCGCTTCTGCCTGACCTGGCTGCACGGGAAACTGAAAATGTTTGGTTGTTTTGCTGGCGGGGTGCCTGCCCAGAAGTGGTATTTTGCCCGTGGCAAGACTTCATTTTCCCCGGAGCGGGGGCTGCTGCGCAGCAGCGCCAAAGGCATCAATGAACCTTATGAATATGTGCAGTCACTGAACAGGCCTGAGCAGCTCAATAAGCGAAAGCCGGTCAGGTTACGTGTTGAGGTACTGCCCGGGCGGAATCCAGGATCGGAGAGCTGCGGCTTTGATCCTGTCACCGGAGATGTTCTGGAAAGCTGTTAACGCTGTCAGTAGTACGCCAGGTCCAGGGCCATGACAATTGCATCCTCGGCTTTTTTATCCTGGTTACCGGGATAATAATTTTTCCTCCGGCCAATCTCGCTGAACCCTTCCTGCAGATACAGATTGAAGGCGGCTCTGTTGGAGGCGCGTACTTCAAGAAACATGGTCTCGGCATTTTCTCTGGCCTGCGCAATCAGGTGTCTGAGAATCTCCTTGCCGAAGCCTTTGCCTTGGCAATCCTTGCTGACAGTAATAATCAACAAATGCGCTTCACCTGCTGCACTCATGATGACACCGTGGCCTACGGGCTTATCATCCAGCTCGGCAATGAGACAGGTGTAGCCTGGTTTAAGGCAGTCGGCAAAGTTCCTGTTTTGCCAGGGATGAGGGCCAGCGGCCTCTTCAATAGCTGTGACGCAGTCAAGGTCCTGCGCTTTCATGGTTCGAAATGACAACATGGCGAATTAGCTGGAAAGGCGCTCCCGCAAAGGTGAAAGGTCTTTCCAGGTCTCGGACTTGAGGGTGGGGACTTTCATCAGTTCGTTGAGGCTGAAACTGGCAGCGAACCATTGTTCAGCATGGAGGCCGGTCTGAATGCCCCTGAGCTGATCAAAGGGTCGGTCGGGATCAATAACAAATCTGGCAGCGGCCCGTCCCAGCAGCAGGACCACCTTTCTGCGAGCCAGTCCAAACTGGTTGCTGAGGTAAGCGCAGACTGCATCGGCGGCAGCGTTATCATCCTGGCTTATCTGGCTCATCAGGCCCTGGTTACCCATGGGCCAGACGAACTCACTCATGCCTGGCTGTTGAGACGCCTGACCGGTAGACAGGTTCAGGGCTCGAAGCATGTCGTCCAGCAATCGCTGGTGGAAGCGGGTGAACTGATTCAGGCCGGCGTGTGGCATTTCTGCGATCACCAGACAGTCTTCTGTGGGCGACAGGGTCACCAGGCGGAACTGACTGACCGGGCCTTCGGCCTTTTTCGGTTCAGGCTTCTTGCTGGTGACCTTTTGAGAGATTTCTGTTTTGGCGGGAGTGTCGACAAGCGCTGTCTGGGCCAGCACATCGGCAGGCCCTCTGGCACTGACTGTTGTAATCTCAGGCGCTGTAGAGACAGGCTGGGCCATGTCTTGCAGCAGATGCCCGGGAACCTGGGTCATCTGCTCAGGACTGTCGCTGACCACTTCCGGAAGTTCAAACTCCCTGGCAGGCAGGGCGTTAGGCAGGACGCAGCGTGGGAACCAGGTCTGGATTCCCATAGCTTTTAGATAGTCCTGCCGACCCTGTTCACTGATGCTGCTGATAAGCACTCCGTCCAGTTGCAATTGATTTGTTCAGCTCAAGGCTGCGCGCCCCGGTCAGAGTGTTCAGTTCAAGGCTCAGCTGTGAAGGAATACTTAACGTATTTCAAGCAGCTGTAACGCAGAAATGCGCGCTCTGTCTTGAGCCCTTCGGGTGGACTGTAAAGCGGCCATCTGACTTCGTTAGACTTGATTGACGTAGAATGGCTATACCTTAAAGGAGAGCTACGCTTGCACAAGTCTGCCTTGCATATGACCGCTTTACAATCCACTGAACAAATCATATGCCGCTGGGCGGAGTACTAAACGTTTCCTGTTTGCGGGTTGGTCTTCGGCCTGTCCGTGTTCAGAAGGTTAAGGGCATTGATGTAGGCTTTGGCGGAGGCCACGACAATGTCGGTGTCTGCGCCGGAACCGTTAACAATGCGACCGTCCTTCTCCAGGCGGACGCTGACGTCGCCCTGGGAATCGGTGCCACTGGTGATTGCGCTGACATTATACAATGCCAGACGGGCCCGTGAATTGGCAATTGTCTCAATGGCCTTGAAGATGGCATCCACCGGGCCGTCACCCTTGCTGCGAACTTCACAGTTTTCACCCTCGACACTGATTACCAGCCTGGCTTCCGGGGTGGCGCCAGTGCTGGAACCTGCCTCAAGCTCTACCAGTTTGTATTTCTCTTCCTGGTTGCTGCTGCGCACGTCGCTGACCAGTGCCTGGAGATCGTCGTCAAATATTTCAGACTTCTTGTCCGCCAATACCTTGAAACGGCTGAAAGCTTCATTGAGTTCTTCCCGGTCGGTAAAACTGATGCCCAGCTCTTCCATGCGGATTTTGAAGGCGTTGCGACCGGAGAGCTTACCGAGAGTCAAACGGTTGGTGTTCCAGCCCACATCTTCCGCTTTCATGATTTCGTAGGTCTCGCGGTTTTTGAGGACACCGTCCTGGTGAATACCGGACTCATGGGCAAAGGCATTGGCACCGACAATCGCCTTGTTCGGCTGAACCGGAAAACCGGTGATGCCGGAAACCAGCTTTGACGCAGGCACTATGTGCTGCGTGTTGATGTTGGTATCAACGGCCAGTTCATCCCTGCGGGTCTTGATGGCCATGACGATTTCTTCCAGCGGGGCATTGCCAGCCCTTTCACCGAGACCATTAATGGTGCATTCCACCTGGCGCGCACCATTAACCACTGCTGACAAAGAGTTGGCCACTGCGAGGCCAAGGTCGTTGTGACAATGCGCGGAGAAAATGGCCTTGTCAGCATTGGGAATGCGCTGGATCAGCTGGGCGATGGTTTCGCCAAACTGGTGAGGCAGGGCATAACCTACCGTGTCGGGAATGTTGATGGTGGTGGCGCCGGCATCAATAGCGGCTTCAACTATGCGGCAAAGGAAGTCTATTTCTGAACGGCCTGCATCCTCGCAGGAGAATTCCACATCATCAATATGGTTGCGGGCGCGTTTGACCGCGAACACCGCCTGTTCAATCACCTGTTCCGGTGTCATGCAAAGCTTGTGCTTCATATGAATCGGGGAGGTGGCGATGAACGTGTGAATCCGTCCTCTGGCTGCCGGCTTAAGTGCTTCGGCTGCACGGTCAATGTCTGCTTCCAGTGCCCGTGAAAGGCTGCAGACGGTGCTTTCGGTGATGGTTTCAGCAATGCTTTTTACGGCGTCAAAGTCACCTGGGCTGGCAATGGCGAAGCCGGCTTCAATGACATCAACGCGAAGTTTTTCCAGCGATTTGGCGATGCGGAGTTTTTCGTCCTTGGTCATTGCTGCACCGGGGCTCTGTTCACCGTCCCTTAATGTGGTGTCAAAGATAATAACCTGATCGCTGCTCGTGGCCATGCTCATAAGAGGGGCTCCCTCGAATTGTGGAGTTTTATATCTGTATGTGTGTTTTGCTGTCAGCTCCTGCCCTTGGCGGCTGGTAGCTGGCTGGCCTGTTTCTGGCCGGGGTCGAAGGTGAAGTTGAATATACTGCTCAAGGCAGTAGTAGAAGCAGGCGGGCAGGGCGAAAGAAGGTCTTCGGGGTGTATACCGCAGTTGCAGGTATGATTACCTGCGAGCCGGAGGCTTGTGAGTGGCTGTTTACTGCAATAGTCATCGCTTTGATTCACGTTTATAGGTGTTTGTATCTGAACTATATCGCCAACTGTCGGTTTTGCCAAGCGGTTGACAGTGGCGAATCGGCGTGGAGACTAGTAACCCGTCCACCTGCATTGAGCTGAACCTATCTTATGCAGCAGGACGGGGTACTAACCCTGATTCAAAGCAGCCATGACGGGGAACGCTGACCGTCAACAGGCAGAGAAAACGGGAAAGTTTTTCTTAACAGGAGTGTCAATGAATAAATACATGTCGGTGTTGCTGGCGGTGCTGGTGTCTGCCCTGGTTGGCGGCTGTGCCCTGAGCCCCCAGGTGATTGATGCCAATCCCAGGATAACCTTGCAACAGACCTCCGGGGAATTTGCAGGGGTGGTTGCGGTGACGGTTTACGATGAGCGGATCAGCAGTACTCTCGGCAGTCGTGGTGGTGTCTATGCTGCGACAAACCCTATAACGACTTCCGGCAGCCTGCCACTGACCATGCGCTCGGCTGTTGAACTGGCCTTGCGTGAATTGGGAATGCAAGTCACTGATTCTGAAAAGACGGCGCAAATGCAGGTTTATCTCGACCAGCTCGACTACCAGGTGCCCGAAGGCAGTTACATCACCCGTGTGGACCTGATGTCAAAAATTCGAGTGCATGTTGTCAGTGAAGGGCGCCGCTTTGAGGGAGCCTACAGCAGTGAAATCGGCGAGAGAGTCGCTTCAGCTCCTTCCGATGCAAAAAACCAGGAGCTGGTGGAGCAGGTGCTCAATGATGTGCTGGGGCGGGCTTTTGGCGACCCACAATTGCTGGGCTTCCTGACATCGATTGCTGACTAATAAAAAAGCATGGTTGATACATGAATTCAATTACGAGCCACTGCCCTTCAATCATTGCTGGGCAGTGACCACAGGCGAATGAGTTATTGATACTGGCTGTTTATGACCTCCGCTGCCTTTTCACTGGCAATGTAAACAGAAGACACCAGGAAGGTACCTGGAATACGTGGAAAAATGGAAGCATCCACCACTCGAAGGTTTTTGGTGCCTCTTACCTGAAACTTGCTGTCCAGAACCGCCATCGGGTCGTTGTCTGCGCCAATCTTGGCGGTACCGGCGCCGTGGTGTCCCCAGGCTTCTGCCTTGATAAACTCTTTGAGTTCGGCATCAGTGTGCACTGCTCTGCCCGGTTGCAGCTCCCTGAATCTCAGGCCGGATTCCCTGATATTGTCAGTTATACGCCGTACCATGCGAATGCCATTGACCAGAGCCTGAGAGTCCAGAGTGCTGGCGATCTCTGAGCCACCCTGTAGACGGGCAGTGTTACGATCTCCGTCTTCAAAATAGTTGAAGTTGACTATCGGTGTTTCGAGTGGGTCATTGCTGCGTAGCGTAATGCGTCCGCCCCGGTTCTCGGTGTGAGCCTTTAAAATGGTCCAGGTCCAGCGGTTACCGGGCTGGGGCACTGCACTGTAGCCATTGAAGTAGCCACGATAGTCCAGGGGACCGGCAAAGATATGCAGATCGGGTTCGGCCAGAGTCGGGTTAGACTTGGCGACTATGGACAGCGGAACACCGCCAACGGCATAGTTGCCTGTGGCTTCATCGGTGAAGTATTTACTGTTTTGCCATTCGTCCAGGCAGGCATCCTGTTGCGGGGTAGCGCCAGCACAGTCCCTGATGCTTTTAAATACCCCGGGCATCTGGTTAACGACAGCCACCTCATAACGATCCTGCAGGTTATGGCCGACTCCTGGCAGGTGCTGCCGAACTTCAATATCCTTATTCTCAATATGCTTTCTCGGACCGACTCCGGAGAGCATAAGGATCTGTGGGGTGTTGATGAAACCAGCGGAGAGAACAACTTCTTTGTCAACGAACACCTTGCGGCGAGGCAGGTTACGGTTCAGGTTCTGATTGTTGTCGGCAGCGTAAACATTAGCGCGGTTAATGTATTCAACACCAACCGCTTTCTTGCAGTCGCCTTCGCAGACCATTTTGCCCAGTGAATTGTTCCATCTTGGTTCCGCTTTCCAGAGAATCCTGGTTACAAAGGCGCCAGTTTTGACCGTAAGATAGGGCTTGCCCGTTTCAGGGTTGACCAGACCACTGGCTTCGCAGTCGGCGTTGACCTGTTGCTGGGTTTTTGGGTTTGGTGCATCCAGGTCAGCCATACAGGCTGCTTCGAGAATGATTTCACGGGAGCCCATCCGTTGCCCAAGACGGATATTGGAAGCCACGGGCCAGATACCCTCAGCTTGATCTTTGCGTACAGCTTCATTGAGGTTACCTGAGAGTGCATCCCTGGGGCTGGCGTTTGGTGGCAGATTATCAGGCTTGAGGGTGTCAATAGCTGAGTGGATAATCTGCTTGAATTCGTTGCCTTGGGCTTCAAGAGTCGTGTCAGGGTTTTCCGTCTCAATGCTCAACTGCTGTTGAACATGATCTGCATATTTCATCATGTTGCTGGCTTGCCAGCTGTTGTCGCCGGTGATCCTGGCAATTCTGTCCCAGTCACTATTTTGCGGCAGAACATAGATCATGGCGTTTACAGCAGTAGAACCGCCCAGGGTGCTGCCCCGGGGAAAAAAACTGCCCTGACGGTAAGGGTGGGTAGAAGGGCAGCCATAAGTGCCATTGGCTTTTAGCTCAACCTGCGCCAGACCGATACCATCGGTACACATCAGTTTGCTGTCTCTGAAGGCTCTTTGGTTAGAACGGTAATGATTGACATGAAAGTTCCAAGCCAGTTCTGGGTCTTCGGAAGCTGAGGCATTAAAGATGGGAACCTGGTAGGAGAGCAGGTTGCCCCTGTTGCGACCTGCTTCCAGCAACAGCACCTCATGTCCTGCCCGGGCAAGCCCGGCCGCCAGTGGTCCACCTCCGGCGCCGGAACCAACTACTACGAAGTCATAAGCCAGGGTTGCTGTCGATAGCGTCAGTCCAGTGATTGCCAGAGAGAATGAGCGCGCCAATGTTGTCAGGCAAGCGCGTTTCAGTAGATTTCTGAATCCGCCAGCATTTTTTGGGGAGAGCATAGAGCCTTTCCTTTTTATCGTTTTTCTATGACCACATACTGCCGGTAAAGCTACCAGGTTATCGCTGAAAAAAGCCGACTTTTGTCGCCTGGTACTCCAAAGTGATACACGAGGGTCTCATTTTATACTATGCGGCACCGTGGAGGTATTGCTTCATAAAAAATGTGATGGCCATCACTCTAGGAGCGATATAGAGAGGCTTTCTGTCTGTCAAACTCTTCAATGAAGAAATTCTTGAATAGTTTGCAGGTTTGGTTCATCTGGCTGAGTTCCGGATAGTACAGATTCAAAATAAAGGTGAGCCGAAGATATTACAGCGCTGCTCCCTGCCTGTGACCGCGAAGGGCAGGTAGATCTTATTGTCACCGAAAAAGCTGTGATTGAAGTGACTGAAAGGGATTGCTGCTGAAGGAGGTTGCATTCGACTCCAGTACCGAAGAAGTGCCGAAGCCTACCGGCGCAGTATTTAAAGTTGCCAATAACCTTAAAACCTTTGGCGAGCAGTAAGCATGCGGGAAGTTGTTATCGTCAGTGCCATTCTGGTGAAATTCTTTGTGCCTTCCGGTGGTGGTCAGTGGGCTGTGTAGGCACCGATCATGATGCCTGCAGGTATGGAGTTGGGGGTCGATGCCGCCAAGACAGCCATGGTGATTGCCTGGGGCGATGCCTGGACCAACATGATCCAGCCTTTCTGGGCGCTGCCTGTCCTGGGTATTGCCGGCCTTGGCGCCAAGGACATCATGGGATATTGCATGGTGGCTTTACTGGCTTCCAGGGTGATTATCTGTGGTGGGTTATTAATTTTCTGATGTTTGAGGGTAAAGGTCGGATTACGGGCTATGCCCTAATCCGACCTGCAGGGCATTGTTTTTTTGTTTCGTTATTATTAATTGGGCAGCGGCTCTTCCAGCCACTGGCTGACCAGCTTGACCCAGCCTGGGTGATCGTTGAGACAGGGGATCAGCTCCAGGGTCTCGCCGCCCGCTTCGATGAAATCCTTTCGGGCTTCAATGCCAATCTCTTCCAGGGTTTCCAGGCAGTCCGAAACAAAAGATGGGCAGATGACCAGCACTTTTTTAGCGCGCTGTTCTGCCAGCTTCCGGATTACACTGGTAGTCGATGGTTCAAGCCATTTGGCCCGTCCCAGTTTTGACTGAAAGGCGACAGTGTACTTATCAACCGGAATTTCGGCAGCATCAACGAAACAGGCTGAAGTTCTGTAGACCTGGTGCCGGTAGCAGGTGTGGTGCGCTGCTGATGCCTTGTTACAGCAGTCCTGGGATTTCAGGCAGTGAGAAGCGGTGGCATCGTCTTTGAAGATGTGCCGCTCGGGCACGCCGTGATAGCTGAATACCAGATGGTCGTAGTCTTTTTCCAGCCAGTCTCTGGCGCTTTCAACCAGCGCTTCAATATAACGTTCGTGGTCGTAGAAGGCCGGGTGCACTTTCAGGGTGATGGGGAGTTTGTGGTCTTCAACGATCTCCCGGGCCTTTTCTACAGCGGTCTTTACTGTGGACATGGCATAGTGGGGATACAGGGGAAACAGCAGAACTTCACTGATATCGGGCTTGGCCGCCAGTCTGACCAGGGCACTGGCCATATCGGGCTGACCGTAGCGCATGGCCAGTTCTACCGGTATATCCGTCTCTTGTCGTACCTTTTCCAGCAGACGCTGGCTGAGGCTGATCAGTGGTGAACCCTCGTCAGTCCAGACAGAGGCATAGGCCTTTGCCGATTTGGCGGGTCTTGTGGGCAGTACGAACAGGCTGACGATCAGGCGGCGCAGGGGCCAGGGCAAGTCGATGACATTGCCATCCATCAGGAACTCATTGAGATAGCGTCTTACGTCGTCTTTGTCCGGGCTGTCTGGCGAGCCCAGGTTGACCAGCATGGCACCACGAGTATCCATTCAACTAAACCACCTTACGTTTTCTTTCTGGACGAGGGCTGACGATTTTTGGTCAGCCCCCGGAGTATATCGAAGTAGTGGTTACGCTTCTATGAAGCGCTGCGCCTAATTATCAACGCCTCTGGGGGAGTCTGCTTTTCTCAGTACATAGTAGCCAATGACGGCGGACAGGAATGAACCGGCGAGAATGCCTATGCGGTCGGTCAGCAGATACTGGGTGTCGACACCTTCAAAGGCCAGTGAACCGATAAACAGGCTCATGGTGAAGCCGATGCCGCAGAGGATTGACACGCCGTATAAATGCATCCAGTTGGTATTAGCCGGTTTTTTTGCCACCCCGGTTTTTATGGCCAGCCAGCAGAAACTGAAGACTCCCAGCTGCTTGCCCAGGAACAGTCCGAGCAAGATGCCGAGGGGAATCGGGTTGGTTAGCGTTGCAAACTGTGCCCAGCTCAGATCCAGACCGGCATTGGCAAAAGCGAAAATCGGCAGGATGACGTAGTTAACCTTACCGTGCAGCTTATGCTGAAGGGCTTTCAGAGGGGAGCGGCCGCGACGGTCCCTGAGCTCCAGAGGGATGGTGAGTGCCAGCAGGACGCCGGCCAGGGTGGCGTGGACTCCGGATTTCAGAACGCAGATCCACAACAGTGTCCCGACAAAAAGGTAAGGACTGAGCTTGTTGACGTCCAGCCTGTTCATGAGAGCGAGGATGGCTACAAAGACGCTGCCAAGGATGATCGAAGTGACGGACAGTTCACTGGTATAAAACAGTGCAATGATGATGATGGCGCCCAGGTCATCAATGATGGCCAGCGCCAGCAGAAAAACTTTCAGGGTCGGTGGAACCCGCTTGCCCAGCAAAGCTAGAATGCCGACGGCAAAGGCGATGTCTGTGGCTGCCGGAATGGCCCAGCCTTTCAAGGCGACGGGGTCATTGTAGTTGAAAGCGGTATAGATCAGGGCTGGCACAACCATGCCGCCGACAGCAGCGATACCGGGCAGGGCGACTTTGGCGGGCGTGCTCAGGTCGCCCTTCATGACTTCGTATTTGACTTCCAGACCGATCAGCAGAAAGAAAACTGCCATAAGGCCGTCGTTTATCCATAACAGCAGGGGTTTGTGGATGTCCAGGGCGCCGATGCTGATCCGGACCGGGGTTTGCAGAAGCAGGTCGTAATAAACCGACAGCACCGGGATATTGGCAGCCACCTTCGCTACGATTGCAGCGACCAGAAGCAAGACGCCGATAGAGTATTCCTGTTGCAGGAAGTGCTGTAGCCGTCTTAAATGCATTGATACTCCAGAAATTCTCTTATTGCTCAGGCAAGTCTGTTGCATCCATGGTTCGGGATACTCGTACAAACAGCCGTGAGCAGGAATTGTCTAATCACTACTTATTGAGTGTCGTCTCACTTCAATCAGAAAATAGCGGTCAGTGTAAAGAATCGGACAAAAACAACTGTTTTTTGATTGAGCTTTTGATCGAACCATGGGGTGACGGGGGCTCTATGAAGTCAACAAAAGTGTCAGGGCATGATGTTGTAGAGAATGGCCAGATTCCATCTGAATGCTTTCGGCACTGATCATAATAACTATGCATGGGACATACTACGTTGCAGGTTGTTATTTAGGTGTAAATACTTATCAATGATTATAAGGGCCTGTGGTGGGGTAAACCACTGACCGGAGTGCAAATTCAGGGTCAATAATGGCCTTATCCGGTCCCCTTTCTGCCCAGGCTCACTCTGTCGTGACAGGCAAGATCCGGCATTGTAGAGACATCCGAGAAGCCGGCTTCAAGCATCAACTGCCGGATGGCTTCGCCCTGATCATAGCCATGCTCAAACAGCAGCCAGCCCCCTGCCTTCAGTTTCGCTCTGGCCTGTGACGTAATGAGCCTTATGTCATCTAACCCATCATCTCCGGAAGCCAGGGCGGTTCTGGGTTCAAAACGCACGTCGCCCTGATCCAGATGAACATCGCCGGAGCGGATATAGGGCGGATTGCTGACAATCATGTCCAGCTGCCCTTCCGGCAAAGGTTTGCACCAGCTGCCCTGGAGAAACTGCACGGTATCTATCCTGTTTCTGCTGGCATTGTTCCTGGCGACCTCCAGTGCATCGGGAAACTTGTCGACAGCGTAGACCGTCCAGGCGGGTTTCTCTGAGGCGAGAGCCAGTGCGATAGCGCCCGTGCCGGTGCCAAGGTCAACAACACAGGCGTTTTTCGGCAGCTCCCTGGCCAGGGCCAGTTCCACCAGTAACTCTGTATCCGGTCTTGGAATCAGGACTGCTGGAGATACGTTTAGCTTTAATGTCCAGAAATCCCGTTCGCCCATCAGATAAGCGACAGGGGTTCCTTTTCGCCTCTGTTCCAGGAGGTCGCGGAATTGATCGTACTGGGCGTCACCCAGCTCATGATCCGGCCATGTAAAAAGAAAACTGCGGGGTTTGTCCAGAACATGGCAAAGCAGCAGTTCGGCATCAAGGCGGGCTGTATTTCCTGTTGGCTGGCTGCTCAGGATACTGGCTGCGTCATGCAGCAGTGCATCAACTCTCCTGGTCATCAGCCATTCCTGACAGAAGATCCGCCTGATGCTGCTGCAGTAAAGGTTCAATCACCGGATCAAGGTCGCCTTCGACGATTTCCGGCAGTTTGTACAGAGTCAGGTTAATACGGTGATCGCTTACCCGGCCCTGTGGGTAGTTGTAAGTTCTGATTCGCTCGGAACGGTCGCCGCTGCCCACCAGGCTCTTGCGGGTGTCGCTGATTTCCTTGGCTGCGGCGTCTTCCTGGGCGGTCTTCAGCTTGGCCGACAACAGAGACATGGCCTTGGCGCGGTTCTTGTGCTGAGAGCGTTCGTCCTGGCATTCCACCACGATGCCGGTTGGCAGGTGGGTCAGGCGAATGGCCGAGTCGGTGGTGTTAACGTGCTGACCACCTGCGCCGGAAGCCCGGAATGTATCGACCCGCAGGTCTTCCTTGCGGATATCGATGGCTTCCTGCTCATCTGGCTCAGGCATGATCGCCACAGTGCAGGCTGAGGTATGGATGCGGCCCTGGGACTCAGTTTCCGGAACCCTCTGTACACGGTGAGCACCGGACTCAAACTTCAGTTGGCCGTAGACAGCATTACCCACCACTCGAGTGATGATCTCCTTGTAGCCGCCGTGCTCACCGTCATTGCTGCTGATGATCTCAATCTTCCAGCCTTTCTTTTCCGCATAGCGGGAGTACATGCGGAACAGGTCGCCGGCGAAAATAGCGGCTTCATCGCCACCGGTGCCGGCGCGGATTTCAAGATAGGTGTTGGCAGTATCTCGTGGGTCTTTTGGCAGCAGGAGTAACTGCAGTTCCTGCTCCAGGGCTGGCAGCTGCTCTTTGCAGTCGTTGAATTCTTCGGCCGCCAGTTCTGCCAGTTCAGGGTCATCGTCTTTCATCATGGCCTGAGCTTCCGACATGGAGGTGGCGACCTGGTCGTACTCCCGGTAGGCATTGACGACCGGCTCCAGTTCTGAGTACTCCTTGGAGAACCGGCGAAACTGCTCCTGGTTGCCAATGACTTCAGGGTCGCTTAGCAGTCCGCCCAGTTCTTCAAAGCGTTCCAGCAGGCTGTCGAGCTTGGCGCTCAGATTGGCAAGGGTGGTGTCTTTCATCGCTTGTAAAGTACTTCGATTGCTTGCAATTGATAATGTTCAGCTCATGCCAGAGTGCTCAGCTCAAGGCGCAGCTGTGCAGGAATACCAATGTATTTCAATCAGCTGGAACGCAGAGATGAGCACTCTGGCATGAGCCCTACGGGTGGAACGTAAAGTGGCCATCTGGCTGTGTTTGACTTGATTGACGTAGAGAGGCTGCGCCTGCACAAGTCTGCCTTGCATATGACCGCTTTACGTTCCACTGAACATATCATATGCAGGCAACCGAAGTACCTGGTTACCTGGCTTGTCTGCAGGGCGCGTCAGCTGGTGAGGCCCTGCAGGGAAAATAGATTCTAGATGGTGTCAGGTTTGTAGA
>JBPCXN010000330.1:0-5745 GCA_051008495.1 Endozoicomonas sp. | reverse complement strand
CTTGTGGCACTAAGGAATTTTGCGATTGAGCGCCGTACTGGTGTGTACGGTCGATTGAGCAAAACTTTCTTAGTGCTGCAAGGGGCAAGCGAGGACGCACGCAAATTTATGAAATATCCGGGTTAGGATCTTGCTTCGTCGGATTACGAATCTTGCGATTCTAATCCGACCTACGGTTAACATTGAACCTGGTATATCTTGAAAGTTGCTTCCCTTACTCTGCAGAAGCCACTGGCTGATAGCGTAAATCCTTCAGGCTCAATCCCAGTTCTAGATCACAGGCCAGCCGGGCCAGCCGTCGAGATAACTCAGCCTGTTCTTTCTGGCTGACGACTTTGGCGGCAGGCCCTTTAGCCTCCTCACTCTGCCCCAGCACGGCATCAAGACTTCCGAAGTCGCTTAACAGCTGTGTCGCTCCTTTCCCGCCGACACCATTCACTCCAGGCACATCCCCAAACCCTGCCATGGCCCAGTAGTCGACCAGCTGATCCGGTTCGAAACCAGTCTGGCTCCTTACCGATTGCTGGTCGTAGTCAACCTTTTTAAAATGATCTCTGAGCTTGATGCAGGGGGATGTCAGAAGCTGCTGAAAGCTTCTGTCTGTGGACAGGATGGTCACTTCAATCTCAGCCTGCACTGCTTTGCTGGCAATGGCGGCTATGACGTCGTCGGCTTCCAGCCCTGAGCGTCGGAAAGACTTGATGCCTAGCCTGATAAACGCCGAGTTAAAATCTCCCAGCCTTTTTTGCAGGGCTTCCGGCATGGGTTTGCGCTGGCTTTTATAGTCTGGAAACAGCTCATGCCGCCAGGTGGGAGGGTTGCCATCGAAGACTACCAGTGCATGCGTTGGACTGGCATGTTTAAGTGCCCGTGACAGGGATGAAACGGTGGCAGAGATGGCTCCATCCACCTGACTGTTGTCGTCAGGGGCTTTGACTGCTGCATGTACCCGGCGAATCAGGTTAAGGGCATCGATCAATAAAAGTCGCGCAGGCATCAAGAGTTTCCATTAGCACGTAAATGACCAGGAGCCTGACCGAGAATAGCGATCGAGATTACTCTTTATGGTAAGAGTCAGTAGAACGAGTCAAATTTTTCGATCAATTCGTGCGAATAGTGGGCCTATTCAATCGAATTGATCGAAAAATTTGGCCGTTCTTTCTGGATTTTAGGCCGACCTTCCTATTCTCGTTCAGGCTCCTAGAGCATATCACAAGCCGAAAATGGCACCCTGCCACTGGGTTTTGCGTAAATACGTAAGCTTCCCTGTAATCATCCCGTTTTTTTCGTTATGTTATCCCCCTTTCTGCACAATAGTGCTGGCGTTTAAGAAGTAACGTTCGACAGTCAGGATAGCGAATGAAAGATAAAGACGTGACCGGTGACCAGGATTGGTCGTTCCAGACCCAGGCCATTCGCACCGGAGTGATCCGCAGTGAGCAGAGGGAACACAGCGAGGCCATCTATCTGTCCTCAAGCTTCACCTATGACAGTGCCGCACAGGCCCAGGCCGTGTTTGCCGGTGAAGAAGAGGGCAATGTCTATTCCCGTTACACCAATCCGTCTGTAAAGATGTTTGAGGATCGCATGGCTGCTCTTGAGGGGGGCGAGCTGGCCTGTGCCGCTTCTTCTGGAATGGCCGCTATCCTGGGCATGTGCATGGGGCTGTTGAAGGCCGGGGACCATGTTATCTGTTCCCGCAGTGTATTTGGTACGACTGTCACGATCTTTGCCAAGTACCTGGCGAAATTTGGTGTCAACACCACCTTTGTGGATTTCACCGATTACCAACAGTGGCGTGAGGCCATGCGTCCTGAAACCCGGCTGCTGTTCCTGGAGACACCTTCTAACCCGCTGGGTGAAGTGGTTGATCTTGGCATCATGGCGGATATTGCCCACAAGGGCGGGGCCTGGTTAATGGTCGATAACTGTTTCTGTACACCAGCCCTGCAACAACCATTGAAACTGGGTGCAGACATCGTCATACACTCTGCCACGAAATATATTGATGGCCAGGGGCGATGTGTTGGAGGAGTTGCGGTGGGATCGGAAGAGTTGATTCAGGAAATGCACCTCTGGCAGCGCGCCGCAGGAGCCAGCATGAGTCCGTTCAATGCCTGGAACTTCTATAAAGGGTTGGAAACTCTGAGCTTGAGAATGGACGCTCACTGTCGCAACGCCATGGCGCTGGCTCGCTGGTTATCAGAACAACCGGCTGTGGAGAAAGTTCATTACAGTGGCCTTGAGGATCACCCTGGGCATGAGTTAGCCAGGCGTCAGCAGGAAGGTTTTGGTGGTGTTCTGTCTTTCCAGGTTCGGGGAGGTCGTCAGGAAGCCTGGAAGGTCATGGATGCGGTTGAGATTATGTCCAGAACCGCCAACCTGGGTGATACCCGTACAACCATCACTCATCCAGCGACGACGACGCACTGTCGACTGTCGGATGAGGACAAGGCAAGAGCCGGTATCACTGAAAACCTGATCCGGGTGGCAGTCGGCCTGGAAGCGATAGAAGATCTTCAGGCTGACCTGGAAAAAGGTCTGGCCCTGATCCGTTGATAAAGAACCATCAGGCTCTGTGGCGGCTGACTTCAAGGTTGAGTGTCCAGCCGCCGATGAAATGATCTGCAATCATGGAATAATCAGAAAAAGAAGCAGGAAAGTCGCAGATGAATGATGTTGATCGCTGTATTCATGCTCTGAGCCGGATTATCCGGGGAAAAAATGAAGAGATACGCTTGGCTGTCTGCTGCCTGCTGGCCAGGGGACACCTGCTGATTGAAGACCTGCCGGGCATGGGCAAGACGACTCTGGCTCACGGCCTGGCAAAGGTGATGGGGCTGGATTACAACCGTGTCCAGTTCACCAGCGACCTGCTGCCGGCGGATATTATCGGCGTTGCCCTGTTTGACAGGGAATCTTCCCGATTCCGGTTCAAGAAGGGACCGCTGTTCTCGCAGCTGGTCCTTGCCGATGAAATCAACCGTGCTTCACCCAGGACCCAGAGTGCTCTTCTTGAGGCCATGGAAGAGCGGCAGGTTTCCATAGAAGGGACGTCCAGGCCTTTGCCGGAACCTTTCTTCGTTATAGCCACCCAGAACCCCGGCTCCCAAGAAGGAACCTTTCTCCTGCCTGAATCCCAGCTGGACCGTTTCCTGATGCGAATCCACCTGGGGTACCCTGACCATGAATCGGAAAAAGCCATTCTGAAAGGCGACGCAGGTCGTTCGGAAATGGACCGTCTTGAGCAGATTATAGCTCCGGGAGACCTGGTCAAGCTCCAGAAACAGGTTTCAGGAATTCACGCCGGTGACATGCTGCTGGAATACGTTCTCAGGCTGGTGAATGCCAGCCGTGAAGCAGGGTATTTCCGGGCAGGTTTGTCGCCGCGGGCGGGATTGTCATTACTGGAAGCAGCGAAGGCGTGGGCTTTTATCAATGGGCGCGATTATGTAATTCCCGAAGATGTTCAGGCTGTCTTTCTGCCTGTGGCGGCGCACCGGCTTCAGGAAAAAGAGCATGGGGCTTCCGCCAGGGAGCTACTGGCCAGCGTTGATGTCATGGTGTGATCCATGATTTCCTCTGTACGCACCAGGCTGCGACAATCTTTCCGACGCTGGCTGGATAACCGGATTCCCAGTGCCCCCAGGGTTACACTCGATCAGCGTCGTATATTTATCATGCCAACCCGTCCGGGCTATGCCTGGCTGTTCCTGGCGCTGATTGTTTTTCTGCTGGCGGTCAATTATCGCAACAGCCTGGCGTTTGGGCTGAGCTTTTTCATGATCAGCCTGTTTATGTTGTCCATTCTTCACACCTGGAGAAATCTGGCGGGTTTGACGCTGGTGGCCCGTGAAGCGGAACAGGGTCATGCTGGCCAGAACCTGCACATCACTCTTGAACTGAAAGCCGGTGTCAGACCCAGGAGGGTGGTTTCCCTGGGCTGGCCGGATCATGAAACCGTGATAGTGTCGTTCAATCGAAACCGGGAGCAGGAGCTGCTGGTCAGGCCAGAACAGCGTGGCTGGTTAAGCCCGGGACGCTTGAAGGTCGAGAGTATTTATCCTCTGGGTCTGTGCCGAACCTGGAGCTGGGTCGCCCTTGATGTGAAGGCACTGGTTTACCCCAGGCCTGACTTCAGTTCTCCACTACCTTCAGCTACAGGAGGGGGAGAAGAAACCATGGCAAGCTCTGCCGCAGGGCATGACGATTTTGCCGGTTTCAAGCGCCACCAGGATACAGACCTTCCGACTCATGTGGACTGGAAGGGTTATGCCCGTTCCGGCGAGATGAACACCAAGGTATTTGAGAGCCCGGTGGGTGATGAAGTAATCCTGAAACTTGCGGACACGCCCGGACAGAATCTTGAAGAGAAGTTGTCTGTCCTGACAGGCTGGTGTCTTGTCTGTGAACGAAACCGGCAGCCTTACGGCTTTGTCATTCCCGGGACAGACCTGGCTCCGGCGCTGGGGACACAGCATTTGGAGAAATGTCTGGAAGCCCTGGCTCTGTTCGACCTCCATGACTTGAAAGCCGGAGGAAATGCATGATAAGCAGCCTTTCTCCGGTGACCAGAACCTCTACCCTGTGGCTTATGGCGGCGCAGATCATGGTGTTGATTCCGCTCTGGAATGTAGTGCCATTGTCGTTGACATTGTTAGGCTTGCTGGTGTTGCTATGGAGAGCCTTTCTCTGGTTTGGCCGGGGGTTCTGGCCCCCCGGCTGGCTCAGGTTGTTGCTGGTATTTTTTGCCTTAACGACAGTGGCTGTCAGTTTCCGACCACTGATTTCTCTTGAGTCAGCCACTTCCATTCTGGCAGCTGGCTATTCCCTGAAACTGCTGGAGATGAAACGCCAGCGTGATGCGCTGGTGGTGGTTTATATCGGCTATTTTGTCATCGCCACTGCTGTTCTCTTTTCGCAGACAATCCTTCAGGCACTGTATTTGCTGGCTTGTCTTGTTGTGTTGATTGCAGCTCAGCAGGGACTGTATCGCCAAACAACAGACCTGACTGTTCTCGGTTCTGTCCGGTATGGCGCTCTTCTTGTGCTCCAGGCTTTCCCCATGACGGCCCTGTTTTTTGTGCTGGTGCCCCGGATAGACCCGCTCTGGTCTGTACCTCTGCCTGATCATAGCGCTACAACGGGTATCTCTGATTCCATGAGTCCCGGTGATATAGCCAGCCTAAGCCGGTCCGGTGAGCTGGCTTTCCGGGCTACCTTTTCCGGGTCGGTCCCTCAGGTGAATGAGCGCTATTGGCGAGCCATTGTTATGGATCAGTTTGATGGCAAAACCTGGCGACAGACTGAGTATTCATCTCTGAGAAGTGCTGGCATTGATCTTTCCGCTTGGCAATCAAGACAGCCTGCTGCTGATGGCTGGTGGCAGGAAAAGAATTCCGGTTATGACTATGAAGTCATGATGGAGCCCAGTGGTCGACCGTGGCTGTTTACTCTGGGTGCTCCGGGTCAGGCCATTGATGACAGCTTTGTGGTTCGAACGCGTCGACTGGAAGCAGCAGCCCCGGTGAATATCAGAAAGTTGTATCGACCAGAAAGTTCGCGACCGGTTAATGTTACTGCCCTGCCTGTGTGGCTGAGACAGCTGAATCTTCAGCTGCCAGATGGATTAAACAGACGCAGTCGTTTGCTGGCAAAGCGCATGTCAGACCAGGTGGAGGGTGATCCGGTAAAGCTGGCAGGAAGGGTGATGGCAATGTTCAAACGGAAACCATACTTCTATAC
>JBPCXN010000329.1:0-24253 GCA_051008495.1 Endozoicomonas sp. | reverse complement strand
GTCGATGCACGACACGGGTTTCAGGTTCGATCTTCTGCAGGCGGCCAAGAGCGCTGTCCCTGTCGTTCGGTGGACGACCGGGAACACTGAGAAGACCTGATGGTTTATCCACAACCACCAGGTCGTCGTCACGATAGAGTTCTTTCAGTTCCTCCTCGCAGGGAGGCACGATATAGCTGTCTGTCATGGCGCGAAATTATGGCGGGAAAAAACACTGACGTCATCCGGGGATCATTCTTCCTGTAGGTCGGATTAGGTTCGGAGAACCGTAATCCGACACGACAAAAGTTTTATCAGAACTCTCAATTTGATGTCGGATTACGAAGCAAGCTTCTAATCCGACCTACCCTCTGTCTGGGATTTTTTCGAGAAACGCCGAACAAACCGACGGGAAAATTCCGGCTCCAGCCGAAACAGAAGGCCGCAAACCAGCATGTTCAGCAATGCCAGGGTCAGGAAAAACTCGGGAATGGAACGTTGCAGCACACCCAGGAAAACCATACCGAAGACCGCACTGCAAACCATGAAAAAGGAGTTCTGGATGTTCAGGGCAGCGATAGCCCTGGCCCGGCGAGACTCTTCTGTACGCTGCTGCACCATGGCGTAAAGTGGCACGATGAACAGCCCACCAAAGAAACCAATCAGTCCCAGGTCAAGAAGCACCCGGGCATTGTTACTGATATCAATAAACTGGCTGATGCTTAACAGGGCATCTGTCGTCGATGGCGTGATGGCATAGTAAAGGTCAATGCCGAACAGGCTAAGGCCAAGGGCTCCTATGGGGACAATGCCGGGTTCTACTTCACCGGAGGACAGGCGTCCACAGAACAGGGAACCCGCCGCAACACCTACGGTAAACATGGCCAGCATGATGCTGACCACCTGGGGGCTGCCGCCAAGGATTTCACTGGCGAGATTGGGAAGCTGGGTAAGATAGGCTGCTCCCAGAGCCCAGAACCAGGAGATGGCGATGATGCACTTGTGCACTGTTGGATTGTCACGGGTCTGCTTCATCACGTGCAGGGTTTCGGAAAACAGGTTCCAGTTAATCTGCAGGTCTGGAGCAGCGGGTCTGGCCTCTGGAACTGCACGACTTGCCAGGTAGCCTAAAATGGCAAACAGCACTACGGACAGGGCAATCCAGAATGTGGCGCTGGGCAGTTCAATCAACAGGCCGGCGCCCAGTGTTCCCAGGAGAATGGCGACGAAAGTGCCCATTTCCACCAGGGCGTTGCCGCCAAGCAGCTCATGTTCATTCAGGTGCTGGGGAATGATGGAGTATTTCACTGGTCCGAAGAATGAGCTCTGGGTGCCCATGACAAACAGCAGCAGGAGCAGCACCAGAAAGTTCTCGGTCATGATAAACCCGGCCGCCAGGGCCATAATGGCAATTTCCAGCAGTTTTACCCGGCGGATGATCAATGACTTTTCATGTTTGTCCGCCAGCTGCCCGGCCAGGCCGGAAAACAGAAAAAACGGCAGGATGAACAGCCCGGCGGCCAGGTTGATGAACAGGTCTGAATCAAACGGCAGGCTGTCGGCTGCGGCAAAAGCTACCAGCAGTAACAGGCTGTTCTTGTAGATGTTGTCATTAAACGCCCCGAGAAACTGGGTAATAAAAAAAGGCAGGAAACGCTTGGTTCCCAGCAGTGTCAGTTGGTTCCTGTGACTCATGAAAATTGGCCTGGGGATTGGACTTTTCACCCAGAATGAACACAGTTGATGGCAGATTCAATGTTTTTTACTATGAAAATGCAGCTAATCCAAGCCCTATGGTCATTTTCATGGCTTGGGGTAAGCTGCACTCTTCCCATAAAGAGCCGCTCATGGCTGTTTGAAGCAGTGAAAGGGTGCATATGGCGGATCGTAAGTTCAAATTACTGGCGTTTGACCTGGATGGAACCCTGCTGAACAGTCAGGGTCAGATTCTCCCAAATTCGCGGGAAGCTATCCAGGATGTGCTTTCCAGAGGTGTGAAGGTGGTGCTGGTGACCGGCAGGCACCATGTCACGACTTATCCCTATCACTGTGAACTTGGCCTTGATACCCCGGCCATTTGCTGTAACGGCACTTACATTATGGGTTTCCAGCCGAAGAAAATGTTTTACAGCGATCCTCTGGGCCAGGATGAGTCATTAGCCATTCTGGAAATTGCCCGCAAGATGGACATGCATATCCTCATCTATGTTCGTGACGATATGCTGTTCGAGCTGAAAAATGCCCATGTTCGAAGCCTTCAGAGCTGGGGAGCATCGCTTCCAGAACACCTGACACCTTCGATTAAGCATGTCGATGACTTTCTGAAAGCACTGCAGGCAGCGGAGTGTACTTTCAAGTTTGTGCTTTCCCATCCTGATCAGAACCGGTTTGACCAGGCCATCGAGACTATCGATCAGATGCCGGGTATCAGCTGTGTCCGTTCCTGGGTGAATCGCACTGATGTCTTTAAAAGTGGTAACTCGAAAGGTCTGGCCCTTCTGCGGCTGGCCCGGCAATGGCAGATCGCGCCGGATGAAATTATTGCAGTGGGTGATAACGACAATGACATCAGCATGGTCAGCAGTGTTGGGCTGGGTGTTGCAATGGCAGGTTGCACAGAGGGATTAAAACGTGTGGCAGGAAGCCAGATAGGTAGCAATGACAAAGACAGTATTGCCCGGTTGATCAGGGAATATGTTCTATAAAAGATGGTGTGAATTTCCGCAGGTCAGATTCAACTGGCCCAATCTACGGATTAGCTGGCGTCATCGATTCTGATGGTTCTGTAAACGACTCTGGATTTCTTCCTTACCTGGCAAGGCGATCCTCATATACTTTGTTGCAGGAACGTCATCATCGCCAGTGTCACCAGGATGGGGTGGGTTCCTACTTTTCCGATCACTGCGCCGGTGATACCGCCAATGACCATGACAATGGTTGCAGCAATGCAATGCCTCCCATAATCCAGAAGATATGGATTGGCGAAAAGATGACCAGGTCGCCTCATTATGCCTATCTTTCGATAGGAAAGAGTGATGTAAGTCAAAAAGAAGGGAATAGAAAGATTGTAATCTTTCGATTAACTTGCCAGTCCGTATGGTTCAGCTTTCAGGTGCAGAAAGGTAACAGAAAGAAATCTATGCAAAGTTTGTTGGTTGGAAAGTGATCGAATCAATGCGAACCAAAAAACAACAAGCTGCGCTTGAGATGGAAACAGAGTTACAGGTGACCTTGAGCGAAAGAGATGTAGCTGTGATACAGCAACTGAAGAACCAGGGTGGACAGGAACTTTCGTTACAATCAGGTAAGCATCATGACCACAATCTTTGGCATCGAAACCCCGGAGTTGAAACAGTCTGGATCATTCTGGACGGCCAGTGAAATTCAGCAGCAACCCGGTAAATGGCGGGAAGCGGCTAAAGTCGTGCATGAGTGCCGGGCACAACTCAAAGAGTTTCTTGATCCATTCTTTGCCAAAGAGAATGCCAGAGTTGTGTTCACTGGTGCTGGTACTTCTGCCTTTGTCGGGGAGGTCCTTGAACCGGCACTCAAGCTGAGAACCGGAAAACGCTTCGACTCAGTTAGTTCCACCGATATTGTCAGCTCACCTGAAGAATTTCTGGGCGAGCAGGTGCCGACACTGCTGGTTTCTTTCGCCCGCTCCGGCAACAGCCCTGAAAGTCTTGCTGCAGTTCAGCTGGCAGACCAGGTTCTGAACGAATGCTATCACCTGATCGTCACCTGCAATCCTGAAGGGGAACTCTGTCTGGGTAAGAAAAACGACAGTAAGAGTTTTTGCCTGGTGATGCCTGAAGGCACTAATGACAATGGCTTTGCCATGACCAGTAGCTTTTCCTGCATGCTGCTGAGCGCCCTGTGCATTTTCAGTGCAGAAGAGAACTCTCTTGAAATGGCTGAAACTGTGGCGACCTACACCGAAGCTCTTCTGGAAAATAAGTTTGAACTGGCCAGAGAGCTCACGCAGCAGCCGATGGAGAGACTGGTGTTTCTGGGTTCCGGTCCAATGCGGGGCCTTGCTCGTGAAGCCTCCCTGAAGTTCCTGGAATTAACAGCTGGATCTGTCGTCAGTCTGCATGACTCACCTCTCGGTTTCCGTCACGGCCCTAAATCCGTCATAAATGATAAGACTATGGTCGTTCAGTTTATGGCCACAGAGGCATACACGCGTCTGTATGACCAGGATCTTCAGAACGAACTCAAAACGAACGGTATTGCCCGTGAACTTGTCGCCCTGGATGTTCTGGACAGGGAAGAAGGCAGTGTCCTGTCGGGGCTTCCCGAGCTTGATGCCGACAGCATGTGGCTCTGTTTCCCTTACATCGCCTTCGCCCAGATGATGGCGTTCTTCAAGTCTTACAGTATGGGCAAGGGCGTGGATAACCCCTTCCCCGGTGGTGAAGTTAACAGGGTAGTGGAAGGGGTCATCATTCACCCGTTTGCAAACTCATAAGCGGGCAGAGAAAAAAATAACAGGTATGTCGAACGCTTATGAGTAACAGCTTCAACGTGTTTGCCGGTGAGCTATTCACCGAAACCGCCATTCTGGAAAAAGCCTGGTTACAGGTGACGGATGGGGTGATTACCTCCATCAGTCCTCAGCAACCTGCCCAGGTGGCTCCCGTTATTGATCTGGCAGATAGCCGTGTATTGCCTGGTTTTATAGACATGCATATTCATGGTTGCGGTGGGTTTGATGTGATGGATGACGACCCGGAGGCCATCAGCACCATATCAACCCACCTTGCCAGCAAGGGGGTGACGGGGTTTCTGGCAACAACGGTCACCAATGACTGGGACACGACGCTTGGCAGCCTTGAACGCCTGGGGCGTGAATGCCACAAGCAGCAGCCTGGGGCGAGCCTGTTGGGCATATACAGTGAAGGGCTTTTCTTTACTGAGTGTCACAAGGGAGCACACGAAAGTCAGCTCTTCCTTGCGCCAGAGCCAGAGCGACTGGAACGAATGATTCAGGCGGCCGCCGGCAACCTGAAGATTGTTGCCCTGGCGCCGGAGCTTCCGGAAGCTGGGGAGGCCATAAAGTATCTGCGCAAGCAGGGTATACACGTTTCCATGGGACACACCGACGCCACTTATCAACAGGTGGTTGAGGCCGTGCGACAGGGTGCCTCCAGTGGCGTGCATATTTTTAATGGGATGAGTGCCCTGCATCATCGTGAGCCCGGGTGTCCGGGCGCGATTCTGGCAGAGCCTGGTGTGCTGGCAGAACTGATAGCTGACGGCATCCATGTGCACCCGGCAGTGCTTTCCATCGTGGCCCGCTGTAAGGGTTGGCAGAAGACAGCACTGATCAGTGACTGCAATCGTGCCGGAATGATGCCTGACGGGGTTTATGCCCTTGGCGCCTACGACGTCAACGTTATTGATGGCGTTGCCCGCACTGCCAGTGGCTCTCTGGCTGGCAGCACTCTGTCCCTGGACAGGGCTGTTGCCAACATGGTTCAGCTGGCAGGAACAGATCCACTGGCGGCGGTTCATATGGCCAGCCTTGCACCTGCCATGCATCTGGGAATTGCCGATCAGCAGGGCAGCATCGCGGTTGGCAAGAAAGCCAATTTCGTGGCGACCGACAAAAACTTCACCGTAAAGACCACCTGGATAGACGGCAGTGTCGTTTATCACAACGACAATGAAAGGACTTGAACATGGGTATTATTTCTTCACGACAAATGTTGCTGGATGCGACGGAGCAGGGGTACGCGGTTCCGGCTTTCAATATTCACAACCTGGAAACCCTTCGCGTGGTGGTTGAAACCGCGGCGGAGATGCGCTCCCCGGTGATTGTTGCCGGTACCCCGGGAACCATTTCCTACGCCGGGCCGGAATACCTGGTGGCCATGAGTGAAGTGGTTTGCAAAAAACACGATATCCCGGTTGCTCTGCACCTGGATCACCATGAGTCCTTTGGCGACATCAAGAAGCTGGTTGACCTGGGCGCCAAGTCGGTGATGGTCGATGGTTCGCACCACCCTTTTGAGGAAAACATCCAGGTTGTTTCAGAAGTGGTGAAGTACGCCCATCGTTATGACGCAACGGTTGAGGCTGAGCTGGGAAGACTGGGCGGAGTGGAAGATGACCTGGTGGTTGACGCCGCTGATTCAGCTCTCACTGACCCTGAAGCTGCAGCAGAGTTTGTCAAACGCACCAATATTGACTCCCTGGCGGTGGCCATTGGTACTGCTCATGGGCTGTACAAGTCAGAGCCGAAACTGGATTTTGATCGCCTGGCCAGAATCAGGGAAAACGTCAGTATTCCTTTGGTGTTGCACGGAGCTTCCGGTGTGCCAGCTGCCGATGTGCGCAAATGTATTAATCTTGGTATCTGCAAGGTCAATGTGGCCACGGAGCTGAAGATTGCTTTTGCCGACGAGGTAAAAACCTACTTCAACGAACATCCAGGCGCCAATGATCCACGCAAATACATGATTCCGGGCATGGAAGCCATGAAGGCCGTGGTCATGGAAAAGATTGATATCTGCGGCAGTGCGAACCGGGTCTGAAGTCGCCTGGTAATTCATTAAAGAAACAGTGACAGAAGAAACAATATTTCATAAAGGGGAGTCGGTTAACGGAAATTTCATGTGTCTGCGGCATGGGTTTTGGTATCAGCCTGATGATGCATGATTCGCATATTGGGCAGGCGGCTTGTGTAGTTTCCTTAAGTCTCTAAAGAATATCTGATCGGCTATGTTCCGCTAAAAGGTTGAGTAGCTCTGCGCGTCAAGAGAGAAGGCAGTTAATTGTGCTCAGAGCACAACTGATTTGGGATTCTTCAACCATTAAACGGAACATGGCCGGTCTGATCCGTCATAAATGAACAACCCATTTGAATGAAAAGTGGGCAGCTCTTTGTTCATGACTGACTCAGGAGCTTATAACTCACGAATAGCTTCCAGGGCGCTCTGATAAGGCAATCTCTGTGCAATAGCTACACTCTCACAGGTTATCCGTCCTCTACAGACATTCAGCCCTTCCAGAAGGTGAGGATCATCTTCCATGGCTTGACGCGCACCTTTGCCGGCTATCTGCAGAACAAAGGGCAGGGTAACATTGTTCAATGCCATGGTAGAGGTTCGCGGTACGGCCCCCGGCATATTGGCGACACAGTAATGAACTACACCATCGACGATATATGTGGGCTCTGCATGGGTGGTCGCTTTAGAGGTTTCTGCGCACCCCCCCTGGTCAATGGCTACATCAACTATCACCGAACCGTGTTTCATTTTTTTCACCATATCCCGGGTAATCAGCTTGGGAGCTTCAGCACCAGGCAACAGAACACCGCCAACCACCAGGTCTGCTTCGATGACGTGCTCCTCTATAGACTGGGATGTGGAGAATGCCGTACGAACGCTATTGCCGAAGCGAAAATCCAGGTGTCGCAGCACTTCCATTGAACGATCCAGGACAACCACTTCAGCACCCATTCCCGCCGCCATTGTCGCAGCATTCTGGCCGACAACCCCGCCACCAATAATAACGACTCTTGCCGGTTCTACTCCCGGTACACCTCCCAGCAACACGCCTCGCCCTTGCATGGACTTTTCCAGACAACGGGCTCCGGCCTGGATAGACATCCTTCCGGCCACTTCTGACATGGGAGCCAGCAAAGGCAACCTGCTTCCAGCATCAGTCACAGTTTCATAGGCAATGCATATCGATCCGGACTTAATTAAGTCCTGGGTTTGAGGCTGATCTGGCGCCAGGTGCAGATAAGTGAATAGTGTGTGTCGGGGTTCCAGTCTTGTTCGCTCAACGGCCTGGGGTTCTTTGACCTTGACGATTAACTCCGCTCTGGCAAACACCTCGTCGGCCGTTTTGAGAATTTCTGCGCCGGCCGTCTGATAATCTTCATTGTAGAAATCGACACCGTCGCCGGCGTGAGTCTCAACAAAAACCTGGTGACCATTATCAACCAGCTCCTGAACCGAAGCCGGGGAAAGCCCGACACGGTATTCATGATTCTTGATCTCTTTGGGCACACCGATAATCATGTCATCTCTCCATTCTGTAGAGAATCTGTCTCTATAGTGGTGTTGTCAGAATCTCCAACTGAAAATCCCACCCCACCATCTAGGAGCCTGTCCGAGAATAGACAGGTCGGCCTAAAATCCAGGAAGATCAGCCACTTTTCGATAGAAAGCGGATGAGAGTCCCACTGAATTTGATTAAATAGGTCAACTATTCGCGCAAATCCAGTGAAAAATCTGACTCGATCTACTGACTCTTGGGTGAAGAGTATGCTCGACCACTATTCTCGGTCGGGCTCCTAGTACATGGATTCAATGGATTTGACCTGTTCAGCCTGAGCGAGAGCTTTCGTGGCAAGGCGCAAGTGTGCAGGAATACTCGAGTCTTTCAAACACTTGGAACGCAGGCATGGAAGCTCTCGCCCAGGCCCGAAGGGTGGCTCATAAAGCGGCCATCTGACAGCGTTAGGCTTGATTGACGTAGAATGACTACGCCTGCACAAGCCTGCCTTGCATATGACCGCTTTATGAGCCACTGAACACGTCAAACTCATTGAATTCATGTACTAGACACCGCATAGATGTACAAGAACTGTAGTTTATATGAGTGATTATGCTTGTGATTAGAAGTTGCCCATCACTTTCAGTCCGGATGTGAGCGTGTCGGCAGTTAACTCAGGGGTTTTCTGGCGATCCGCTCTTTGTCGCCAACCTTGAGCTGTTTCTGGACTTCGAACAGGTGCTCAAGGTCGCTGTTAGTTTCGTCAAAGACCGGGCCGCCATGACAGCCGATTGACTGAGTCATTGATGTCAGCCAGAACCTGGTTCAGGGTGCTGGATACGCTCGAAACGTGACAGGTGTAGCTTTTTCTGATCCTGCATAATTCAAAGCCTGCTAAAGGATAGTGTTCAAGCCTGGAAGGCAAAACGCTCCTTTCTATCAGAGATGCGGTGTGTTTCAAATCATCGGATTGTCTGTCTGCACTTTCTGCCTGCTCTCAGCTGCAACAATCTCATGGGGTTGTCGGTACTGTTTGGCTCGAGCGCGTCGTATATCAGTTTATCTTCTACTGAATCCCTTTGAAGCGATCATAAAGTGATTGAGTGTGTTTGATTTACGTCAATAAACCTGGTTGGGAGGCGTGTGAGGATTTTGAGAATGAACAGCCAAATGAACAGGGAATGAAAGCTTTCCTTTAAGGAAGAAAGCCCGTGGCAAAGCCAATAATTTTGCCTGTGGGCACTTAATACACTCTCTAGCAAATGATCTGGGTCAGGTCGTAGTCGTTTATGTTGAGTATTGCTGGTTTGTGACGGGAAAAGTTGATCACGGTCAGTGAAAGAGAAACGAAGGTTTTTATACTTTCATTTCGGTGTAGGTTTCATCAAAAGAAAGACAAGGCATGACGTCTGTGGCTGGAAATCAAATGACTGATTTTTCATCACAGGAACCGTGTTTTGCGATCAAGGTAGAAAAATGATTGGTCTGGTAGTGACGGGACACCTTAATTTTGCCACAGGAATTCGTTCAGCCCTGGAAGCGGTGACGGGGCTTGAAGGGCAGATGGAATTTGTTGATTACGTGGAGGACAGCTCCGATGTTCTTGAACGTAATTTAAGCAGAGCTGCCAAAGCCGTGAATCATGGCGATGGCGTACTTTTTCTTTCTGACATCCCCGGCGGTTCTCCTTTTCAGAAAGCCTCCCTGGTGGCGGGCACCATCAAAGAGCCGGCTGATGTGATCGCCGGCGTCAACCTGGTTATGGCCGCAGAAGCGGCAATGGAGCGTAGTGAATTGCCCCTTGAACAACTGGTTGACCATGTTCTCGAAACTGGCCGGGCCAGTTTAAAAAGTCTGAACCAGGCCGTGGCCGAGAAGGAACGGGCAGCAGCTGTCACGGAACCCGATGATTTTGATGATAATGGAATTTAATTCCAGGTTGTTTCGGGCCAGTTAAAAACAAAGCATTAATGAATTCAGAGCAAAGAGCCTGGAGGAGTACGGAATGGGTTCCCCTAACATTATATTGACGCGAATTGATAACAGGCTGATTCATGGGCAGGTCGGAGTTACATGGGTCAACAGTATTGGCGCCAATCTGATACTGGTAGCTAACGACGAGGTTGCCCAGGATACGGTTCAGCAGAACCTGATGGACATGGTGGTGTCAGAAGGCGTCCAGACACGTTACTTCACGATTCAGAAAACCATCGATGTGATTCACAAGGCGGCTGCCCGCCAGAAAATCTTTATCGTCTGTCGAGACCCCCAGGATGTGTTGCGCCTGGTTGAAGGTGGTGTACCCATCACGGCGGTGAATGTCGGCAACATGCATTTTGGGGAAGGAAAAAACCAGATTCACAAAGCCGTTTCCGTTGATGACAGTGACATCAGGGCATTCAGGAAACTCCAGGAACTGAATGTCCGCTGCGAGGTACGCAGGGTTCCCGATGAATCAGGGGTCAATATCCAGGAACTGCTCTGATAATTAGCCCAGTGAGGTCTCGATAATGCAAGAACTATTGAATGAGCCCACCCTGTTTCAGGGGTTGTTGGTGGCGCTGTTTGCCGGTATCGCCGGCATCGACATGTTTAACGGCATCACGCATATTCACAGGCCTATTGTCGGTGCCACGGTGGTCGGCCTGATTCTGGGAGATCTGCAGACCGGCCTGCTGGTTGGCGGTACGCTCGAACTGGCCTTCATGGGCATGGTGCCACTGGGCGGTGCCCAGCCACCGAACATGGTTGCGGGGGGAATCATTGGTGCGGCCTTTGCCATTATCACCAATGTTGAGCCGCATATGGCAGTGGGTATTGCCATGCCATTCGCCATAGCGGTGCAGAGCTGTATCACGCTGCTGTTTACTGTGTTCTCACCAGTTATGCACAAGTGTGACGAGATGGTGGCCAGGGGCGACTGGAGAGGCATTGAAAAGGTCAACTACCTTGGTCTGACCGTTCTGTTTACCTTCTATTCCCTGATCACTTTCCTGCCCATCTATCTTGGCGCCGCACCGGCCCAGAGAATGGTAGAAGCTGCGCCTCAGTGGCTGATGAACGGCCTGGGTGTAGCAGGAGGCATGATGCCGGCCATTGGTTTCGCCCTGCTGATGAAGATCATGCTGAAAAAGGCCTATGTCCCTTACCTGGCGCTGGGCTTCCTGGGTGTGACTTACCTGGGGCTGCCTATTATGGCGGTTGGCATGATCGCCCTGGCGGTGGCTCTGCTTGAGTTCTACAAGAGTGAAACTGCTGCGTCTGCCATGACTCCGGCGACTGCAGGCGGCATGATGGAGGATGAAGAAGATGGCATCTGATTACGCAGCAGAAATGGCGGCCAAAGCCAACAAGCGGATGGAGCAGGCCCTGGCCACCAGCAGTGTCGATACCGATGAATACATTGATCAGACGCCAGCAGAGGCTCTGAGCAAGCAGGATATCAATCGCATGGCATGGCGCTCATGCCTGCTTCAGGCTTCTTTCAACTACGAAAGGATGCAGGCAGGCGGCTGGCTCTACACTCTGATTCCTGGACTGCGGAAAATCCACAAGAATGAAACGGACTTCCGGAACTCCATGAAAATGCACATGGAGCTGGTGAACCTGCACCCGTTCCTGGTGACTTTCCTGTCCGGACTGATCCTGGCCATGGAGCAGGGTAAGGAGAAAATCTCTACCATCCGTTCCATCAAGGTGGCCTTGATGGGGCCAATGGGGGGGATTGGTGACGCTCTGCTGTGGCTGACAGTGCTGCCCATTGCCGCAGGCTTTGGTGCGTCACTGTCGTTGCAGGGCAGTATCTTTGGTCCGATCATGTTCCTGGTGATACTCAACATCACCAACTTCGGCCTGCGTTTCTGGCTTGCCCACTACGGCTATAAGACAGGTGTCGGGGCTATTGCAGCGCTGAAAGCCAATACGCAGAGAATCTCCCATGCCGCCAACACGGTCGGTATGTTCGTCGTCGGTGCGCTGATTGCATCATACGTCAGAGTGGATGTACCTCTGGTACTGAAATCAGGGGTTGCTGAAGTGGCCGTGCAGACCGAAGTGCTGGATAAGCTGATGCCTAACCTTCTGCCACTGTTGTTTACCTTTATGGTTTACCACTTTATGAAGAAAGGCATGTCGCCGGTGAAGATGATCGGTGTGACAGTACTGATTGGTGTTGGAGGCAGCCTGCTGGGTGTTCTCTGATCAGGGGTTGATGATCAGGTTGATCGAATAGATCGGCCTGACCACTTCAGACTATCAAAGTTGAATTAAGGTGAGTTATGAGCCCCGACAACTGTTAATGGACTGTCGGGGCCATTGCGTTATTCAGGCATCGACCAGAGTGATGTCGATGTCAGAGGCTTTTAACTGCTCGTAGTACATATCAGGAATACGGCTGTCTGTGATCAACCGGTCCACCCTGAAAGTTGGGATGATTCGGTGCAGACTGATCTTGTCGAACTTGGAAGAGTCGGTCACCACTATGACATCCCGGGCGACATCACACATGACTTTGTTCAGTCGTGCTTCGCTTTCCCGCCAGGTGGTGATGCCATTCTCCAGGTGAAAACCGTCCACGGCCAGGAACAGTTTATCGAAGTGAAACTGTCCCAGTGTCTGTTCGGCGGCAATGCCGGACATTGACAGGGATTGCGTATCCAGAATACCGCCCGTCATCAGCACCTGAACAGAAGGGTTCTTCACCAGTTCGCCGGCGATATTGAGTGCGCTGGTCATTACCGTGACATTGCTTAAATCCTGCATATGACAGGCGATCTGGTGGGTTGTGCTGCCAGAGTCCAGAATGATGTTGTCGCCTGGTTCGATCAGTGCGGCAGCCCTGGCGCCAATTTTCTGCTTGGTCTCGTGGTTCAGGGTATTCTTTTTTCTGAACGGCACATCCTTGCTTTCAGACTGTCTGAGAATGGCTCCGCCATAGGAGCGCATCACCAGGCCCTGCTGCTCCAGGAAAGAGAGGTCGTTGCGTATGGTGACGGTGGAAACCTGGTATTTTCTGGCCAGGGCGTCGACCCTGACACTGCCCTTTTCCCGGGCGATGCCAATGATCTTTTCTCTTCTTTCGGTGGTTGACTTCATGGATTCGTGTTTCAGGGAAGGTACAGCAATAGGGAATAATCTGGGGGGAATGTTAACAGGCCTTTACCCAGAAACAAGCGGTTCATCTTTCAACAAACGACTCCTGAGGAAAATACTTAGAGTGACTTGATAGCGATTAATCAGCAATGATCAGGCTGAAATAAATCAAAGAGCATGACGACATAATATCAACAAAGGAATTTAAGACCTGTTACGAAAAATAAGATTAACCTTTATCTATCATTGCGTGTTTCGGTAATTGCAGAGGGTGCTGCGCCTTGCCGAGCTGGCTGAAAGCGTGTTCACTTTGCCTACTATACTCAGCCTGCTGTTTCCCAATGTCTCAGTCGAGCTAACCACGGGCCATGACTCTTTCCAGCAAGGAGGAATTTTTGTAACTGCTCAAAATTCATTGGCAGATCAGCAGTCTACCTCGCCAAATGCCAGTGATACCGGGGAAGTGCCTGAAAAAGACTCAGTTTTGCCAATGAAAAATGAGCAGTTACGAATTTTTTAATCTTGGCTGCGCGTTGCTGATTTCTGTCACCTTTTCTACAGCTGGCTATTGTCAGGCGTCCTCGATCTTCAGTGGGTTGGGTCTACACAAACTATCTGATACAACACGACTGGCCTACACCCCCTTACTGAAACCCATCTGTCGCCAGGCTTCATAGACCATGATCGCCACGGTATTGGACAGGTTCAGGCTGCGGCTGTCCGGGAGCATGGGTAATCGCAGGACCTGCTCTGGTGGTAGGCTGCCCAGGATCTCAGCGGGTAGCCCACGGGTTTCCGGGCCAAACATCAGCGCATCCCCCTCCTGAAACGGATGTTCCGAATAGCTACGTGTGCCCTTCGTACTGAGAGCCAGCACCCGTTTGGGTTTGGCTGCCTGCAGATAATCTTCGTAACTGTCATGAATCTTAAGGCTGGCGTATTCATGGTAATCCAGCCCGGCGCGCTTCAGGCGCTGATCATCCAGTTCAAATCCCAGGGGACGGATCAGGTGCAGACGAAAGCCTGTATTGGCGCAAAGGCGGATAATGTTACCGGTGTTTGGCGGGATTTCAGGCTGGTAGAGAACAATATCGAACATGTCAGGAAAAGGCCTGCAGCTTTGGGATGCAGGCGATTATAGCGATTTTTGTCTCTTGTGGTTCTTATTCAGGATTGACTGATGTGGATGGCAGGTCTGGTGTCCAGGGTAGCTGTCGGGCTTGCCTGAGCGAAGCCGGAGATCAGCAGCATGGTCAAACCCAGGGCGAGAATATTTATGGCGCGGCCATACTTACAGAGTTTGTGGTCGCTGCGGCAGTGATCGTATGGTGACAGGTCCATGTGTCAGAAGCCTCGTAATTCATAATGCATGGAGGGTGTTTGGTTGAAGCTTCCAAATACGGCACTGCCTTTGCGAAGCTGCTTCATTAATAGTAGATCAGCTTTAGACTCCATATCGGCAGATTGCGCCGCCTGTCTGACTTGTGGAAAGTGGCAGTTTTCTGGCAGTGACCTGTCGGGAAAATGACTAACGGGGTGTGCTGCTGTAGTTACTGACGCTGGCTGGGCGCATAGAGGAATCATTCTGATACTTCACTCCCTGGCCTTGTCACAGGCTCGAAAAAAAGGCGGTATATGGTCTTTGTGCATCTGGTGAGTTGGCTGTCGGCTTATTATTTTATACGACATATTTTGTATAATTATGCAAATAAGTAACTAATAACAATGTTTTTTTGATTTCTGTCAAATACTTATTTTCTAATATGTGTTCCGTGTCGTGTTTTTTCTTGTAATTCGCTGTGGTAATCTCTGCGCAAGGTTGCTTTGCGACCTCTTGCAAGGGTGCCGGATGAACATAAAAACAACAATGAGTGGGTCTGGGACGATGAAAAGAATAGAAAAGCTGGTGCTGGCAGCAGCTGTGTCTCTGGGGCTTTTTGGGGCTTCTTTGGGGATGGCTGCTACTGAAGGCGATATAGACAATGCGGAGTCAATAGGTACCATTGGTGTTGAGTTGAATGTTGCTAAGTATATTCAAGTCTCTGGCCTTGATGACTTAACGATTGACTATAACAGAACAGATACCCAGCCAACATTGAGCGCATCCAGTGCCTTCTGTGTAGCAACGAATGCTGCAAGCTACAACCTATCTGCAGAAGGATTCTCTGTGTTAGGTACAGGTGGCAGTGTTTCATACACTGTAGATGTATATGACGACAATGCTACAACAGGAACGGCCGCAGGGACCTTAGATGATGATTCAGACTTAATTGCAACACTTAGTAATGTACAGAGAGATAACTTAAATTGTGGTGCAAATCAGGATCCGTCCAATCAGAATGCTGCTATCAAGGTTAGTTTTACTGAGACAGATATAGAAACTATTCAAACAGGAGGTTATACAGGGGTTCTTACATTAAAAGTGGCCCCTAATTAATCTAATTAGTGGAGCAGTAGCGTAGGTCGGATTAGGGTGTAGCCCGTAATCCGACAATTCTAAAGCTCGCGTGTTGCTGTCGGATTACGAACTTCGTTGTAATCCGACCTGCGAAATCAAACAATTCTAACAATTAACGGAATATATACATCTCATGCGGCGATGGATATGCAAGGGAACGGTTGTCGTTGCATTTTCCATTTCAGTTGAGGGATATACGACAGAACCCCTTTTTCTGGCGGCCAGTGCTCCGCCTCCTGGCTTTGAAGATCTTAGCCGGCCTCAGCAAACCCAGGTGGATATCTACTTTGGTAATCGCTACCTGACTTCCCAGCTGGTCACTTTCAGCCCGGGCATTATTGAACTGGCCAGCCCGGGCCAGGTGGCCAGAATGATCGGCAACTTGAATGATCCAGCTTTGATAACCGAAGCATTGTCGGGCGAAATCAGCACGAACCCTGACCAGATCTGCCCGCCACAAAGCAGCAGAGATTGTGGTGTCTTGTCACCGGCCATAGCCGGTGTGATCTTCGATGAAGCGCGCTTTCGAGTGGATGTTTATATCAACAGACGCTTCATGCTGACCCGTGCTGCGGAAGTGCGGAAATATCTGCCGCCTTCCGATGCAGGGTTTGCCATGATGCAGAACCTGTCGGGAGCTGTTTCTGGTAATAGCTCTGCTAACAGTACCAGCGATTACACGATCAACGGCCTCACCATGGCCGCGTGGGAAGAGAATAGTCTTTACTGGAGCTGGGATTACTCCCAGAGCAATCACTTTTCGGTGAACCAGCTTTATGGGCAAAGGGATTTTGAAGGTCTGGAGTATAACCTCGGATTGCTTTCCAGCAGTGGCTTTGGTCTGAGTTTTACGCCGGACCAGCCCATGGTCGGTGGTCGTATAACAACATCCAGCAGAACCAGGGAAGATAGCAGTTTCACTGGTGGTATGCCCCTGGAGGTATTTCTCCCGGTCAGAGGGCGTGTGGAGATTCGCAAAGATGGCCGGTTAATCGACAGCGGTTTCTTTGAAGCGGGCGCCCAGCAGCTGGATACCAGCCGTTTCCCCAGTGGTGCCTACGATATAGAAGTTCGTGTTGTTGATGAGCAGGGCAATGAGCTGTCCAGTGAGAGCCGTTTTTTCGCCAAGCAGTACCAATTACCTCCCTTAGGGGAATGGTTGTTTTTTGCCGAGTCCGGCAGAGTTATGACCCGAGAAGGTAATGCAGCATTGCCTGAAACTACCTCGCAATGGATTAACCGTGCCGGTGCCAGCCGTCGGTTGATGGATACGCTTTCTGGCACGGCGGCTATTGCTAATGTCGGTGACCAGTCATTGGTTGAAGTGGGACTGTTCAACCTTGGCTACAGCTATGAACTGTCCCCTTCGTTTATGTGGTCGGCGGATGGTGATCAGGGTATCAGTCTGAATGCCCGGACAAATCTTGGCCGATTTTCCGTCAGCGGGAACTATCGGCGGCTTTGGGCTGACGATGACGGAGTCAGCAATACTTTGAATGATGGGCCCCGGCTGCTGGGCGGGGCTTTTGAACAGCATGCCGCTTCAGTTTCTGCTCCGTTACTGGGGGGCAGCCTGAGTTATCGATACAGCTTCAACCAGAGCGAGAACAACTCGCCGACCCGGACAAACAGCCTGGACTATCGACGCAGCCTGTTTCGCACTTTCGATTACGACGTGGGTATGTCAGTCAGTCTGAGCCAGTCCGGCGACACACGGATTGGCCTGCTCAGTTTTAATCTGCGTTATCGGAAAGATCGCTGGAACTTCCGGGCCAGTCCGAGGGCTGAAATCCGTGAGTCATCGAGCGAATCCAACAAAACGGAGCGTATTCGTCTTTCAGCCTCCTGGGATGATGGCGACCTGCTAAGTGGAAAACTTCGCGTGAATGGAGGCCTTGAGGCGGGATCTGGCGATGATCGACTTGATTCCTCCATTCAATATGCCAACCGCTATGGAAGAGGAAGCCTGAACGTTAACCACACCACAGGCGTTGAAAGCAGCACTACATCCTGGGGCGGCAGTTTGAGTACCAGCTTTCTGACCGATGGCAATGTGATTGCCATGGGAGGAGAGCAAAGGGCCGAGAGTGCGGTGGTGATTAACCTTGATGGTCGTCAAGGCGATATCTTTGATGTGCGGGTAAATGGGCAGCGTCGAGGTTATGCGGTTGCCGGAAAACCTTCAGTAATACCCCTGTCACCTTTCGACAGCTACCGTGTCAGTCTCAGCCCAGCCGGTGAAACACTTTACAGCTTCGATGAGCGAGATAAGAACGTCACACTTTATCCCGGTAATGTTGTCATCTTAGATTATGAGGCAGTGCCATTGCAGCTGTTGTTTGGACGATTTCTGTTTAACGGTGAACCTTTGGATGGTGCCCGTATCAATGGCGGGCTTTACCCTGGAAATACAGATGATATCGGTATGTTCCAGTTGGAAACCCGCACCGATATCGAACAGTTGCAGATCGAGCTTGATAACGGCTGGGTTTGTCAACTGCCTGTTGACTCGCTGCAAGAAGGTTATGTCCTGCGGATGGGAACGGTGGAGCTGGAAGAGGCAGATTGTTCCCCTTTACTGGATGGGCAGTTGGCAGTGACTAAAAGGTTGGGTGGTTCTTGAATAAGCAGTTGTTTTTGTTCATTTTATTGTTTTTGGTCATGCCCGCTCGGGCAGACTTTACTTTCTCGACTAATAACCCAATCCGACTGAATTACACTTGGGACCCATCCGATGCGAACCCAGCATTAACGTTTCCAGTCAATTTTACTTTCGATACCTGCCAGGGTGGGAACTGTAATTATTGGTTTGCATTATCAGACACGAATCCGGGAGGCACCCTTGTTGCGTCATTCACGGCAACAAATGTCGATCAATATATTTCTGGCGTCAATTTTAACCAGACCCCTGTTAGTGGAGACTTGACTCCCGGCGAGTGGGCTGAATTCAGTGGCAATGTGAATACTGTTCTGACGGACAATGTCACATTCACCTGGGACACGCAATACTTTCAGTCGCTGACTGCCGGAATTTATAATCTCGATTTTTTTCTTGTCGGAGGGGATGGTTCCAATTTTGTTCAGAGTGGCATTGAAGTCATTATCACCATCGCTGTGCCAGACTTGGTAAAAGTCTCTGGCCTGGAGGATGCAGCACTGAATGCTGCCGATCTGATCTCTGGCCAGAATCTGGATTCGGTTCAGACTATTTGTGTGTTTAGTAATACTGGCACTCTTGGGCTGTACTTTGAGAGCAGTAGCAACCCTGGATTCGACAAGCCATTTAAACTCAGTAAGGCGGGACAATGCCAAACTGGGCAAACGGCAGACTGTGTGCCTTACAGGGTGAGAGTTTCAACAGCGAACGAGTCTGCAATTACACTGAGAAGTAATGGCCAGGAGAGAGGAATCGGCTGGACCTCCAGCGATACTTTAAATTGCGATTTGGGTGAAAACATGACCCTGAGGGTCAGGCTGAAGAAAGATGATATTGATAATGCTCAAGCAGGCCTGTACCAAGATACACTGACAGTGTACGTGTACCCAAAATAGGACCGGTGTACGATCCACGACTCAGGTTAAATTGGAAACTTCTTTGCTTTTTCCAACTCTCCATCGAAGAGGCCGTACTGGATGTACCCTTGCCCCTTTTTCGCACCTTCCGGTAAAGGTAAGGTCCAGCTTTCACCGGCATATATACGGTTTCCTGCATCCAACTTTGTGCAACTGCCACTCTTGTTGCTGGTGCAGTAACGGCCATTTCTCAAGACCACATTGATATTGCCGCTGTTGGTAAAGGTGATCGTGCCGTTTTCAATCTTTCCGGACAGTTTGTACTCAGGGTTTTGTGGTCTGACGAATACCAGTGCTTGGTAGGCCACCAGAAGTTTGATGGCGTTCTGTGTAGCTTCAAGTTCACCAACCACTGGTTTGAACGTTACCCGGTAGACCAGTTCTTTATCCTTTGGGGTTTCCAGGCTCACAAGCCGGACAGTTTTTCGGCTTTTTGGAGGAACGACTGCCTTGTTTGGGGTTGTCAGGAGCTTTAGGGCAGCAGGGTCGCTGATACGAACCCGTTCTTCTTTTTCTGTACCTGGGCGGATAACTTTGTAAACTTCGGTCTGCAGGTACAGGTTTTCAGCATCCGGATTGGTGACGACCACATCCTGGCGGGGCAGCTGGTCAGACTTGAAGTAGATGATCATGCGATCCAGGGACATGGTCGCAGCAACATTGGCGCTGGCAAACAAAGCAGTAAGGAGAAAAAGTAATTTACCGGCCGGTCGCATTGTTATCATTCTTTTTACCGCTTTCTTTCTGACCATCATGATGGTCAGGGATTATCGTTATACCTGGATTTTATTGTGAAGCGTGGCCAAGGTAAACAGACGACGATGCATTCCTTGTTTATTCTGCCTGTATGACGAGGCCAACCTTGCCTGACAATCTTGCCGGTTTGTTGGGGTCAGGCAAGATCTTTACGCTAAGTTGGCCTGGAAAGTTCTGGCAGTTTCCGGAGATGGTGAATTTATTCTCAGTGACAGAATCTATAGGGACAGGAAGAATTTCCGGGCCAGGCTGGTATGTCAGCGTATAGCCGTGGCTGCCAGAGAACTGGTCAATGGGCTTAAGGCTGAAATGATTCATGCCCCTGCCACTGACACAGAAATCTGAGGGTTGATCAACAGAAAGAGTTTCTGCCACTTCATTCAGGTCATCATTGCCAGTTTCAATCTGGGCCTGCAGGACAGGATGAACCACCAGCGTGATAGAGAATGAGCCTGTGGAGGTTTTTCCCAGTGAACCCTGGGTTGCGGCCGGAGTATCGAGGGCAATAAAACCCAGGGGCATCAGTGCCGTTAATGCCAGAACTGGCCTTATCCGTAAGGCTTTTCGACGCATTGAGTGTCACCTGAAGGTCATCCGTTACCTGCAGTTCATCGGCATGTGCGCTTATGGTCTGAAACTAATCCACTTCAGCAGTCACCGACATCCCCAGTTCCTTGATCTTGCGGGTAAGGGTATTCCTGCCCCAGCCAAGCAGTTCAGAAGCATCACGTTTGCGGCCACCGGTGTGTTGCAGGGCAGCTTCGATCATGATTCGTTCAAAGGCTGGCACCGCCTTGTCCAGAAGCCCGGCATTGCCTGTAGCCAGTTCTCTGTCAGCCCACTGTTTCAGTAGCTGTTCCCAGCTGCCTGTCTGTGTTGATGAGGAACTTTCCGGTTGGCTAAGCAGTTCCGGTGGCAGGTCAGAAATCAGTACTTCACGGCCAGACGCCATAACGGTCAGCCAGCGGCAGGTGTTTTCAAGCTGGCGGACATTGCCGGGCCAATCCAGTGAAGAGATGAAGCTGGCTGTTTCAGGTGTCAGGATCTTGGGTTCTACACTCAACTCCTTTGCGGCCCGGTCCAGGAAGTGTCTTGCCAGTACGGGTATGTCTTCGTTTCTCTCCCTGAGTTTTGGCAGGTGTACCCGGATAACGTTCAGGCGGTGGAACAGGTCTTCCCGGAACTTGCCGCCTTCTACCAGCTTTTCCAGGTTTTGGTGGGTGGCGGCAATAATCCGTACATCTGCCTTGACCGGGGTGTGACCACCTACCCGGTAAAATTCACCGTCGGCGAGAACCCTCAGCAAGCGGGTCTGGGTGTCTGCCGGCATATCACCAATTTCATCCAGGAACAGTGTGCCGTGGCCGGCCTGCTCGAAGCGTCCCTTGCGCATGGCGCCAGCACCAGTGAACGCGCCTTTTCATGGCCAAACAGTTCGGACTCAATAAGATCTCTGGGAATAGCGGCCATGTTCAGGGCAATAAACGGGTTTGCAGCCCTGGGGCTGTGGCGATGCAATGCCCTGGCCACAAGTTCTTTACCGGTTCCGGAATCACCGTTGATGAGTACGGTAATGTTGGAGTGAGATAGACGACCGATGGCGCGAAACACTTCCTGCATGGCCGGTGCTTCGCCGATGATTTCAGTGCTGTTGTCCAGAGGCTCGACACTGACTTCCAGCTGTTGCTGGCGGCTGTGCTCCAATGCCCGTTTCGCAAGGGCCACTGCCTCATCGACATCAAAAGGCTTGGGCAGATATTCAAATGCACCACTCTGGTAGGAGGACACCGCACTGTCCAGGTCAGAGTGAGCGGTCATGATAATCACGGGCAGGTCAGGATTGCTTTCCTGAATCTGGCGAAGGAAGTCGAGACCGTTGGTGCCCGGCATCCTGACATCACTGATGATGGCCTGGGGACGTGAGTGATCCAGCTGTTCCAGGGCCCGGTCTGCCGAGTCAAAAACATCCACATCGATGCTTTCTCCCTGCAGGGCTTTTTCCAGAACCCAGCGGATAGAGCGATCGTCGTCAATAATCCAGACTTTGGAGTCAGTTCCCATACACCACCCCTGTGCGTGTTCCATATTGATTCATAGTTTTTTTATTCCATAGAAAGCGGCAGATAAACGGTGAAACAGGTATGGCCGGGTTTGCTGTCGCATTCAATCAGCCCCTGGTGCTGGCTGATGATCGACTGGGCCATGGGTAACCCAAGACCGGTGCCTTCAGGGCGGCCACTGATCATGGGGTAGAAGATGTTTTCTTTCAGGTGATCGGGTATGCCGGGGCCGTTATCGATGATGGACAGCTGGCACACCAGCCGACGGCGCTGGATACCAACAGTGAAATGTCGTGCAACGCGGGTCTGAATGGTAATTTCGCCATCACTCAGGGGCATATGCTGGCAGATGGCTTGCATGGCGTTTCTGACCAGGTTCAGCACTGCCTGTATCAGGCGCTCTCGGTCGGCAGGCAGGTCAGGAATGCTGGGGTCATAATCTCTGTTTATTTTCAGTTGACCGTCGGTCTCGGCGGTGATGAGTTGCAGCACTCTCTCAAGGACTTCATGGATATTGAGATCGGTCATTGATGGCGGCTTCAATGGGCCAAGCATCTGGTCCACCAGATCTCTAAGGCGGTCGGCTTCTTCGATAATGATATTGGTGAATTCCGTCAGATCTTCATCAGGCAGCTGCCGTGATAATAACTGTGCTGCACCGCGGATACCGCCCAGGGGGTTCTTGATTTCATGAGCCAGCCCGCGGGCCAGAATCCGGGATGTTTCCTGCTTGGCGATCAGGGATTCCTCCCTGGTAATGCGCTGCAGCCTGTCTCTCGGATGAACCTCTAATAGCAGAGCAACCTCACTGCCTTCCAAGGGGGTGACGGTATAGTCCACAGTGACGGTATCATGGCTGGTTTGCAACTCAGTCTCGCGGCGGGTGAATTGCTGACTCTGGTTTATGGCCCGGTCAAGATCGTCTTTCAGGTTGTCCAGGGGCAGGATGGCGCTGAGCGGCAGGCTTTGCCCCCGGCGGTCACTGATATCCAGAAGCGCTTCCGCGGCAGGGTTGAGAAACAATACCCTTAAATCGTGATCGAGAGCGATGGTGGCCGTGTTGAGATTTTCCAGTACAAATGTCTGTATCACCGGGGCTGTTACCTGAAAGAGCTGTTGTTATAGGCGGCGAAAGTATTCCGGTCGGGAATCGTCACTTTCTATGCTCTAGGAGCCTTAAGTCCGACAGACTCCTGGTGAATAACTAGCAATAATCGAACCAATTGATGCAAAACCGTTTGCAGCCAACCGAAGTTCTCTTTATCAGCCTTAGTAAAGAAGCTGGATGAAGGTCAGTCACGAAGTTTGTGTAGGCCGGTTTAGGGCTTGCCGGTAATCCGACATGCGTTACAGACTTGAACTCAGGCTGAGATCCATGTCGGATTACGAATTTCCAATTCTAATCCGCCTACAAGTTAAACTCATTGAAACCATGTACCAAGGCTAAAGAGCTAGAGTATATGGGATATCGGACAAATGCACCAAGGTGGTGCGCGTTGAGCTCCAGATTTGATCGATCTGAATTCAAGGGCTGGGCTCAGGGTTTTCAGGATCAGACGTATTCTCTTGTTCTGGCCTGACAAAAGGACGCTGGACATGAATGACACTGGCAGTCTGCATGAGACTTTTGCCCTTGCCATCGACTATCTCTACCTGCAACCGGTGTGTGCCCCGGTACATATTCTCTATGGGAAAGGTCTTGCTCTTCTGGGGGCCTGCCAGCACTTCTCCGTCTACGAATAACCTGAGTTTATGGCTGCCCTGAAGACCGGGTTTTACCCTGACATTGACCAGGAAGTTGCCATTGTTGCGAACAACTGAATCATTGGTGGGGCTGGTGATTGCCAGGGCGTCATAGCCGGCATCACTGGCTTCTGGCTTCTGGTTACGTGGAGAAGGTGGAGCAACATACTCTGCAGGAGGCAAGGGGGTAATCGGTTTCAGTTCAACCTTCTCGCTGGGGCGGGACGGAGAGGGATTGTCGGTGAAAACGACATTGCCATCCTTATCGGTGGTTTTGTAAATCTCAGCCAGTACGGCAGCGGCATAAACGGCGAGAAAAATAGTGACGATCAGGATTGTTGTTTTCATCATCTATCCGCAGAAGAATCACGCTCTTGCCTTTAGCTTACTGCGATGGAGAGAAATTGAACAGTGGTGGGGGGGAGGTATCGGCAACCATTCACTGTAGGGAGCAGCGACTGGCCGCCGATGGTGTTCAAACCTTGAAGACACCGGGAGAGAAACAGGCTCTCCCGGGCTGCATGGGTTTTAGACGGAGTAGTACAGATCGAATTCAGCTGGGTGTGTGGTCTGGCTGATAGTC
>JBPCXN010000328.1:0-26641 GCA_051008495.1 Endozoicomonas sp. | reverse complement strand
GTTCAGTCGTGAATGTTCAGATGATGTCGGGCGATGACAATGTCCAGACCCATTTCGGGGAAGAGTTTCTCTACTTCATCCTCTGTCATATTGGCGGTGTTAAGTGCCAGGACCAGGGCGACAATCTCGTCAGAGTTATAGTGACCGATAAAGTCCTGCAGGATGATGTTGGGAGCGAAGTCGTTCACCTTGTGCCAGTGCCTTATGGCTTCAGGTATTGCATAGTTCGAAAAGCCCGCCAGTCTTTTTATGCTGCTCAGCCCCCCCTTCAGGGTTTGCCAGGGGTTGATATTGGTCTGCATTTGCAGAATGCCCAGCTTTCCCTGGCTGATATTTTTTGCCCACTTAAGCTCATTGACTCGCTCTTCGTTAAACTGGATAACTCCATTGGAGTCTGATGAATTGGGCCAGTTATCAACAACGTAATCACGGTGCAGCCAGGCACTGGTACCGAGGTCTTCCTGGGTTAACCTGTGGGGAGCTGCAAGGTGTTCATCGCTGACGGTGACCATCAGGTTGCGCTTCATGGCGCGGGCTTCACCAAAGGTGATGGTGCCTGGTAAAACCCTTTTCCCTTCCTGGTCGTGGTTTGGCAGGGCGAAGTTGTTGCTTAATTCCTGGAACTCTGTGTCCATGTACTCTTTGACCTGAGCCTTGGACATGCCAGAAAACTGGAGTTTGATCAGGACCATCTCATTTGGGTGTTCCTGAAGAAACTGCCTGAGAGGCGTGATCACTTCGCTTTTTGAGGAGCAACCATGTATTGGCCCATGGTGCACAATAAATTCACCCTTTCGGTCCCGGGTAATGCGGATATCAAAATATCGAGCCCCGGCATTGAGCTGGTCGCCAATTCCCCTGGATTGTGTGATTGCCCAGCTTTTCCCCGGTCCGCGCAGGCTGTGGGTGGCAGAATCGTGACTGCCAATCATGGTGCAGTTCATGATTCTGGTATTTTCCTTATGACCGTGAAAAAGCCTGGTCATCCAGTTCTGCATTTCAGTACTGGGGCTCTTGAAGGGAGAGCTTCCCAGCGACAGGTAGCTGATGATTCTGGACAGAATGCTGCTGAGTCTTGAGCTAATGGGGCGGCTCGCAGGCCAGGGCCCATGAGGTTTGTTGGGCAGAAAGTTTCGCTTCAGAAAAAATTGTTTGGCCGTATGGGACGCCCGGCTCTCACTTTCGCTGGGAGCTTTCGAGTTGTCTGCTCTGGGGATATCCCGCCGACGCAGTGAATGGTTTTGCCTTGGAGGCCTGGGGCCTAACATATCGCTTTTTACCTAAAAGCATCTTACGCTGTATCGGCTTTCTCGTTAGAGGAATTAACCAGACAGTGAGGAGCGGTGGCTGTTAATTCCGGGCCTTTACTATTTTTCCAAGAGCCTCCCTAAGGTATGGGTCGGTCAAATCTTCAACCAGCTCCATTATGTAATCAGGCTCAAGAACCAGCTCCCTTTCTTCCCTGATTGCCTGGTAAATGCCTCGTGCTAAACAGATATCCCTCATCGAACCTGGTTCCATAATGTCCAGCCCACCTGCACAGAGAGAGTCACCCTGCTCATGAATAATCCGGGAGAGGCTAATCATGGCCTCTATCAAAGGGTTGGCGCTGGCAACAGCCGAGTTCAGTTCTGTTCCTGCTGTCAAAACATTTTCGTAGGGCGTAATGGCATTTACGCGCCTCATAAAGTCTGTGCGATCTGGAATTGACACCGAAACAGGCTCTCCCTCCTGGGTGAAATCCATACCGAATACTTCCGGGTCTGCAAAGAAATCCCTGGCGATTTTGCTTGCCATCAGTTCTTTCAGTTTCTGGTTGATGCCATCCAGAAAAAAATTACCACGGGTGAAAATGTGTGGAGAAAAGAACGGCAGCTTTTCCAGTGTAATGGCATCCATCAGGCTATTGTGACTGGTTATTCCCCACAGGGGTTCTGAGAGTAACTGCAGCGCCCTCAATTCTCCTGCGTGCAGAAATGGCTTTTTGACCAGAACTACTCTTCTGGTGAACTCTGAATGGTACGAGGTTGACTTATCCTGGCTGATAAATTCAACAGAAAGATTCTGATGCCTGAGGAATTCAGCCGTTTGCCTCTCGTTGTATTGGCTTCCATGGTATGCATCGTTGACTATGAACGGGATATAGGCCAGATCAGGTCTTGCTTTAGAGACAAGAGCTGCAAACTCTATCAGCGGCTCAACCTCATGAAAGTAGGTGTAGAAGAAGGGCTGAGTATTCCAGAGCCTGTTAGCTGGAGTAGTGTTTTCCTGAAGATTGAGCAGCCCGTCAACAAACCATGGGTGCTGGTCGTATAACTCACGCAGTTGTTGCTGCAAAGCCTCGGTACTAAAAAAGTTGAACCTGTCATGATGGGAGGTTTTTCTATCCAGTAAGTCCGGGTCATGCAGTATGCCAAGCGTGTTTTCAGTCAGGCCTAAATCAAAAAAAAGACTGCCTGACCTGAATGAAGTTGCAATATTACTCAGACTGGAGGGGGAAACCAGTTCGCTTTTTTTACTCAGCCAGCCGATATTGAACCGATTTTTTACTGACGATAATTGTTTGCAGGGCGCGTAATGAGCGATAGATATCGTCAAATCAGCTTCAGGCAGGCCTTCGGACGGTATTGAGCCTGGAGCGGTAAGCTTGCAGGTTAACGAATAGTCGTCGAGCAGATAGATAGGGTGTCCGGAAAGACCGAACCTGGAGAGAGTGCCTGGGGTATCAGAATCAACCTTGCTCTGTTGAACAATAATATTGATTTCAGCCTGAGGCATATACTGCTCTACCAGGCTGACCAGTGTCCTGAGAAAACCAAGATAGCCGGAGTTAGACCGGTTATTGGTAGTGAGGTTGATCATCAAAGGCCTTTGTTCAGCAGTGATCTCCTGGCTGGCCAGAAACCAGGTCAGCGCCGCTCTTTTCAGGCTTCCTTCAGCAAAACTCTCATAGCTGCTCTCAACAGCCTGCTCTAACAGGGGGCTTTCAGCTTTTACATATCTGGAATTGAATATTGATGTCATCCCGACAAACGCACAAAAAGTGATAAACCCGTATTCAGACAGCTTCATACTTTCATTTTTATCCGGTTGACTATGCCAAAGAAAACCATCAGACCCTGTGAGCCGAAAAAAGTTCATACGGGCAAACTTTTTTCTTCAGGACTGAATTCGACCGGCTTCCTGATTTGCCATAGAATAGAACGTTGTTTCCCTCCCTTTCCGAGCTGGTTCGAGATGTCTTTACGCGAAAGTATCTGCCGTGGAGCAAATGCACAATCTTTGTCGTTAACTGATGAGCAGGCAGATTTACTGACCCGTTACGTGGAGCTGCTGGCAAAGTGGAACAAAGCCTACAACCTCACAGCCGTGCGAGACCCTCAGGAGATGGTTTCCCGCCATATCCTGGACAGCCTGAGCATTGTTCCCCATGTCTTTGGCGAGAACCTGATGGACGTGGGCTCCGGGCCGGGCCTGCCGGGAATTCCCCTGGCCATTATGTACCCTGAGAAGCAATTCACATTGCTGGACAGTAATGGTAAAAAGACCAGGTTCATGACCCAGGCGAGGATGGAGCTTGGGCTGAAGAATGTCCGGGTTGAGAACACCCGAGTTGAATCTTTTCGTGCCGAGCGTCCGTTTGATGTCATCATGTCCAGAGCTTTCAGCTCCCTGTTGGATATGGTCAATGGTACCGCTCATCTGCTGAGCCCTGAAGGTAGCTTCCTGGCCATGAAGGGGTTGTACCCTGAAGAAGAGCTGCAGGAATTACAGCAGCAAAGACCCGGGATCGGATTGTCAAAAAGCCTCGTCCTGGACGTTCCGGGTTGTGAGGCACAGCGACATCTCGTTATTCTGCATACAGCCATGAGCGAAAAAAATGTTCCATCACCTCAGTGATAAAACATTGTTCAAGGTAAATAACAGCTTAAAGAACGGTAGCGAAGGGCAGTGGGTAAAATACTTGCGGTAACCAATCAGAAGGGGGGCGTCGGTAAAACGACATCCTGTATCAATCTGTCAGCCTCCCTGGTGGCGACCAAGCGCCGGGTGCTGCTGGTAGATCTGGATCCCCAGGGCAACGCCACCATGGGCAGTGGCGTCGACAAGCACAGTCTGGAGAAGTCTGTCTATCACTTACTGACAGGCCGCAGCGGGGTAGAAGAGGTGATCATCACCGGACTGGAGTCCGGCTATGACGTGATTCCGGCCAACGCTGACCTCACTGCAGCCGAGGTTGAACTGATGTCGATGGAAGGCCGCCAGATCCGCCTGCGTGAAGCGCTTGCCGGTATCCGAGACCAGTATGACTTCATCATGATTGACTGCCCGCCGTCACTGAATATGTTGACGGTCAATGCCCTGGTAGCGGCTGAAGGTGTGCTGATCCCGATGCAGTGTGAGTACTACGCACTGGAAGGGTTGACTGCCCTGATGGAGACGATTACCGGTATCCGCCAGACCATCAACCCAGGGCTGCATATCGAGGGCCTGCTGCGTACCATGTATGACCCGAGGATTGGCCTGACCAATGAAGTCTCCCGTCAGCTGATCAGCCATTTCGGGGAGCAGGTTTATCGAACCGTCATCCCCAGAAATGTCCGTCTGGCGGAAGCGCCCAGTCATGGCAAACCGGTACTGGCCTATGATAAAAATTCAAGGGGAGCTATTGCTTACCTGGCGCTGGCAGGCGAATTGATTCGCCGGCACGATTCATCAGTCAAGGCAGAAAGGAAAACAGGGACCTGATGGCTAAACAAAGGCTCGGAACCAATCTGAACGCACTGCTTGGTGGTGCAAAACTGCCCTCATCCATCTCGGAAGAACTGGCGACACCCACGGATGTCGCCTCGGAAGGCCCGGTATCTGAAGATAAAGAGCTGAAGGAACTGCCGGTTGAATTCGTCGTCCGCGGCAAATACCAGCCAAGGCGCGATATGCATCCGGGCGCCTTGGAAGAGCTGGCCGACAGTATCAAGGCCCAGGGTATCATGCAGCCTATCGTGGTGCGCCCGGTGGCTGAGAACAGATATGAAATCATCGCGGGTGAACGCCGCTGGCGAGCCGCCCAGATTGCCGGGCTTGCCGAAGTGCCTGCTCTGATCCGGGAAGTCCCGGATGAAGCTGCCGTCGCCATGTCCCTGATTGAGAATATCCAGCGTGAAGACCTCAATGCCATGGAAGAGGCCATTGCCCTGACCCGCCTGCAAAAAGAGTTTGAGCTTACGCAGCAGGAAGTGGCGGAGGCGGTTGGCAAGTCCCGAACGGCCGTGGCCAACACTCTGCGACTGATGGCGCTGAGCGCCGAAGTGAAAAAAATGCTTGAGCATGGTGACCTGGAAATGGGCCATGCCAGAGCACTCCTGCCTTTGCCTGATATGGAGCAGATGGAAGCCGCCAGAACGGTGGTGGCCAAGGGGATGTCGGTTCGCCAGACTGAAGCCCTGGTTCGCCGAATGCAGCAGGAAAAAGAGAAGGGCAAATCGAAGAAGAAAATCGACCCTGACATCAAGCGACTGGAAGATGAGCTGTCGGACACAGTCGGTGCAAAAGTCGCTATATCCCACAATGCCAAAGGCAAGGGCAAACTGGTGATTGCCTACAGCAGCCTTGATGAGCTCGATGGCGTCCTGGCGCACATCAAGTAACGCCTGATCCGTTTGCCACCCCTGCCCTGACAGGCGTATCTTCTGTCTGCGACAATAATAAAGGCTGGTTTTCACCAGCCGGGAAGATGCGCCATGAATTTAAGACGTTTCTTTTCTGGCCGGGCCGCTGAAAGACAGAGTCAGCTGCCTTCATCTGGCAATTCTTGGTCTGACGTTTCTGAAGGGGTAACCTCTTCTGCGGGGGATAAATTCTGCACAGCAATATCCTGAGAGAGGCGGCATTATAAGCATTGTTTTACCCGGTAACAGCCTGCAGGCGATATTAATCGCCCGCCCCTATACCCCACAGTGCGGGTACGGACTTAAGCTATAGTTATTCGGCATAGAAATGAGTCTTAGCTATGCGTTATGTTGATTGAACACGGGATGGTATACACGCATATTGGCAGGCACATCGGGACTAAGGCTTACTAAGCCCAGGTTATTCCTTGAAAAATACTCAATAGATTGCAAGGAGAAATATTTCAATGGACAGAACACCATCCGATTATAAGAAAGTTGGCTGGAACACCTCCACTCCAGTAAAGAAAAAAACTCATGTTGGTAGAACTGGCCGAAGGCGTGTGCAGAAAAAGAACAAGAACAGAGCCATAAAAATCACACAAAACTCCTACAGAAGGGCAAGCGGTTACAAAAAAGTAGAGCCACTCCCTCATACGGCAAAAAAATTGATAGGTTCTGACCCTGGTGCCTGGCTGGCTTATGAACTTCAACTCTACTCAGAGCTCCCCCCAAAATATATTCCAGAAGCTTTAGCAAAGGCATCAGAGTCTGAAATAAGAGAGAGCTTACCGCCTGTTGAACCCGGCAGGCCAGATCCCACTGAACATGACTTCAAACTTTCCAGGAAATACAGCGACTATCAGGGCAAGCTTGATGAATTTAAAGAGGATTTAGGTGGAGCACCAAACTACGCTGGCTCCACGCCGGTGTTGAGACCGAAAAGTACATTTTTTGGTTTCTCCACTGAACATGTCAAAGTCGTGGTCAGCAAAGCTCTTCGGAAGAACTGGTTCCCCCGCCCTCTTTGGAAAGCACTCGCATCTCATGTAGGGATTGACAGACCGCATACCCGCTATGAACACCTCATGCTTTCTATAGAGGCTATAGATCGAATCAAGCAAAACCTGGAAGAGATACAAACCAGGCTGCTTACTGAGCAAAAGGCTTTCAAGTTTTTTAATAAAGCTACCGGTTTGAGTTTTCATAACACTTTAAATTCACCACAAATGCTGGCTGTGAGTATGAAGGACTATGTAGACCTCTTTGAAAGGCACTTTGAGAAAGCAGAAGCTTCTGGAAATTTAATGTCATTTCTTGACGAAGCAATGCCCAGCGATAATGTATGCTTCGAAGCCCGGTTAACAAGCATGTATAACTACACATCAAAATACCCATTAGACGGTGTTGCAAACAGCTTCAACATTGATTCTCTTGCTGACTATGACCAAAAATCTTCTGTAGAGCATGCTCTTAACGAGGAGCTAAGACTGCTAAATGCAGCTGGAAAACTGGATAGTACTGAAAATATACGATCTTGCCTGATTAACGAAAGCAAAATGATCGGTAAGAAGTTTACTGGCGGAGTATCTCAGTCTGAAGCTTTTGCAGAGTTTATGGGAGAAGCGTTGGAGGCCAGGGAAGTTGTTATAACAGAGGAGTTACTTGACAAATACCTGGACTTTGCTGAAAACGTAGTATGCTATTTCTGAAGTTTCTGGTCACTGGTTAAAGAGAAGGCTTGGGATGCTACATTTCATAGGCCTTTTTCATTAAGCCACGAACATGAGCCAGGGCGGCGAAGGCCGGAGCCATGGCTGAGGTAAGTTCATAATCCAGGTCTTCGCCATCGACTGCGTCGTATATCTCTTCAACAAGGGCGATAGCCTTCGGAGTAAGAGTATCCGTGGACACCTCTACACCATCCATATCAACAAGCATTTTCTGGATGGTTGCTATTTTTTCCTGAATTCTGGGGGACAGGTTAGGGTATTGTCTGGCTGCCCACACCCTGCTTAATTCATTTAGGTAGTGGGGGTTATCTTCCAGCCCCTGAAAGGGTTTTACCAGCTCCCTGTTCCAGTCCAGTTGCCTGAATAAATAGTTTGCTTTTTCATTCAGCCCATCAACCCGTTCCTGCAACCTGATAGCAATAAGGTGAACATTGTTGGGGTCAGTGACAAACAAAGCATCGTCGGTCCTGATGTAAGAATTCGCCCCGCCTTTTCTGAGCGCTTTCAGTACCATTCCAGAGCAGTTGTTTGCGCTGAGAATGCCATATTTTTCTTGTCCAGAAGCAGCGGAATCCCTCAGGTACTCTGTATAAGACGCCATTTTCTGCTGGTCCAGGCCAAACAGGTAAAACACTTCCCGGCCTGTAACAGTGTTTCTGTTTGGACCGGAGAAGGGCACATAGACTTTATCTGCCTGAACTCCCCATCGCTTCGTACTTGGAATGTAAACCTGTCTGGGTCTTGGCGTTCTTCCGGCTTCTAATAGTTCTTCTGCTCTGTTGCTGAGTTCATCGAATTTATCGACCTTATACGACATCTGCATTTTGGCTTTCTGGTAGACAAGAGGGTCCAGTCCCAGCTTTTCTATAACTTTTTCCCTGAAGCTTTCGGATTTGTAGATGGGCCACCAACTGAGGTATGTGTGGTCCGCTGTTTTCTTGTTTGCTGAGGTTTCCTTCAAGGATATAGATGCGTGCCCAGGATGAAAGGTTCCCGTGAAAGGCCAGGTTCTTATCACTGCCTTCCTGGCCATTGGCCGGGTAGCCCCCCGTATTCTCCTGGGGTCAAACCCGGAATGGGTGACGACTCTGCTGATGATTTTCTTTTCGGTAAAGGACTCTATTGTCCCCTTAGTTTTGAAAACTCCGGATCGTTGATGGTAGAGGCTTTAACAGAAACACTTCTGCCAAAAAATGCTTTACCGTATGCCAGCAAAGCGCCTTTACGGCTTGCTCCCTGATGCTTGGCAAGGTCGTAGGCCAGTTTTGCCGCTTCATGCCTCTGGGAATGTTTGAAAGTCAGGGCGTAGGTCATCCCTTGTTCTGAGAGCATATTTCAAAACCCGCATCCATGCGTTAATAATCAAAAATTATAGTTCATGGGGCCTTTCCGGCTTTTCAGGTATTGATAGGGACTGATCTCCCAGGCTGATCCAGCTTCCTGCCTATCTATGTTTCCAGCAATGCGTATAATGCCGCCAACCTAACGGGGTCAGGCCCTGGGTCTGATCCCTCTTTCTCAGATGTTCAAGGTTGTAACATGATCAAGGTTGACGCCAAAAAACGCAGCAAGCGACTGCGCAAGAAGCTGTATTTAGAAGAGTTCAAGGTTCTGGGTTTTGAAATTGACCTGAAGTTTGTCGATTCCGCTTCCGAAGAGGATCTGGACAAATTCTTCGATGAATTCCTCAAGAAGGCCATTGAAGCTAATGACCTGGTGTTTGGCGGTGGTGGCACCAAAGAAGGCTTCTCGGGCTTTATAGTACCTGCCGGGCGTTACGACTCTTCTACGGAAGAACACCGTAAACTGGTGAGTGACTGGCTTGGCAAGAGTGACTTGCTGGAATCCCATGAAACCGGCGAGTTGATTGACGCAAACCTGGATCTGTAATGTTCCGTGGGCAGCCTGTTAACCCGGGCTGTCCAGGTGATGAATTTTTTTGCGAACACAGCATCCGGGAAAAGTCTTAGTTGCATGAGGAATTACCGTACACTGCGATAGATCCTGATTTTAATGTTTAAATTTCATACATAGACTGCGCACCCGGTTACATCATTCATCTGGCAGGATCTTCATGCGTTTTAACCGGACTACCCTTTCCGCTGCTATTCTGGCTGGCCTTGCATCCCTCAGCGGTACAGCATTTGCTGCCACCATTGAACTCCGGATCATGGAGACCACCGATATTCATTCCAACGTGATGGATTACGATTACTATCGCAACCAGCCTACTGAACAGTTCGGTCTGGCGCGTGTCGCCACTCTGATCAATCAGGCCCGTGAAGAAGTAAAAAACAGTATTCTGGTTGATAACGGCGATCTGATCCAGGGTTCCCCCATGGGCGACTACATGGCGGAAAAGGGGCTGAAAGAAGGTGATGTTCACCCGGTCTACAAAGCAATGAATCTATTGAAGTACGACGCGGGTAATATTGGCAACCACGAGTTCAACTATGGTCTTGAGTACCTGAAGAAGGCCACTGACGGTGCTGACTTTCCTTACGTAAGCGCCAACGTTTATGACGCTGAAACCGGCAAAAACTATTTCAACCCTTACGTGATCAGGGAACAGACCTTTACCGATACTGATGGCAAAAAACAGACCGTCAACGTCGGTTACATCGGTTTTGTGCCGCCACAGATCATGCAATGGGATCGCAAGCATCTTGAAGGCAAAGTTATCGCCAAAGATACCCTGGAGTCTGCCAATAAATTTGTGCCGAAGATGAAGGCCGAGGGTGCAGACGTAGTCATTGCAATCCCGCACTCCGGAATCAGCACTGAGCCTCACAAGGCCATGGCTGAAAACTCTGTGTACTACCTCTCCAGGGTGGATGGCATCAACTCCATCATGTTCGGGCACTCTCACGGCGTTTTCCCCGGCCCGAGTTATGCCGATATCGAAGGCGTAGACATTGAGAAGGGCACCATCAATGGTGTACCTGCCGTAATGCCTGGACGCTGGGGTGACCACCTGGGTGTAGTTGACCTTGTCCTGGATGACAGCAGCGGTTCCTGGGAGGTCGTTTCAGGAGTAGCGGAGTCCCGCCCAATCTTTGACCGTGCAGCAAACAAGGCACTGGTAAAAGCTGATAGCAAAATTGTTGAAGCGGTAAAGGAAGAGCACAAAGGCACCCGTGAGTTTGTTGAGCAGCCTATTGGTAAAGCGACAGATGTCATGTACAGCTTCCTGGCCCTGGTGCAGGACGACCCCACGATACAGATCGTCAACGATGCCCAGATTGACTACGTAGAGCGCTTCATCCAGGGTGATCCTGACCTGGATGGCATCCCAGTCATTTCTGCAGCCGCGCCGTTCAAGGTGGGTGGCCGCAAGGACGATCCAGACGGTTTTACCGAAGTGGAAGCTGGCACACTGACTTTCAGAAATGCTGCTGACCTGTACCTGTACCCCAACACCCTGGTCGCCTTGAAAATCACTGGCCGGGACCTGAAAGAGTGGCTGGAGATGGCTTCCGGTCAGTTCAACCAGATTGACCCGAACAGCTCTGAGCGACAGCACCTGATTAACTGGGACGGCTTCCGCAGCTATAACTTTGATGTTGTGGAAGGTGTTGAGTACCTGGTGGATGTCACCCAGCCCGCCAAATATGACGGTGATGGTCGTCTGGTTAACGCTGATGCCGAGCGTATTGTCAGCCTGACTTTCAATGGTCAGCCGGTTAAGGACGATCAGCCCTTTATCATGGCCACGAATAACTACCGTGCCTACGGCGGCGGCAACTTTGCCGGTACCGGCGATGATCACATTGCCTTTGCATCACCGGATGAGAACCGCCAGGTGCTTTCTGATTACATCAGTAGCCAGACAAAAGAGAAAGGTCATGTGGTGCCAAGTGCTACCAACAACTGGAAGCTGCTGCCCATTGCTTCGGATGTTGAACTGAATGTTGTTGTAGAAACTTCTCCCAGTGAGAAAGCGGCGAAGTTTATCAAAGAAAAAGCTGTCTACGAGATGAAGAAAGAGGGTATGGACCCTGCCGGCTTTGCTTTGTATAAAGTGAACCTGAACGGCCAGTAATGCTGGAAAGGGCTGTTGTAATAGCAGCCCTGTCTTTCTCAAAACACCTAATCGTTAAAAACATCGTCATTTGCGTCCGGGTCATCTTCTTCCTCATTCCCATCAGAGCCATAACCAGTATCAGCCACTGAAGCAGGGGCTATAGGTTGCAGCGGATCATAGATGGTTATGACACTGCTGCTATCAGAGACAATGGGCAGGCGAAAAAAATCATCTGGCAGCTTTGCATCCCCCAGTTCATCGTCCCCAAAGGAAATAGTGCGGGGCCTGCAGGAGAAGGTGCTCTTCAACCAACACTTGAGTCGCCACCAGAAGTCAGGGTCGTCGCCACTGCCACCCGATGCAATAGAAACCGGCAGCATCCTGGATTCGCTGTAATGCCTGAAATAGACCTCTTGCAGGAGGCCGGGTGTCACCTTTTCGGTGTGGCGTAAAATACCGGCCCTGGTGGGGTCGGTTCCCGGAGGCAACTCAAGGCCAAGGCTGGGGGTCTCTGTCTGATCGTCAGCAATGATCAGCGGGCTTTTCTTAGGTGCGGCTTTTGCCGTGAAAATCAGTGCTGGCCTGACTCTGGTGAATTTTCCGGTTGACGAAAACGCCTGTTGCCATGTGTCACTGCCGGATGTTTCTTCTCTGGGAGAGATCGAATCCGTAGAAATAATCAGCGTAATTTTCGAAAGGTTCAAAGGCGGGGTGAAAAGAATGCTTGTGCCATGCTCCGCCGTCAGGGTGCAGCCCGGCTCAAGCTGGATGGTGTCCATATCTGATTGTTCACTGAGGCTGATGGTACAGGGCTGACTGAGCGATACCTGCTCAAACAGCTGGGGCTGGATGAACAACTCCCAATCCTGTGGTGTGAAATCGATGTCCGGGGAACAGAATGCGGTGGTTGAAAAAACAGTCGCGAGAACGCCGCGAAGTTTATCAAAGAAAAAGCCGTCTACGAGCTGGAGAAAGTGGGCATGGACCCTACCGGGTTTGCTTTGTATAAAGTCACTCATGTTACGCACTCTTCATCGACTGAAGTTCTTGGAACGATGATGCCAGTGCTGAAAGATAAAGCTTCGCTCGCAGCTCAAAGTGATTCAAGTTGAGCTTATTAGACAAAACAGCTCAAACAGATCTGTGATCATGCTCTAAAGCATGGCAGATTTTACTGGGTGCGTAACATTAGTAAAGTCAACCTGAACGGCCAGTAATGCTGAACAGGGCTGTTGTACTGGCAGCCCTGTCTTCCTCAAAACACCTACTCGTCAGACAACTCATTGTTTTCGTCCAGATCCTCATCCTCCTCTGGAATCGGGTTGGCCGGGCGATCATTTTTATCGCCCCCCGGAGAAGGAGCGTCTGCATCTTCTGGAACCGGATCCGGGGGTTGCAACATTTCCAGAAAAGTTTTGATACTGTCCTTGTCAGAAACGACAGACCGCAGAGGACCCTCAGCCTCTGGCAGCTCTATATTTCCCAGTTCTCCCTCCTCAGAGGGTATAGTGCGAGGCTTGCAGCAATAGCACTTTTTGCACCAATTTAGCCACCACCAGTAGCCAGGATCATCACCATTATCGCCTGAAACAGGGTAAAGCGATTGCATTCTGGGTTTACTGGAATGTCTGAAATAAAGTTCGCGCAACAGGTCGGGTGTCGTCTTTTCGGTAATGCGCAAAATGCCGGTTTTGGTAGGATCAGTTCCTGCAGGTAATTCAAGACCAAGGCTGGAGATCTCTGTCTGATCGTCAACAATGATCAGAGGGGTGTTCTTCGGTGCGGCCTTTACCGTAAGAATAATAGATGGTCTGACTGCTGTAGATTTTCCTGTTGACAATAACGTCTGTTGCCAGCTGTTTTTGTCGAATGTTTCTCCTGTGGGTGAGTAAGATTCAGAAGAAATAACCAGGGTTATTTTTGACAGGTTCAATGGTGGAGTGAAGGGTATGCTTGTGCCATGAGCCGCTGTCAGGGTGCAGCCCGGCTCAAGCTGAATCATATCCAGGTCAGACTGCTCATCAAGGCTGATGATACAGGACTGGTTGGTCGTTACCTGCTCAAACAGCTGGGGCTGGATGAATAGCTCCCAACCCTGTGTCGTAAGATCCGTTGGTGAAGAGCTGAAAGAAAATGTTGGAAAGACAGTCACGAGGAAGCCTGACAACAATACAGATCTGGTTAAAACTGCTCTAACCATTGAATTCTCCGTATTGGAATAGTGGAGCCTGTTGATAAAAAGATGTTATTGGTTTTACGTTCAATAACCGGGCAGTGTAGTTGACCTTCAGGACTAATCTACTTTTCTTTGATAGCCTTGCCCGACACAGGCAAATACTCAGTGTCAGGGGGGAGTCATTGTTTGATCTGGCTGCCGGCGAAGTCGGCCTGGTTTTCGCCGCCTTTATCACTTCGACAGCAACTGCCATTCTCGGAGCCGGTGGCGGCGTTCTGTTGCTGACCCTGATGCCCGGGTTGATCCCTGCCCATGCGATTATTCCGGTCCATGCGATTGTTCAGCTTGCCAGCAACGTCAGCCGTGTCGCCTTTGCCTGGCGTTCGGTTCGCTGGGATATGCTTCGACGCTACTTTCTTGGCGCATGCATAGGTGCCCTGGCGGGTTCGCAGATAGTGCTGAGCATCAACGCCCAGTATGTGCCGCTGATCCTTGGTGTCACCATTCTGCTGATCACCTGGCTTCCTTCGCTGTCTACTGATCGGCTACCGGGAAGGTTTTTGTCTTTCGGTGTCATTCACACTTTTCTGGCGACGCTGGCGGGAGCCACAGGCCCTATGTCAGGCGCCTTTCTTTCCAGGGAAGGGCTGAAGAAAGATAGCCTGGTGACCACAACAGCCACTTTTATGGCTACGGCCCACGGGCTGAAAGTTGTCGCTTTTGCCTTGCTGGGTTTCAGCCTGGCACCCTATCTGAAGTTGGTGCTCTGGATGGCTGCCGGTGTCATTTTGGGCTCATGGGTGGGGACTCTGCTAAGAAAAAAACTACCGGAATTTTCCTTTACCCGTATCTTTCGCTGGGTAATCACTCTACTGGCTCTCAGGCTGATCTGGATTGCCCTGGTGTAGTCATCCTGTTATTTTGCCATCACAACAAAAACAATAAGATTCACTGCCATTATGTTGCAAAGACGCCGCCTGCTAACGTCGTTACTGTTAAGCCTCTTTTCATTTTCAACAGCAGCTGACCCGACACCTGATTCCCGCTGCATTGGCTATAACCCGAATCGAACTGCGTTTTACGGTGACACCCATATCCACAGCAAATACTCACTGGACGCCAGCACCCAGGATACTCGTACGACACCTGCCCAGGCTTACCAGTTCGCCCGAGGAGAAAAGATAGGTATTCAGCCATGGATGGATGATGGCAAGCCGTTGCGAGAGCTTCAGCTCAGCAGGCCGCTCGATTTCGCCATGGTCAGTGATCATGCAGAGCTGCTTGGTGAGGTAGGCATATGCGCAGACCCTTCTATGAAGGGTTACGATTCCTGGCAGTGCAAATTGTTTCGGGGCTTTCCCAGGGCTGGCTACTACATGTTTAATTTTGTCGCCATGTCTCAGGGTGAGCGCCTGGGGATGTGTGGTGAGCAGGGGGAATTGTGCAGGCAGGCTGCCATAGGCCCCTGGAAGGCGATTCAGGCAGCCGCTGAAGAGGCCTATGACCGATCTGAAAACTGTAGCTTTACGACATTTATCGGCTACGAGTGGACGGGCGCGCCTGATGCACAGAACCTGCATCGGAATATCATGTTCAAGAATAATAAAGTGCCCACGCTGCCCATTACCTACATGGATGGATCTTCTGCAGAACAGCTTTATAAAAACCTGGAAGAACAGTGCAGGAATGGTGTCGAAGGCTGTGAGGCCATTGCTATCCCTCACAATTCCAATCTCAGCAATGGCCTGATGTTTGCCACAGTACGTGATGACGGTAAGCCTATAACTGGCGAGGATGGAAAACTTCGGGCCAGTTATGAAAAGCTGGTCGAAATCATGCAGCACAAGGGCAGCTCGGAATGTTATTTCAACAGAGGTGCTCCCCTGGGGAATGCCGATGAGCTCTGCAGTTTTGAACTCCTGCCCTACCGGGATTTCTCTGGGCAGCTGCATAAATCCCTGAACAAGCCACCTGAGCCAAGCGGCGGCTTTGTCCGACAGGTGTTGCTCGACGGTTTGCAGCAGGAACAGAAACTGGGAGAGAACCCGTTCAAGCTTGGCATCATAGCCAGTTCTGATACCCATCTCGGTGCCCCCGGAGCCGTGGAGGAAGATAACTTTATTGGTCATGGTGGTGCCGGAAAGCCCGGTGGTGGCAATGTTCCCAAAGGCCTGCCAGATGCCCTGGAATTTAATCCTGGAGGGCTCGCGGCTGTCTGGGCAGAGGAAAATACCCGCGAGTCCCTGTTCGAGGCGATCAAGCGGAGGGAAACTTTTGGCACCAGCGGTCCGCGCATTTCAGTGCGCTTTTTTGGTGGCTATGACTACCCGGAAAACCTCTGTGACAGACATGACTTCGTCAAAACCGGTTATCAGAACGGTGTTTCCATGGGGGGAGATCTGCCTGCAACTGGAGAAGGCAAGGTTCCCACCTTTGCCATATCGGCCATGAAAGATCCGGGAATTACAGAGAAACCTGGCATGCCATTGCAGAGGGTTCAGGTAATTAAAGGCTGGATCGATCAAGAGGGCGAATCCAGAGAGAAAGTCTTTGAAGTGGCAGGGAATCCCAACAACGGCGCTTCAGTGGATCTTTCCACCTGCCAGGCCCGTGGCACCGGCTATGAAAGCCTCTGTACCGTCTGGAAAGACCCTGAATTCAACCCGGAACAGTCCGCCTTTTACTATACCCGTGTCGTAGAGAATCCCAGCTGCCGATGGAGTCAGCAAATCTGCAGTGCTAGCAAAGTGGATTGCAGTAATCCTGATACCGTCAGTGAAGATCTTAAGGGTTGCTGTTCAGTGGATCATCAGCCAGTCATTCAGGAAAGAGCCTGGTCTTCGCCCATCTGGTACAAGGCTGGGTGACATAAAAAGGGGCTGCCCACAGAGCCTTATAAAGTAGTCTTCAGCCATAAGTGGTTTAACAGTTTTCGCCATCCCCTAGGAGCCTGTATATCGAAAGCCGTCGAGCTTTGTATTGGTTTGCTTACAAAGCCCGGAAGCCTTCAGGCATCATTTCAGATGTCTGTCTGCTTCAATGAAGAACAGAGCCATATCATCCCAGGTAGTGGCTTTTTTCTGTTTCCTTTTGTAGTTGATGATCTGTTCAAAAACAGGTGTCTGCTTTTTCAGTTCAACCCAGTGCTCAATAGCTGTCTTTTTCATCTCTAACCCCCGGTTGTTACTGCCTGAAACAGTTGGTCAAGGAATGGACGCCAGTATAAGCAGTGAAAAAAAGGCTGAATAATCAATAAAAAAAGGGTGGGGTATAAACGATACTTATGCCCGGTTGCGAGAGACTCTCGTCAAGGTTAACGTGAGTCCCAGCCATGCAGGAGAATGGAGTACTTGTATGCATATCACTTTAAGACAGCTGGAAATATTCAAGGCAGTAGCCCAGTGTGGCCGGGTGACCGGTGCTGCGGAAATGCTCTACATCTCACAGCCAGCAGCCAGTATGGCGCTGTCCGAACTTGAAAAACACCTTGGTCCCTTGTTTGACCGTCACCTTGGCGCTTCATTAACACTGAATGATGCTGGACGTTCACTGTTGCCTATGGCTGTCGCGCTGGTAGACAAAGCAAAGGAAATCGAAGAGCAGTTTGTTGAGGGGGGCTGTTATGAACAGGGCGTCCTGAAAATCAGTGCCAGCTCCACAGTGGGCAATAACCTTATGCCGGCAGTTTTGCGGGACTTTGGCAAACTGCACCCGAAGATTCGCACCGAACTGACCATTGATAACACCCGGGACATTGTTGACCGGCTGCTGTCCCTGGAAATTGACCTGGCCGTAGTTGAAGGTACTTGTCTGCACCCGGATATTGATGTGACGGTCTGGAGAGATGATGAGCTGGTCATCATCGGCCACCCAGATCATCCACTGGCAAAAAGAAAGAGTGTAACGCTGGATCAGTTGGCGGAAGAAAACTGGATCCTGCGTGAGTCTGGGTCAGGAACCAGGGAGTTGTTTGATGAAGTGATTTCTGCACGTCTTGGCACCCCTGAAATAGCACTGAGCCTTAATCGTGCAGAAGCAGTGAAACAGGCCGTGGCCGATGGGCTTGGTATAGGTTGTATTTCCAGACTGGCGGTATGGCGTGCTGTAGAAGGTGGGCTATTGTCGATCATCAATGTTGCAGACTTGTCGCTTAAGCGCCATTTTTATCTACTAATCCACAAACAGAAATATCGCAGTGGTGTAATACAGGCTTTCTCAGACTTCGTCCTAAGCCGGAAGGGCGATTTCTAACCGCATTGTACTGGGGTTGAGCAGGATATTTTACCGCCTTAGGTATATTCCTATAGGTAATAGAACTGTTGCTCTTATGTAGTGGTTGAATATAGGTAGATTTACACATTATACTTGCGCCGCCGGAAGCGAGAAAAAGTTCCAAAACTGTCAGTTGTGTGATTGTTTTTTCGAATATGACCATCGTTATTCACACACCTAAAGACTGATACTTCCGGAAGATTTACGGGTTCGGATAATTAAAACTACCGTGCCTGAATAATTGTGCTAGCTAAGCTGTAGGCGGCTGAATCAATGTCTGAAGTCAAGACTTGGAAGCATAAGGGCGAGACACTCTGGAGTGGGGGGGGCTTCGGTTTGAGTAGACATACGACTCATACACATTCCCATGCCCACCTTCAGAGGCCGCCTGTGCACCGGGTTGTCGTGGCCCAATTGCTGACTACTTTGATTCTGTCGTTTGTTTTGCTGCCGCTCGGCAAGGATGTGGCGCTCTCGGCCCTTCTAGGTGGGCTGGCTTGCAGTGTTCCAAACGCCTATCTGCTTTGGAAAGCTTTCCATTATAGTGGTGCGAGAGCCGCGCGGCAAATTGCCAAATCATTTTACCAGGGGGAGGCCGGTAAGTTTGTCCTTACGGCGACTGCTTTTGTCTTGATCTTCACCCTGGTCAAGCCCATCGAACCGCTGGCGTTATTTGGCGCTTTTGTTCTGGTTCAGGTGGTGCACTGGTTTACGCCTATGCTGATCGGGCGGTGATGAACGATCAGCCTTTGTGTGGTTTGTGGGGAAATCCATGGCAGCTACTGCTTCTGAATATATTCAGCATCACTTGCAGAACCTGACCTTTGGGCAGCTGCCAGAAGGTTATGTAAGGTTTGACGGTACGGTTCTTTCGGAGCCTGCCTGGACAATTGCTCACTCGGCTGCCGAAGCAAAAGCAATGGGGTTCTGGGCATTCCATCTGGACAGTCTGTTCTGGTCGATATTTCTTGGCGGTTTTTTTGTCATTCTGTTCAGGTCTATAGCAAAAAAAGCTTCCAGTGGGGTCCCAAGCGGTGCTCAAAACCTGATTGAAACCATCGTTGAGTTTGTTGATGACAGCGTGAAGGACACCTTTCATGGGAAAAGTAACCTGATTGCACCGCTGGCTCTGACGATATTTGTCTGGGTGTTCTTCATGAATCTTATGGATTTGGTGCCTGTAGACTGGATACCGGGCCTGGCCACATTGGTTGGCATGCCGTACATGAAGATCGTGCCATCCACTGATCCGAATATTACCCTTGGGCTATCCCTCTCGGTTTTTGCTCTGATTCTTTTCTATTCCATTAAAATGAAGGGGCTTGGCGGCTTTATCGGTGAACTGACTCTTCACCCATTCCACAGCTCCAACAAGCTGGTTCAGGCGCTGTTGATTCCAGCCAATTTTGTGCTTGAATTTATCTCGCTTGTCACTAAGCCCATTTCTCTGGCTCTGCGTTTGTTCGGCAACATGTATGCCGGAGAGCTGATCTTTATTCTGATTGCTTTGATAGGTTATATGCAGCTGCCTCTGCACTTTGGCTGGGCTGTGCTCCACATCCTGGTTATAACCCTGCAGGCATACATCTTCATGACCCTGACTATTGTTTACCTGAGCATGGCTCATGAAGAGCACTGAGTTAATTGAGCGTTTAACCCAAACCAACGACATAGAACGTCCGGAGGAAATATGGAACTGGTTGTAGGTCTGACTGTAATTGGTGTGGCAGTAATGCTGGGGCTTGCAGCTCTGGCGACAGCCATTGGTTTTGGTCTGCTGGGCGGCAAATTCCTGGAAGGTGTTGCCCGCCAGCCAGAAACAGCCCCCATGTTGCAAACCAAAATGTTTATCGTTGCCGGTCTGTTGGACGCGGTGCCGATGATCGCTGTTGGTATTGCATTATTTTTCACTTTCGCTAACCCGTTTGTAGGACTGGTTCAGTAACCCTGCAGTTTTGCCCGGCTAGGTGTGGCTGTACGGCCGGTTACTCCGGCAGGAGGCCGGTCCGGTACACATGAGTCGAAGTCAATGAACCCACTGGGTTAGAACTGAAACAACTGGAGGGCGAGGAGTCGCATGAATATCAATGCAACCCTTATAGGTCAGTCGATCGCATTTGCTGTCTTCGTATGGTTCTGCATGAAGTATGTATGGCCACCGATCATGACGGCGCTGAACAACCGTAAAAAAGAAATTGCCGATGGACTGGCAGCTGCAGCTCGAGGTGTCCAGGATCTGGAGCAGACCCAGTTGAAGATCAGTGAGCAGCTCCAGGAAGCGCGCGAGCAAGCCCAGGAGATCATTGACCTGGCCAACAGGCGGGCTGACCAGATAGTCGATGAAGCCAAAGAGCAGGCCCGGTTGGAAGGCGACCGGATCAAGACTGCTGCACAGGCTGAAATCGAGCACGAGGTGAACAGGGCTCGCGAATCACTGCGATCGCAGGTAGCCGTTCTGGCTGTGGCGGGAGCCGAGAGGATTCTGGGCAAGAACCTGGATGAATCAGCAAACAGTCGCCTGGTTGATGACCTGGTTGCGGAACTTTAAGGGGTAAGCCATGGAATTGACCACATGTGCCCGACCCTACGCCAAGGCGGCTTTCAAACTGGCGAAAGAGCTCGATCAACTCGATGAGTGGTCTGAGATGTTGACTCTTTGCGCCAGCGTGTCCCGGCGTGAGGCCGTTGACCGGGTGCTGAAGAATCCGGCCATGAGTGGAAGCATGAAGGCCGATGCCTTTATCAGGCTGTGCGAAGGAAACCTTACGACTGAGCTGGAAAACTATATTCGTTTCCTCACCAGCAGGAAACGAATTGTTTTGCTGCCGCATATTGACGCTCTGTTTGAGAAGATGAAATCAAAAGATCAGGGTTACCAGGATGTGGTAGTTACTTCGGCTTTTCCTCTGTCTGAAGATCAGCAGGAGAAGATTGCAGAAAAAGTCGGCAGGCGCCTTGGTCGCTCCGTACGAATGCATACACAGGTAGACAGTCAGCTTATCGGCGGAGTTGTAGTGAAAGCGGGGGATCTTGTCATTGATGGCAGTGTTCGCTCCCGTTTGACCAAGCTGGCCGATGCGATGATTTCATAGAAATTTATATAGCTACAACGATTAGCTACAAGGTTTTGGTAGGTTAAGCTATGCAACTGAATCCTTCCGAGGTCAGTGACATTATCAAGAGCCGCATAGAGCAGCTTGATGTGTCCAGTGAAGCCCAAAATGAGGGAACCATCGTCAGTGTCACTGACGGTATTGTACGTATCCATGGTCTGGCAGACGTCATGTACGGGGAGATGATCCGATTCCCCGGCGGCGTCTTCGGCATGGCGCTGAACCTGGAGCAGGACTCCGTCGGCGCGGTAATTCTGGGAGACTACGGACACCTGGCTGAAGGTCAGAAAGTCCAGTGCACCGGGCGAATACTCGAAGTACCGGTGGGAGAGCAGCTCCTGGGCCGTGTTGTGGATGCTCTGGGAACCCCCATTGACGGTAAAGGGCCTTTGGAAGCTACCGAAACTTCTCCTATTGAGAAAGTAGCTCCTGGTGTAATCGCCCGTCAGTCCGTCGATGAGCCCGTTCAGACAGGATACAAGGCGGTTGACGCCATGGTACCCATCGGCCGTGGTCAGCGTGAGCTGATCATCGGTGACCGTCAGACCGGTAAAACTGCTCTGGCTGTCGACGCCATCATCAACCAGAAAGGCACAGGCGTTAAGTGTGTCTACGTGGCTATTGGCCAGAAACAATCCACCATAGCCAACGTGGTTCGCAAGCTCGAAGAGCACGGCGCAATGGATCACACCATTGTGGTTGCTGCCGGTGCGTCCGATCCTGCTGCCATGCAGTTTCTGGCGCCATTCGGTGGTTGCTCCATGGGTGAGTACTTCCGTGATCGCGGTGAAGATGCCCTGATCGTTTACGATGACCTGACCAAGCAAGCCTGGGCCTATCGTCAGATATCCCTGCTGCTGCGTCGTCCTCCCGGTCGTGAAGCGTATCCTGGTGATGTCTTCTATCTGCACTCCCGTCTTCTGGAGCGCGCGGCTCGCGTAAATGCTGACTACGTAGAGAAGCTCACCAATGGTGAAGTGAAAGGCCAGACCGGTTCATTGACCGCTCTGCCAATCATTGAAACCCAGGCGGGTGACGTATCTGCCTTCGTACCGACCAACGTAATCTCCATCACCGACGGTCAGATCTTCCTGGAAACTGACCTGTTCAACGCCGGTATCCGTCCTGCGATGAACGCTGGTGTTTCGGTATCCCGTGTAGGTGGTGCTGCTCAGACCAAGATCATTAAGAAGCTTGGTGGCGGTATTCGTCTGGCACTTGCCCAATACCGTGAACTTCAGGCCTTTGCCCAGTTCGCTTCTGACCTGGATGAAGCTACCCGCAAGCAGCTTGAGCATGGTCAGCGCGTTACCGAGCTGATGAAGCAGAAGCAGTATGCACCGATGTCTGTTGGTGAAATGGGTGTCGTTATCTATGCGGCTGAACATGGCTACCTGGAAGACGTTGAACTGAACAAGATTGGTGACTTTGAAGCCGCTCTTCTGAGTTTCGTCAACGCTGAATTCGGTGAGCTGATGTCCCGGATCAATGAAACCGGCGACTACAACGGCGAAATCGAAGCAGGTATCAAGGAGGCCATTGATAAGTTCAAGGCCACCCAGACCTGGTAAACAGTGTCCAGTTGTCAGTGGTCGGTGATCAGTAGAACTGTAAACTGGCTACTGGCCACTGAAACGAAAGCCAGGCTGCGCTTGGCTTGAGGAACTGAGAATGGCAGGCGCAAAAGAGATTCGGACGCAGATATCGTCCATCAAAAGTACGCAGAAGATCACCAGCGCCATGGAAATGGTAGCGGCGAGCAAGATGCGTAAGGCACAGGAGCGTCGGGAAACCAGTCGCCCTTATGCCGACCGTATCCGTCAGGTGGTGGGGCACATTGCTCACGCCAACGCTGAATACAAGCACACCTACATGTCCGAACGGGAAGTGAAACGCGTTGGTTATATCATCGTTTCCACTGACCGAGGACTCTGTGGCGGCCTCAACATCAACCTGTTCAAGAAGACCGTTGAAGAAATGTCGGTCTGGAAAGAACAGGGCGCTGAGATTGATCTCTGTCTGATCGGCAGCAAGGGTGTATCGTTTTTCCGTAACTATGGCGGTAACGTCGTAGCGGCCATGACTCATATCGGCGACTCACCCAATATCGCAGATCTCATTGGTGGTGTGAAAGTCATGCTGGACAGTTATGAAGGGGGCAACATTGACCGCCTTTTTGTTGTCCACAATGAATTCATCAACACCATGACCCAGACACCCAAGGCGTTGCAGTTACTGCCTCTGGTGGCTGATGAAGATGAATCGCTGAACAAGCCCTGGGACTACATTTACGAGCCGGACGCCAAGCAACTGCTGGACGGATTACTGGTGCGTTACATTGAATCCCAGGTTTTCCAGGCTGTGGTTGAAAATAACGCCTGTGAACAGGCGGCGCGGATGGTTGCCATGAAGAGTGCAACCGACAATGCCGGCAACCTGATCGATGATCTGCAACTGGTGTACAACAAGGCGCGCCAGTCAGCGATCACCCAGGAATTGTCTGAAATCGTCAGCGGTGCTGCTGCTGTATAAGAGAGTGGCTGCATAAAGAACAAGGGTAGAGGAAAGATTATGAGCAGCGGTCGTATTGTACAAATTATCGGCGCCGTCGTTGACGTCGAATTTCCGCGGGATACAGTACCCAAGGTTTACGATGCACTGAGTGTTGAAGGTAAGGAGCTGGTGCTGGAAGTACAGCAACAGTTGGGCGACGGTGTCGTACGTGCCATTGCCATGGGTTCTACAGAAGGTGTGGCCCGTGGTCTGAATGTCGATAATTCCGGCGAGCCCATCCAGGTACCAGTGGGCACCAAGACACTGGGCCGGATCATGGACGTGCTGGGTAACCCTATCGACGAGAAGGGACCTATTGGTGAAGAAGAGCGTATGGCCATTCACCGCAAGCCACCTTCTTATGCTGAGCAGTCTGCCAGTAATGACCTGCTGGAAACCGGTATCAAAGTTATCGACCTGGTAGCGCCATTTGCCAAAGGCGGTAAGGTTGGCCTGTTCGGTGGCGCCGGTGTAGGTAAAACCGTAAACATGATGGAACTGATCCGGAACATTGCGATTGAGCACTCCGGTTATTCTGTGTTTGCCGGCGTGGGTGAGCGTACTCGTGAAGGTAACGACTTCTATCACGAAATGAACGACTCCAACGTACTGGATAAGGTTTCCCTGGTTTACGGTCAGATGAACGAGCCACCAGGAAACCGCCTGCGTGTAGCTTTGACCGGCCTGACCATGGCTGAGAAATTCCGTGACGAAGGTCGTGATGTACTGCTGTTCATCGACAACATCTATCGTTACACCCTGGCGGGTACTGAGGTATCAGCACTGCTGGGTCGTATGCCTTCTGCGGTAGGTTACCAGCCTACCCTGGCGGAAGAAATGGGTGTTCTTCAGGAGCGTATCACCTCCACCAAGCAAGGTTCTATCACTTCTATCCAGGCCGTATACGTACCTGCGGATGACTTGACTGACCCTTCACCAGCGACCACCTTCTCGCACCTTGATGCAACAGTTGTACTGAGCCGTGACATCGCTTCCAAGGGTATTTACCCTGCGATTGACCCGCTGGATTCCACATCTCGTCAGCTAGATCCTCTGGTTATCGGTCAAGAGCACTATGAAGTGGCTCGTGGTGTACAGACAGTTCTGCAGCGTTACAAGGAACTGAAAGACATCATCGCCATTCTGGGTATGGATGAGTTGTCTGAAGAAGATAAACAGACTGTAACCCGTGCCCGTAAGATTGAACGCTTCCTGTCTCAGCCATTCTTCGTTGCCGAAGTCTTCACCGGCGCTCCAGGTAAATATGTTCCATTGAAAGACACTATTCGTGCATTCAAGGGCATCCTGGAAGGTGAATACGACAGCTTGCCTGAACAGGCCTTCTATATGGTAGGTTCCATTGAAGAAGCGGTTGAGAAAGCCAAGACCATGTAACGCCCGGAATGTTCCTTCTTCTCTATAGAGGAAGGAACATCTTCTTATTAGGAGGTAACTGAAATGACGGACACAGTTCACTGTGACATCGTCAGTGCCGAGGAGGAGATCTTCTCCGGGGTGGTGGAAATGGTTGTCGCTACCGGCTCCCTGGGTGATCTGGGTATTGCTCCCGGCCACACACCTTTGCTGACGGACCTGAGTCCCGGCCCTATTCGCTTGATCAAAGAGGATGGCGAAGAAGAGGTGTTCTACATCTCAGGTGGTTTTCTGGAAGTTCAGCCCAGCCAGATAAAAGTACTGGCAGACACTGCGCTGCGAGCTGATGATATGGACGAGCTGGCTGCAGAAGAAGCCAAGAAGCTGGCTGAACAGGAGTTGACAAACAAGAGTGGCGAATTCGACTACTCTCGTGCTGCGACTCAGCTGGCCGAGGCTGCTGCTCAACTGCGTACACTGCAGGCTATTCGCAAGAAGCTTGGCAAGTAAACGGCGACCGTCTTGTTCTAAAGAAACCCCTGTCAAAAGGCAGGGGTTTTTCTTTCTGAGCCCTAAGACTTTTTCAGAAATTTGCTGACCAGTACGATACGCACGCCATTAACCCGGCCTTCGATATGCTCAGGGTTGGATGTCAGGGAAATATTCTTGACGGTAGTGCCTCGCTTGGCAGTAAAGCCTGCTCCCTTCACATCCAGGTCCTTGATCAGGGTTACAGTGTCTCCAGCTTCGAGCTTTGTGCCGTTACTGTCGAAGGTTGGGCTCACATCATCGCTGTCATCTACTGCACCTGCTTCTGCCCAGGCTTTCACATCTTCTTCCAGGTAAAGCATATCCAACAAGTCGTGTGCCCAGGGTTCCGCAGACAGCTGGTTCAGGACACGCCATGCCATTACCTGAACAGCGGGCTCCTGGCTCCACATGCTGTCATTCAGGCAACGCCAGTGATTGGCGACCATGGTGTCTGGTTTGCTGATCTGGCTCCGGCAGACCTCACAAAGCAAAACGCACTTTTCAGGGCTTGAGTCTGCTGCTGGCGGCACTTCGTAAACGGCCAGACCTTGCTCGGAAGAACACAATTCACACTTGGAGCCACTACGCTCAAGCAGGGTTTTTTCGGTACTCATGGGATAGGGACTGTATATGGAGGGTGGATTGAGTGGTGGCTAATTATGCATGGAATAGCTGAGGTGATCTAATACCGCTCACTTCTTCAGAGCGACAGAAGGATTCCAACGAAGAATATGCTGGCCACCGTACTTTATAGCTTTCTTTATATAGAACAGAAATTAACCAAAGTTAGGGGTAAACCGAGGTAGGCAGAGCCAGTTATCTGCGTATACTACGCCTCCTCTGATCGGCGCATCGCTCTCAACGAGCAACCGGCAGTCGAGTTCTTCACTTCATTTTTAATGACTTCTTTTTAATGAGGAGTCACCGAAAAGACAGTGATTGACAAAGGCGACTGACACGGTAGAATGCGCCGCCGCTGAGCAGGAAAAGCAACCGACAGGTTGCAAGCTTAGCGAGTTTGAAAGCGTCTTTACTTTCTTTGGAAAAACAAGCGCTTGACAACAGAAACCGCCGCGGTAAGATAGCGGCCTCGCTGAACGGCGAGCTCTACTAAAGAGCATACCGATTCAGACTTTGAAAGTAAGACGCATTGCCGCATTTCAACGAAGTTCTTTAACAAAATATCAGACAATTCG
>JBPCXN010000327.1:0-10920 GCA_051008495.1 Endozoicomonas sp. | reverse complement strand
TGCAGCATAAAAGCAAAGAAAAAAGCCGAATTGAGCAAAAATGCCAAAATTTGGTCTTCATGGCAGGAAAAGCTGGTTGAATTTTAACCGATCTATTTGATGGAGGGCCACTGAGACTGTCAGTGGCTCATTCTCGGTCAGGCTCCTAGCCCTTGTGCTGCAAGTTCTGAAGGAGAGTTTCCAGTACCAGACTGCAGAAGGCAGGAAAGAGCCTGGACTTAATACTATTCTGAAATAAATGGCTGTACCCACTTCAATGCCGGTTAATTGATTAAGTAATGGATAATACGAATCAAAGGGCTCCAGCCGATCAGCCAGTCAACGAACCCGCTTTCCCCCACGGTGATGATTCCGGGCCAAAGCTTCCTCCTACAGGGCTCATGTGCCTGGCCATGATGCTTCAGCATTTGAAAAAGCCCGCTGATATCGAGACACTTCGCCATGAATTCTGCCCTTCGGGCGAAGACATGGATCCTCTTACCATGGTCAGGGCGGCAAAGAAGCTAGGAATCAAAGCCCGAAGAGTGAAAATCCAGTCCAAGCGCCTGGCAAAGATACCTTTTCCCTGTATTGCCCACGACCGTAATGGCCAGTTTTTCCTGTTAGCCGCAGTCAAGGATGATCAGGCATTAATCCAGGTGCCAGGACAACAACCGGAACAGTTATCTCTTGAAGAACTCTGGGACCGCTGGGAGGGTGACTCTGTATTACTTACCAGGCGCTCACTGCTGTCCGGCAGTGATAGAAAATTCGACATTACCTGGTTTATTCCAGTCATTGTCAAGTATCGAAAGATGTTTAAAGAGGTGTTGCTGGTTTCCCTGTTCATTCAGCTGTTCGCACTGGTAACCCCACTGTTTTTTCAGGTCGTTATGGATAAGGTGCTGGTTAACAGAGGGCTGACTACCCTCGATGTACTGGCTGTCGGGCTACTGGCTATTACCTTTTTTGATATTCTGCTGAATGGCATCCGTACTTATGTGTTTTCCCATACCACCAGCCGTGTTGATGTGGAGCTTGGGGCCCGCCTGTTTGATCACTTACTGCGGCTGCCAGTCTCCTATTTTGGCGCCCGGCCTGTAGGACAGGTTGTCGCGCGAGTAAGAGAGCTTGAGAGTATCCGCTCTTTCCTGACGGGGAATGCTCTGACAGTTGTTCTTGATCTACTGTTTACCTTCGTCTTTTTTGCCGTGATGTTTTATTACTCGACCACCTTAAGCTGGATAGTACTTGCCTCCATACCTGTCTATTTCACCATTTCGATTTTGATCACTCCGGAGCTGCGTAAAAGAACGGAAGAGAAGTTTCAGCGAGGTGCTGTCAACCAGGCCTTTCTGACAGAGTCAGTAACTGGCATGGAGACCTTGAAATCCATGGCTGTAGAACCCCAGATGCGCCAGAAGTGGGAAGAGCAGCTGGCAGAATATGTTAAAGCAACGTTCCGCTCGGTGGTTCTGGGGATTTATGGCGGTCAATCGGTCCAGCTGGTCAGTAAGGTGGTTACGGTGGTACTGATGTGGACTGGCGCCCAGTTAGTGATCAATGGTGAACTGTCCGTTGGTCAGTTGATCGCCTTTAATATGCTGTCCGGCCAGGTTGCCCAGCCGATTCTTCGCCTGGCTCAACTATGGCAGGATTTCCAGCAGTTTCGGATTTCTCTTGAGCGGTTGGGTGATGTACTGAACGTACCGACAGAGCCGCAGCAGAGCCTCGATCGCCCCAGCCTGCCGCCAATCCGGGGGGATATAGTCTTTGATCATGTACATTTTCGCTATAACCCCAAGGGGCCGGAAGTACTCAAAGGTGTGAAGCTGACTATACAGGCAGGTCAGGTGGTAGGTGTAGTAGGGCGATCAGGCTCTGGAAAATCCACTCTGACCAAGCTGGTGCAGAGACTGTACATTCCTGAAAGTGGCAGTGTTCTGATTGATGGTCATGATCTCGCTTTGCTAGACCCGGCCTGGTTACGGCGCCAGATCGGTGTTGTCCTGCAGGAAAATATTCTCTTTAACAGCTCCGTCAAAGACAACATAGCCTTATCTGACCCGACCATGACCATGGATAAAGTGATTGCGGCGGCCAGGCTGTCCGGTGCCCATGACTTTATTCTCAAACTATCCCACGGCTATGACACTGAGCTTGGCGAGCGGGGGGCCGGGCTCTCTGGGGGGCAGCGGCAGCGAATCGCAATAGCCCGGGCTCTGGCTACTGAACCCAGGGTGTTGATATTTGATGAGGCCACATCGGCCCTGGACTATGAATCAGAGAGAGCCATCCAGGAGAATATGAAAGAGATCTGTGAAGGCCGGACCGTGATTATTATTGCTCACCGTCTGTCAACCGTCCGCGGCTGTGACCGGATCATCACCATTGAAGAGGGTGAAGTGGTCGAGGATGGAACCCATGAGCAGCTCCTGGAAGAGAAAGGTCGCTATGCCACTCTCTGGTCGGCTCAGATTGGGGAGAGTCACTGATGCTGGAGGGGCTGCGTGAGCTGAGAGAGTTATGGAAAAGCTCCCGAGACTATCATGACAGACAGCCGGTGATAGAGCGGAATAATCAAGAGCTGGAGTTTTTGCCGGCTGCTGTAGAAATTCTCGAAACACCAGCATCCCCTCTGGGCAGAACAACCGGGATTCTGATAACCGTGCTCTTCAGTCTGGCAGTACTTTGGGCCTGGGTTGGGCATATTGATATTGAATCTGTAGCAGAGGGAAAGGTGATTCCCAGGGGGCAGGTGAAAGCTGTACAGCCCCTGGAAATTGGCAAAATCGAAGAAATACTGGTGACTGAAGGCGAGCATGTGGTGACTGGGCAGGCGCTTGTCAAACTCGACCCGACAGAAACGGAAACGGATGCCAAAAGAGCGCGGCTGGAGTGGCAGGATGCCAAAGTGAATGCCTTTCGCCTGAAGTTGTTGCTGGAACACATGAATGACAACGCCAGTAATAACCTGGATTTAGCTTACTATTTGAAAAAGGCGGAGCCTGAGCTTCTTCAGAATATATCCGGTAGAAAACTTCTGCTTCAGCAGAGCCTTCTTAACAGAGACCTTGAGTCCTATCATGCCAGCCAGGCTATGCAAACTTCCCGGATAGAAGAGCAACAGGCATCAATCTCAGCCACCAGGCGGGATATAACGCGGCTGGAAACCATCAAGCCCCTTCATGATGAGCAGGAAAAATCCCATGCAGAATTATTGGCACAGGGTTCCGCCTCCAGGCTTGAATGGCTGTCGGCCAGAGAAAAGCAGGTAGAAACCAGTCAGTCCCTGATGATTCAGCGAAGTAGGCTGGCAGAGGCAGAGGCCCGGCTGCAATCACTCCGAAAGGAAGGAATCGCACAAAACCAGAAACTCCGCAGTGATAAACTTCAGGAGCTGCTGGAATACCGCAAGAAAGAGGGGATGGCGTCCCTTGACATGACAACATTAAATGAGAGGGTGCGTAATCGCTATTTAAGGGCACCTGTTGATGGAACTGTTCACCAGATGCAAGTACATACGGTAGGTGGTGTTGTACAGCCTGCCGAACCATTGATGGTCATTGTTCCTGACGATGTGCCCCTGGAAATAGAAGCCTTTCTGTTAAATAAGGATGTTGGCTTTGTCAATCCGGGGCAGCATGCTGAAATCAAGGTGGAGAGCTTCCCTTATACCCGCTATGGCCTGATTGACGGGGAAGTACGGCATGTTTCCAGAGATTCGATAGAGCAAGAGGGCAAAGGTCGGGTTTACCCAATGCGAGTCACCCTCAAGGAGACTAGAATACAGGTCAAGGACAGATGGGAATCTCTTCAGCCCGGTATGAGTGTGACGGTGGAAGTAAAGACAGGCAAGCGCCGGTTACTGGAGTTTTTCCTGGCGCCTTTCATGAGGTATCAGGATGAATCTATGAAGGAGCGTTGACTTTCGTCTTAGTAAACCCGCACTGAAGATTAATTGAGCTAGATTACTAATTACTATCAGAGAGAAATTTCTGGCGTTCCGTATCGGGCTGCGATTTGATTAATCTGGGTGTTCAAGCCTGAACCCTAATAAAAAACGTCGGATCAATTATTCTCTGGTTGTATTGGGTGATGGAATTAAAGTAGGAAGAAGTTGATGTATTTAGTTATTTCACCTGGGCATTTAAATGCTTTGAGAAGATTCGGGTTGTTTAATATTGAGATGCCCGAAGAAAATCTAGTAAATCACTTCTTATTATCAATACAAATAAAAAACGTCTCAAGGTTCGTGTCTGGGAATACCAGGCATGGATAGAATCCTATTGGTGACATGACTGCGTCAGCTTGATCTAGGGAGTAAGCTATGGACGGCTATGAAGGAACAACAGGGAATAGTGGGAATAACCTGCCTGGGGTGCCTGGAAGTGACAATTTGCCAGGAGAGGTTTCCGGTGAAGCTGGTCCTTCGGCAGATTCAGGGGCGTCAAGTGCGGTAGAGGGCTCACCCCCTGAAACCACTCCATCAGCTGTTCAGGAAGCAACGGCTGATTCAGTAACTCCGACTCCGGATGGTTCAGTCAACGATTCAGAAGCCGGTGGCGAATCTGATGAGGGGTTGCTTGAAGTAGAAACAGATTTACATCCGTTTCGAGTGGGGTTCGAACAGGAAATTCGTGCATACCAAGCAATACGGAGTGGCTCCCATCCCAATAATCAATACCGGGGGGCTGTTTATGAAAGCAGGGGCTTAAAGTTTGGTTTTCCAAATTTAGCTCTAACGCTGGATGAAAGCTCATTGTACGGATCAATTATTGAAATAATCACAGCGCCATTTGAAACCGCTTCATACCAATCAGATGCACCGCAATATCAGGCGCTAGAAGTTTTGAAATCAGTACTGAGCGACTTAATTGGTCAGGGGGAAGCGATTCAATTTAACCAAGTGCAGGAACTATACAATAAGCGTTTACAAGGTATCTTTGGTAAGGAGAGCAGGCTTTACCAGAACTATGAACTGATTACCCCCCCCGATGGAGGGGTAGGTAACGACTACACCGGAGAACACAATATACCTGTTCAGGAGTTTACCCTGCAGCACTCTTCATCAAAGAAGGAAGGTGCGACTACCCAGTCAAATATCGCCTTTCAATACAGTAGATTCGGCGACCCCTTCTCTGGGCTTGACAGCTTTATGGGGGGAGAGGCCAAATACCTAAGGGCAGCACAAATAGAAGCCCATCGCTGGGCCGAAGAGTTAACGAGCCAGCCCAGTGAGAACCTGAAAGCTCTATTGTCACACATACTGTATATTGAGCTATTGCATGGATTCTCTCTAAATGGAAGGGATTTTGAGAAAAAACAGTTCAAGTCATTAGTGCGCACTGCTCCTGCTGATGCCGTGGTTTCAGTACTCAGTCAGGAAGATGTTCAGCTGCTAGCGGCAAGCAAAGATATGTTGATGGACGGCTTTCGTGACTCGCTAGCAACTGTTGTAGAAGGCTTGAATTTAGATCTTGATAAATATAACTCGGTTTATCAGAAAATTGGTCATCATCGAGTCAGACATGCCCTGAAAACTGCTGTTCAGGAACGACTTGATGCTGGAGAGCGTTTTAGCCTGCCGATAGGTCTACGTCTTGATACAGTGGCTTTACCTGTCTCTGGCAAGAAGGTTCTACTGGCGGGACCTTCTCAATCCAGGAGACCCATCTACCAAAATCAGGGGGAATATTTTACTGTACTTGAGGTGCGTGATGGCCAGCACTCCATCCACGATCTTGCCTCAAAGCCATTTTCTACCATACCCCTTGCCGGGGAGCTGCAGTATTTTCAAGATCAGTTAAGCCTTGGTTTCAGTGCTGCCGCCAACAAAGCCTATTTCAAAAATGTACGCAGATTGTATGAAAAGGTCGGTGACCCAAGTGATCGGGAAATACTCAACCAGCAGCTGCAACAGGATATTAGTGGGCTTGATGGTGATGAATATTCCCGGCTGCTAGAGACTTTTCTTGCTCAGGTGGAAACAGCTGGAAGCGACAGCACAGTCTCTGAGGTGGTGAATCAAGCTATAGCCTCAAGCTTCCTTAGTGAAGAACTCCAATTGCTCACAAATGAGTGGCGGCACACCGGGCAACTATTCGAAACACCAGAGCTGCTGCAACTGATGGACATGTCTGCAGGACCTGGCTCCTACCCTGTACTGGTGGAAACCGGTGGAGGCTGGACGATTGAGCTTGTCCCTGGTACCAGCAGTATTCAAACAGCCGACGGCCAGGAAGCGCCGCCAACGGGCGGTCGGCTGGCGCCTTTGCAACAAATGCTGGAGGATGTTTATCCGTTCAACCCAGAGGCTGAAGATGAGTCCGAACTGGTTTCCGAGCCAGAGGATGATGTGTCAGATACAGAATCCGTTGTTTCAGAGCTGGAAGAAACCGAGTCTATTGTTCCGGAGCTTGAAACCAATCAGGAAAGCCGATACCACAACCAGATTATCATCCAGCTGGGTGACAGTAATGAAGAACTCACTGCGGCTGAGTACCTGTTCCAAAAGCACTCATCCCATGAGAATTTCAGCACCTGGCTGGAACTGCAGGAAGATGGCAGCCTGGGTGTAGTGCAGGGGCCGCAGGCTCCGGCAATAAACGAAAATAGCCGTATTGTTATAGTGGGCCACGGTCAAAAAGACAGTAATGGTGAGTTTAGCCTTGCGGAACACAGTCCAGAGCAGCTAGCCGATCTTATAGCCAACGAGGCCGTTGGCCTTGCCACTGAAGCTGAGCGTATCAGCCTGGTCTGCTGTGAACCGGGCGAGCACATGCCAGCCCAGGGTGTCGGACAGTTTTCCAAGGCCCTGCTTAAGAACCTTACCGAAAATGAAGGCTTTGATGTTGACAGCATTACTGCCCGCACCGCCCTGTTGAGAGTAGATACCCAAGGCAGGAAATGGACCGGCCGGGTACAGGAGAATGGTGAAATAGTATGGTCTCACAAAGACCAGGCCCAGAAGTTGCTGACTTATCGCGATGAAAATGGCGAAATTGTCAGCAAGCCGATCGCTATTCATGAAGGGTCCGGTGAACTGGACGCAGGTGATACACCGGAAGGCAGCAGCGGCAGCCTGGGCATTGAAGACACTCCGAATACCCGGAGAAGGAAGCTGGGCGTTGCGGGAATCGACAATACTGGCTCCCCTGCCAATACCCGAAGAAGGCGACCGGACAATATAGGCCAGGCTCTGGAAAGACCCAACCCGGCACAGCTGATTCAAAAGAAGGTTTCTCTTGCAGTACCCGTCAACCCTGACGAGCCCGAAGCAGGCCTCATTACCGGAGAAGAGGCAATCAAAGGATCAGGGCTCCCTCAAGCGGTCATTGACCATTGGAAAAAGGTAGCCAGAGAAAATGATGCTCTTATTGCCGTCAGGCCGGTCAATGTCGACGCTGCAGACCTGATTGCCCATGGGCTGGGCGGAGGGACCCAGATAGGCACCAAAGGTCTGGATGTGCATGGAAAATCCTCGGATTTTGGTCCGCAGGCCGGGTTAATTCCATTCGATGCGGCTCTTTCCAAAATCCTGGGGAATGATGGGAAAGTCCAGAGAGGAAACAAGGACAATCAGCAGTCTGTCACCAAGGCGGGAATTTCCGCCCAGGTACTGACAATGGACCGGGCTGCACTGGAGAGACGTCTGCAGGCAGGGCGTATTGTCAGTCTGACCGAGGCTGAGAACGGTGTCCTGCTGGCCACAAGTATCCGACAGGTTAATGGCCATGACCTGACCTTTGAATTCCGGATGACTCCCGATGAAAACGGCCTGTATACCCTGGACTACCGTAGCCAGGGGTATGCCACAGAAACCGGGCAGCAAGAGTATGAGAGTTTCCGTCCGCTTAAAGTCATTGCCCAGAATGGCAAGCTATTAACCGCAGACGCCGACTTGTTCGGCCTGTATAAAAAAGTCGAAGATGTTGCCAAGCCTGACCTGGCCCAGGTTGCGGGAACGGCACAGGCACTGCTAAGGCAAGGCAGCTATCCCGGCTCGGAAACCGAATCACCCGTTGAATTAGGGCCCCGCGAGCGCTGGCAAAACGCCGTCAGACAAATCCAGAATGGCCTTGACCAGAGATCCAGGGGGACATTCAACCCGGAAACCGGGCGGATGACGGAGTATCAGAGAAAGATCATCCAGCAGTTGAACCAGGCGTCGGAAGTGCAGCTGGTCAACCACGGCACTGAGCAGGACAATTCGCGGTTTCCCGAGCGGGACAGGAATATTCTATTTATTGACAACCAGGGGCGGGTGTTTCAGACCCGTGACTTTGACCAGGTTGCCCCTGTCCTGAAGCATTATGAGATTGAACATGGCTTTCTGATCTACACCAACCGGGCTTATAACGAGGAAGCCACCGCCGGGCATTACAAAGATGAATCCCCTGAGCTGGATGGGTCAGGAGCAAGAATACCTTTCAAACGTAATTTCCGGGAATCCGTTATAAACCGGGCCCTGGATCAGGCAGTGGATCTACGTCGTGGTTCATTGACTCCTGTAGACAGTTCCAGGGAGGGGGTGTCACCCGGTATTTTAGCGGGACTTCAGGAATCAGTTGAGGAAGGGGAGGGGCAGGAAGAGCTTTCTCCAGAGCTTTTTGAATCTACAGAAGCTGAGGCAATACAGAGTTTGAGTGGGGGCTCAGGCTCTGAAGAATCCCTTAAGGACGTACTGGCATCGATGGGTGTTGCTCAGGATATTCTGGACGCTGCTTTTGCTGAAGGGCAAGGGGAGGTTACGGAAGAAGAGCGGTCCCTTGCACTGGAACAGGTTCAACAGCTCGGTGATGACAAGGTGCATAGAGCCAACAAAATCGTTATCCGGGGGTTATTAAGGCTGTTCAACAAAGAGCTTAGCGATAAACAACTGATGCAACTGCAAGAGCATCTTGAGCAGGATTTTTCAAAGTACACTCAGGGGCAGCGCCAGCACTTGGGGCGGTTACTAAATAATCAGGCTCTATTACATGAGGTTATGGTAGAGGGCGGTTATTCGAAAAACGCGGTAAAAAGTATTTTCCATGCGCTCAGAGTAGCGAGTCAGAATGACCCTGAACCTGCTGTTGATCTCTCAGACTTTGAAGAATTACGAGCGGAGCTGGATGCTCCACTAGCAACAGATAACAGTGACCTCTCCGGCTACAGTCATCGAGTTATTATTCAGCTGGGCGACAGTCCTGCAGAACAAGTGGCGGCTGAGACCCTTTTCCAGCAGCAACAGGCCGAAGGGTTGGTCAGTAGCTGGCTGAAGGTGGATCAAAGTGGCGAGGTTATTCTGGTTGAGGGCGCCGACGATCAGGTTGATGGTAAGGCTCACCTATACCTTGTCGGTGAAGGTGCGATTGATGAAGCTGGGTTTACACTGAGAAAGTTGAATGCTGATGACCTGGCCGATCTCGTTGGCGATCCTGAGCTCGATATTTCTGCAGGGCGTGTGAGCCTGGTCGCAACAGGTTATGAGGCTGGCCTTACAAATCCTGCATTATCAGAACTCGGCACCCAAATTCTTCAGAGCTCAACTGACATTGAAGCAGTGACTGTTCAAAATCACTTGAAGAGAGTGAGTGATAACGGTGTCGAAGAAGTTGGGGTTATTGGGACGGATGGGCATATTTCATGGGCTCCGGGTGAAGCCAAGCAGTTGCTGACACACCGAAATCTCCTTGGAGATATATCCAGTAAAACCACAACAATCCCGCTCATTCAGGGCAGCAACTCTAGCCAGGAAGCAGAACCCGCCAGCCGCTATCGTAACCAGGTGATTCTCCAGCTGGACGACAGCCCGGCTGAGGCAGCTGCAGCCCAGCATATTTTTAACAAGCACAGCGACATTGAAGGTTTCAGCAGCTGGATGCAGCTCGAAGAGAGTGAGGCCGGGGAGCTTCAAGTTGTGCTGGCCGAGGGCGAACAGTGGCCAATCATTGGGGAGGACACACGGATAGTCATAGTCGGCCACGGAGAAAAGGGCTCAACAGGACTGACCCTCAGCGGTCTGGACACGGCTAACCTGGCTGCTTTGCTGGCAGGTGACACTGACGGTAGTACTCCGATCGGAAGAATCAGCCTGGTAGCCTGCGACTGCGATGAGCAGGGACACGAGCTTGGCATTCAGGAGTTCAGCACCGAATTGATGCAAGAACTGCCAGGCGTGCAATCCATCACCGCCCGTACCGCTCTGGTGAAGGTTGACCCGGAAGGCCGCAAGTGGACCGGACAGGTACAAGACGATGGAACAATACTCTGGTCCCAGAAAGACGGCAGCCAGAAGCTGCTGGTTTATCGCAACGGCGCTGGAGAGATTGTCAGCGAGCAGGTGGGGCTTCATGAGAATGCCGCTGTCAGCGATGTTTCTGCAACGCCAGAGGGCAGTAGTGGTAGCCTGGGACCGGGACAAATACTCCCGCAAGTTGCTCAGAACGGACCTCTTGCCGATTATGTTCCTGCACAGGCTTTCCTGACCCCATTGGGGGAAGACCCTGTTTCTACTAAAGCCGCTGATGACCTCATTGCCAGAGCCGTTGAGCAGGGTGTTGTGTCTAAAATTGAATTCTCAATAGCGGCAGATGATATTGATGCATTGGTTGAAGACGGGCTTCTCAATGAGCCACATGCCGTAAGTACCGGTGATGGTGTTTTTGAAAGTTTGGATAACGTCACTATCAACGCCGAAGGTATTTATGTCACCGTGGATTATAAGTTCATTGCAGATTCCGATGGCTACTATGACGTTAAATACAGAAGCAAAAGCTATTCGAGTTTAACAGGAGAGGCCAAATTTTCAGACTGGCAGGTTCTGGAGCTGGTGGCGATAAATGAAGAGCCTCTTTCTAATAATGATGATTTCACAGCGATATTTCATAGTGTTGCTGATGCCAGTGAGGGTGCAGCTGTTGTTGAGGCTTCTGCAATACCAGATGGTAGCAGCGG
>JBPCXN010000326.1:0-9997 GCA_051008495.1 Endozoicomonas sp. | reverse complement strand
CTTGAGTCCGAAGGATGGTTCGTAAAGCGGCCATCTGACAGCGTTAGACTTGATTGACGTAGAATGACTACGCCTGCACAAGTCTGCCTTGCATATGGCCGCTTTACGAACCACTGAACCTATCATTTGCAGCGGGACGGGGTACTGGTTATCTGGTGGCGTTTCCCGTCTGTCGAGGCCGTCAAGCAGCTTCTTGCGGCTCAGCAGTAGATGCCAGCGGCTGCCACCCGTCTGGCGCCACAAAATGGCCGACCGAATGCCTGCCAGCAGAATGGCTCGGATCTTGTCAGCATTGCTCTTGATCTGCAGGTGTCGAAGGTCGCCTGAAACCTGAACACGTGTTCTTAAGGTACTGATGGTATCCAGATAGACGCTGGCCAAGCTGGCAATGACGTTCTCATGCAAAAGGCCAAAATGATTGACCTGGTCCGAGGTTTTCTGAAGCCGCCCGGAAATTTCCGTCAGCATTTTACCGTTGCGACTGACTTTCCGTTCCAGGTGGATCAGGGTCAGGGCGTAGCGGACAGAGTCGCCTTGTATGGCCTGGCTCTGACGCTGCAGGACATCCTGCAATATCTTCCTGCCCATTGACAGGTTGTCGTACCCTTCGTACACATCCTCGACAGCATCGGGTGACGTGATAAAGATACTGTGTATGGACGGCCTGAGCTGCTCGTCAGACAACTGCCCGGTACGGGCCAGCTGTTCTACCAGCCCGGCTGCCTGAAAGATACCTGAAAGGGCTGCCGCCTGTTCCTTTGCTGTGTATTGCACCGGTATTTCTCTATTCCGTGTCAAAGGGCATCTACTTTGGAAAGGCTGAAAATCATTTCAGCCGGGTTGCGGGGAAGCTATGGATCACTGCGTGGATACCCGGCTTCCCCGGCCTGGACAGTCCTGCTTATGCTGCAAGGGCTTCTTCGGCGCTGGCATGACGGCTTTCAATCACACCGCCGCCGAGGCAGACCTGTCCATCATAAAATACTACAGACTGGCCTGGGGTTACGGCCCGCTGAGGCTCGTCAAAAATAACCACGTACTTGCCGTCTTCCCTTAATTCCAGACGGCAGGCCTGATCCTGCTGGCGATACCTGACCTTGGCTGTCAGTTTTGCTGGCACCTCAGGAACCTGTCCTGAAATCCAGAAGATTTCCGAGGCAATCAGTGCATCGGAAAACAGCATGGGATGGTTGTTGCCCTGGGCTACCTGGAGAACATTGTTCTCCAGGTCTTTCTCAACCACATACCAGGGGGATTCCGAGGCACCCTTGAGTCCGCCAATTCCCAGGCCCTGGCGCTGGCCAATGGTGTGATACATCAGGCCGGAATGCTCGCCAATGGTGTCGCCATCGAGGGTCTTTATCTTGCCCGGTTGTGCCGGCAGGTACTGTTTCAGGAAATCCCGGAACCGTCGCTCGCCAATAAAGCAGATACCGGTACTGTCCTTTTTGTTATGGGTAATCAGTCCGTGCTGTTCAGCCAGCTGACGAACTTCGCTTTTCTCAAGTTCTCCTACTGGAAACAGGGTGCGGGCCAGTTGCTCATGACCCACCTGATGCAGGAAGTAGCTTTGGTCCTTGTTGCTGTCCAGACCCTTCTTCATCAGTATCTGGTCATCAGCCACTTCCCGTCGGGTGTAGTGGCCTGTGGCGATGTAGTCGGCGCCAAGGTGCATGGCGTAGTCCAGAAATGCCTTGAACTTGATTTCCTTGTTGCAGAGGATGTCCGGGTTGGGCGTTCTGCCATTGCGGTACTCATTGAGAAAATGCTCAAAAACATTATCCCAGTACTCTGCGGCGAAATTGGCTTTGTGCAGTTCTATACCCAGTTTGTCACAGACATCCTGGGCATCGGCCAGGTCTTCCATGGACGTGCAGTATTCCGTGCCGTCGTCTTCTTCCCAGTTCTTCATGAACAGGCCCTCCACCTGATAGCCCTGCTGGAGAAGCAGCAGGGCCGAGACGGAGGAGTCGACACCACCGGACATGCCGACGATGACTTTGGTTTGGGAAGGTTGTTTCATAAAAGTCATAAAGGTGAAAACAGAATGGGGTATTTTAACCAGCTGGCCGCACTGCTACCAGCTTTCAAAGCTGTTGTCAGGAACATGGCTGTACACACGGCGCGAATGTTTGCAGCTAAATATAAGTATGTTTGTAGCAAAACTACATTTATTCCTTAGCGACATTAGTATATCTTATTACGCGACTTGTTCGGGCTCGCTGGTCGTAGAAGGTTTGCCCGCAGTACTAATAACGAAAAGCAGCCATGAGCCGCTCTTTAAGGAAAGAGCGCTGCCTGCTGAAATGCAGCATGCTCGACGGCATATAGATGATGTAAGTCGTTTAACTGGCTGAATTGCAGCTCATACCATGACTAGAGAACGGAGTTGAGAATGGGATACCAAAAGATTGAGGTGCCTGCTAGCGGTGACAAAATCACTGTCAACGAGGACCTGTCCCTGAATGTTCCTGAAACCCCAGTAATCCCATATATCGAAGGCGACGGAATCGGTGCTGATGTCAGCCCGGTCATGCTCAAGGTCGTTGATGCGGCAGTGCAGAAAGCTTATGAAGGGAAGCGCTCCATCGCCTGGATGGAAGTGTACTGTGGCGAGAAGGCTACCCAGGTTTATGATGAAAACACCTGGATGCCTGGGGAAACCCTGGAAGCGCTTCAGGAATATGTGGTCAGCATTAAAGGACCGTTAACCACACCTGTTGGTGGTGGTATCCGTTCTCTCAACGTAGCTCTCCGTCAGGAACTGGATCTCTACACCTGTATACGGCCGGTTCGCTGGTTCAAGGGCGTGCCAAGCCCGGTCCGTGAGCCTCACAAGACCGATATGGTGATCTTCCGCGAAAACTCCGAAGACATTTACGCCGGTATTGAGTGGCAGGCTGGCACCCCTGAAGCCGATAAGGTGATTGCCTTCCTGCGTGATGAAATGGGTGTGACCAAGATTCGCTTCCCGCAGGACTGTGGTATCGGTGTCAAGCCTGTATCTCAGGAAGGTACTGAGCGTCTGGTAAAGAAAGCCATCCAGTTTGCCATCGACAACAATCGCAGCTCTGTGACTCTGGTGCACAAGGGCAATATCATGAAGTTCACCGAGGGCTCCTTCAAGGACTGGGGTTATGAGACTGCAGTCAATAAGTTTGGTGGTGAACCTCTGGATGGTGGCCCCTGGCATGTCGTCAAGAACCCGAATACCGGTGAAGATATTGTTATCAAGGATGTCATTGCTGACGCATTCCTGCAGCAGATCCTCCTTCGTCCGGCTGAGTACGATGTAATCGCCACCCTGAATCTCAATGGTGACTATATCTCTGACGCCCTGGCGGCACAGGTAGGTGGTATCGGTATCGCCCCGGGTGCAAACATTGGTGACAAGATTGCTGTTTTTGAAGCCACCCATGGCACAGCTCCAAAGTACGCCGGGCAGGACAAGGTGAATCCTGGTTCAGTGATCCTGTCTGCCGAGATGATGCTCCGTCACCTGGGCTGGACTGAAGCGGCTGACCTGATCATCAAGGGTATGGATGGTGCCATTGGTGCCAAGACTGTCACCTATGACTTTGAACGTCTGATGGAAGATGCAACCCTGGTCAAGTGCTCAGAGTTTGGCGACGCCATCATTGAACATATGTCATAAGTCTCTGCCTTAATATAAGCGCAGCCTGGAGTTGTTCAGGCTGTGCTTTACCGCTACGAAATATTGGCGTTTCCTCCCTGGCTTTTGTTCTTATCCTTAAATCAGCCCAATTCCTGTCAACTGTAGATTGTTCTTTCCTGTAACTTCTTTAGAATGGATGTATAGGTGCAGCGGTAAGCTCTGTTTGTGCAGCGGTTCGCTCACTTTCAGCTGGTTTAACCAGAGCCTGTAGTGATGGGCTGTAGCGTCCGAAATGATAGGGAATACAGCAGAAAGTAGTTTATTAACCTATGAGTAAACCCATGCGGTTTCGTCTAAGCTTAGAGAAAGAAGAGGGTGAGTATGAAGGTGGACAGGGTGTCGCACTAGCCCCTGAGAAAGTCAGTCTCAAACCCCCTTCTATGTTTCAGGTTCTGCTCCTGAACGACGATTTTACACCAATGGATTTTGTGGTTGAGGTCCTGGAGAAATTTTTCAATATGTCTTCTGAGAAAGCCACTCAAGTCATGTTGATGGTTCATACTCAGGGAAAGGCAGTCTGCGGCACTTTCAGCAAAGATATCGCTGAAACCAAGGCCCAGCAGGTCAATGACTACTCCAGAGAATTCCAGCATCCCCTGTTGTGCAAAATAGTTAAGGCCGATTAGCGTTCTCAGGGTAACACCATATGCTCAATAAAGACCTCGAACTTACTCTCAATAGCGCCTTCAGGGACGCTAGAAACAAGCGCCATGAATTCATGACTGTCGAGCACCTGCTGCTGGCGCTCCTCGACAATGAATCTGCATCCAGGGTGCTGGTGGCCTGCGGCGTTGAGATGGACAAACTCCGCAAGGAACTGAACGAGTTTGTCGATTCTACGACCCCCCTGATTCCCCTCAATGATTCCGAAAGGGAAACCCAGCCGACACTCGGATTTCAGCGAGTGCTGCAGCGGGCGGTTTTTCATGTGCAGAGCTCCGGCAAGAAAGAAGTCACCGGTGCCAATGTTCTGGTAGCGATTTTCAGCGAGCAGGAAAGTCAGGCTGTCTATTTTCTCAAGCAACAGGATGTTGCCCGTATTGATGTTGTCAATTATATAGCTCATGGCATTGCCAAGATGCCCGGTCACGAGCTTGAAGAAATCGGCAACGAAATGACGGAAGAGGGTGATTCTGAATCAACCAGCAAGGACCCTCTCAGAAACTATGCCACCAACCTCAATGATCTTGCCAGGCAGGGCAAGATTGACCCTCTGGTCGGCCGTGAAGATGAAGTGGAAAGGGTTTCACAGATTCTTACCCGGCGCCGCAAAAACAACCCTCTGCTGGTGGGTGAGGCCGGTGTTGGTAAAACAGCCGTCGCAGAAGGTCTTGCCAAACGGATCGTTGATGGTGAAGTGCCAGAGGTGCTATCAAAGGCAACAGTCTATGCCCTGGACCTGGGGTCACTTCTCGCTGGAACCAAGTACCGTGGTGATTTTGAAAAGCGGTTCAAGAAACTGTTGAGCGAACTCAAGAGGCTTGATAACGCCATTCTGTTCATTGATGAGATCCATACCATCATTGGTGCCGGCGCTGCTTCAGGTGGTGTCATGGATGCATCGAACCTTCTCAAACCGTTACTGACTTCCGGAGAGCTTCGCTGTATCGGTTCTACGACATTCCAGGAATTTCGAGGAATCTTCGAGAAGGACAGGGCGCTGGCGCGCCGCTTCCAGAAAGTCGACATTATTGAGCCCAGCGTTGAAGATACCATTGAAATTCTCCGAGGGCTTAAAGGACGTTTTGAAGAGCACCACGAAATCCAGTATGTGGATGAGGCTCTTAAAGCTGCCGCGGAACTGGCTGACCGTTATATCAATGACAGACACATGCCGGATAAGGCCATCGACGTTATTGATGAGGCTGGTGCTTACCAGAGACTTCAGCCGGAAGATGACCGTAAGAAAATCATTGAAGTCGGTGACGTCGAAAGTATTGTGGCAAAGATTGCTAGGATTCCACCTAAGTCTGTTTCTTCCTCCGACAAGGAATTGCTGTCCAAACTGGATAGAAACCTGAAGATGGTCGTCTTTGGGCAGGATGAGGCGATTTCCTCCCTGGCTACTGCCATCAAACTGTCCCGTGCCGGACTGAAGGCCCCTGAAAAACCCGTTGGTTCGTTCCTGTTCTCTGGGCCAACCGGTGTCGGTAAAACAGAAGTTTGTCGTCAGCTGGCCAAGTCACTCGGAATTGAACTGGTTCGCTTCGACATGTCTGAGTACATGGAGCCTCATACCGTTTCCCGTCTGATTGGCGCTCCTCCGGGCTATGTCGGTTTTGATCAGGGAGGTTTGCTGACTGAGGCTATCAACAAGACTCCTTATTGTGTGTTGTTGCTTGATGAGATTGAAAAGGGGCACCCTGACGTCTTCAACCTGCTGCTCCAGGTGATGGACCACGGTACACTGACTGACAACAACGGCAGGAAGGCTGATTTCCGCAATGTCATTCTGGTTATGACCACCAATGCCGGGGCTGAGACCATAACCCGCAGCTCCATTGGTTTCACCGAGCAGGATCATACGACAGATGGTATGGAAGCCATCAAGAAAACCTTTACTCCTGAGTTCAGAAACCGTCTTGATGCCGTCATACCCTTTGAGTCCCTGCATGAAGACACCATCAAGCACGTGGTTGATAAATTCCTTACTGAACTACAGGCACAGCTTGACGAGCGTCGTGTACAGATTGATGTGGATCACAAGGCCAGAGAGTGGCTGGCAGAGAAGGGTTATGACAAACAGATGGGTGCACGCCCGATGGGGCGTGTGATCCAGGAATATCTGAAGAAGCCGATGGCTGAGCAGATTCTGTTTGGGAAGCTGTCGGAAAATGGTGGCTTCGTTCGTGTGACCGTCAAGAAGGATGAACTGTTCCTGAAATTCGAGGCTGCCAAGAGCAAGGCATCTGATCTTGAAGCAGTCGATGGTGAATCTGGCTGACCGGGAGAGGGGATGACAGGGGCTTGAGCCTCTGTCAGCGGGAACGGTAGGTGATGCGGCCTTTGGTCAGGTCGTAAGGAGTCAGTTCAACCTTTACCTTGTCACCGGTCAGGATGCGGATGTAGTTTTTACGCATCTTGCCGGAGATGTGAGCAGTAACAACGTGACCGTTTTCCAGTTCAACCCGGAACATTGTGTTAGGAAGTGTGTCGATAACAACACCTTCCATTTCAATACTGTCTTCTTTTGCCATTAAGTCATGACCTCAGGGCGATAAAAGTGAGTGGGCAAAGTTTGGCAGGCATTCTGCCTTAAATCCGTGCTCAAAGTAAAGCAAACAGCAAAGATCGTCAGAATAATGGAGTACCCCGTGACAGCTGGGTCAGCTCTGGAGTCGCCACTGGTTGTTAACGTAAATTTCCAGTGGTCGGTACTCCATCTTGTAACTCATTTTCCGACAGCCCTTGATCCAGTAACCCAGATGAAGGTAGTCCAATCCCAGCCTTCTGGCTTCTTCGATCTGCCAGAGTATGCAGTATCGTCCCAGACTGCGTTTGCTGTATTCGGGGTCATAAAATGTGTAGATCGCAGACAGGCCGCTGCTCAGTCTGTCGGTGACCGCAACAGCAATTAATTTGTCTTTCAGTCGGAAATGATAAAAAGAACAAAGATCCGGACACTGGACCAGGAACGACTGAAACTGCTCAATGCTTGGTGGGTACATATCGCCGTCAATATGCTGTTCACTGATATAGCGCCGGTACAGGTCATAGCTCTCTTCGGTATACAGTGCCTTGTGTCGGGTCACTACTAAATCCCTGTTTTTATTCCAGTTTCGTCGATGGCTTCGCTTCGGGGAAAATAGCCTGACAACAACCCGTGAGGGTATGCAGGCATTACACCCGTTACAATGTGGACGATAGATATGTTGCCCGCTTCTTCGAAAGCCAACTTCAGACAAGTGGTTGTATAGCGATTCGTTCAGTTGGGCGTCAGGGTCCATGAACAGGGTTACCGCTTGCTTCTCCGGAAGGTAGCTGCAGTTGTGGGGCTGGGTGGTAAAGAATTTAAGGTCTTTCTGTGCGCTCATCGATATTGGCCGTCCATTGCCAGTCCAGTTTCCAGTTTGCATCGGATGCGATGGTTCGGCAATAGCTTCCCAGAAGTTTGGTAAACTCCTGTCTGGCTATCACCCTGGCACCCAGTGATGACAGGTGCTGACTGGGTACCTGGCAATCGAGCAATTCGAAGCCTTTCTTCCTGAGAAGACCGCAGAGATAGACCAGCGCGACTTTTGAAGTGTTAGGCTTTCTGCTGAACATGGATTCCCCAAAAAAGACTTTATCAAGAGCCACTCCGTAAAGTCCTCCGACCAGTTTTGTATCCTGCCAGACTTCCACAGAATGAGCATAGCCGGCCTGATACAGGTCAAGATAAGCGCTTTTCATGTCTTCAGTGATCCAGGTCTGGTCTGTAGTTGGCCTGGGCTCCGAGCAGGCCTGGATCACCTGTTCAAAGGCGGAATCCATAGTGACAGTGTATAGGCGCTTCTTCAGCAGCTTTTTCAAAGAGCCAGATACATGTATTTCTGAGGGGTAAAGAATCATCCTGGGATCCGGGCTCCACCAGAGGACCGGCTCATCATGGTTAAACCATGGGAATATCCCGGATCGATAGGCCTCTATCAGGGTGTCTACTTTCAGGTTGCCACCCATGGCCAGCAGGCCATCGGGATTGGTGAGTGCCTTGCTGACAGGAGGGAAGGTGATGATTTCTTCATCAAGTAAGTAGAGTGTGTTTCCCATATCCGGATTCGGTGTCCACCTGGATAAGCTTGTCTTTCGGTTTGGTGTATGTCGAGCATGCGTAATACATAGCGTCAACATAGCAGGGTTGGCACTACTGGGAGTGTGGGCGATCAATGCCTATTGTGCAACAGGCTACCCCTTATCCCTACAGCTTCAGGAGATGGCTGTATCGGGCTTGACCCTGTAGTGCCGTGCTTGGCAACGCCTACCCTCACTGGGATATGATTTCCTTCGGGCCGACTATAAAGTTTGCCCATTCCCCTGATGAACGAGTTCATATACCTTCCGTCAGCCGGTTCTGTGAGCTTCTGAAGCACACCCTGAAGAGTATTTCTTAGATAGCCAGTCCATGCCATGAAATCCCCTGTAAGAAGCATTTCTTGAGCAGCAAAACAGCAAAACTGGCATAATTTAAGAAATTAATGTAGATTACGCTTTCCTCAAGCGGGGGTGTTGTAATAGAATTTCGCCCCGTCTATCGTCAGTCTGCTTTTACCAGCCGTTGAATGAAGAACAATTCATTTCTTTATCATCCTTTTCCTCACAAAGCGTGGGTCTGCAACGCTGGTGGGAGCTATTTTCCAAAAACTTTCAAACACCTTTCCGGAGGTAAGTAACTCTATGGGTACCGCAAACATGGGAGATCGTTTCGTAAAGAACGACGAGATGGAGATCATTGAGCAGCAGAGGCTGCAGGCTCTTATCGAGATCACCGAACAGCACAATAAAGAAGTTAACCAGCTCAAGTCCCGTCTGGAAGCTGCCGAGCAGAAAGCTGACAAGCTGGGCAAGCAGGCCAAGAGTACTGAAGTCGAACTCAAGAATCTGCGTGCCAGCAACCCCGATCGCATGAAGAAGCAAATCAAGCGCTTGCAGGAGCAGAACCGTGTCCTGACCGGTGAGAATGGCACACTGAAAAACAAGCAGAAGCAGTTGACGCAGCAACTTAACACCAGCAAGCAGGAACTTGAGCAGCTTCAGGCTGAGCAGGAAGAGAACGAGGCTGGCGAAGAGAAGTAAATCTTCGCAGCCGGTTTCTCCATCGTCTAGATGTCATCGGGTAACTGGCTGTACAGCTCTTTGTACTATTTCAGCAAGGTGTCAGTTTCTAATAACTGTATAGTCACTGTTACTGCCAGTTCATAGATCCAGAGAATAAGCTTTCCATACACGGATTCATCGAATTTTCATCCTGACCAAAGTTTACCTCAGAGCGTCTTGTTAACTAGAATGTTTCTTGGTTATATATCGAGGGGACAGGCTATGAAAGGTTGGAATAACTGCCAGTACGAAGGCATCGATCATCTGGAAAAACAGTATGATTTCAAAAAATACTCCAGGGCTTTGGCTTTTTTGAACGCCATTGCCGCCCTGGCTGAATCCTATGCCCATCACCCGAGATTGGTTCTTGAGTGGGGAACGCTGACGGTGGCCTGGGGCACGCACCGATCTGCAGAAGGTTCTGGCGTCCTTGATCTTGACAGGGCGCTGGCCATTCGGTGTGACCAATTATATGAAGCGATCCAGAAAGAGCCTCGCAGCCTGTCGGACTAACGACAATTTCGGCCT
>JBPCXN010000325.1:0-11116 GCA_051008495.1 Endozoicomonas sp. | reverse complement strand
CTGAACACGGTTCGACTCTCCCATTACCCACAGAGTCAGCACTTCCTGAATCGTTGTGATGAACTTGGATTGCTGGTGTTTGATGAAATTCCCGGCTGGCAGCATATCGGTGAAAAGGGCGAATGGTGGGATATCACCACTCAGCATGTGCGGGAGATGATTACCCGGAGCTGGAACCACCCGAGCATCTTCATCTGGGGTGTCCGTATCAATGAGTCGGAAGATTGTGATGAGCTGTACCGGGAAACCAGCCGTATCGCCAAGTTCTTAGATGACACCCGGCCGACTGGCGGGGTGCGCTGCGGTAAGAACAGCAATCTGCTGGAAGATGTCTACACCTTCAATGACTTTGTGCACAGTGGTTCGAACCATGCGCTGGACAAGCCAAAGGATGTCATCGGTCATGATGCGCCCTACCTGGTCACTGAGCACAATGGGCATATGTACCCCACCAAGCGCTTTGATTCCCAGGAGATGCGCCTGGAACACGCTCTGAGACACATGCGGGTTCTGGATTCTGCCTATGGACAGGAGAATCACGGCGGTGCCATTGGCTGGTGCATGTTTGACTACAACACTCACAAGGATTTCGGCAGTGGCGACCGTATCTGCTATCACGGTGTGATGGATATGTTTCGTCTGCCAAAGTACGCCGCTGCAACTTATGCTTCTCAGCAGAACGACAGGCCTTATATGGAAGTTGCCAGCAACATGCGCATGGGGGATTACCCGGCCAGTGAGCTGGGGCATGTCTATGTCATGACCAACTGTGATTTCATCAAGCTCTATAAGAACGATACCTTTATTCAGGAGTTCTATCCGGCCAGGGATAAGTTTCCTAGCGTGCCCCACGCGCCCATCATTATTGACAACTTTATCGGTAACCTGATTGAAGAGAACGAGTCTTTCAGTAAGTCGGATTGCCGAATGTTGAAAGAGATCCTGATAGAGGTGACCAGGGTAGGGCTGGAAGGTCTGTCGCTGATGCACAAGCTGAAAATGCTGTTCCTTCTGAAGAAAAACGGGATGAGCCTGGATGATGGTGTAGCACTTTATGGCAAGTACATCGGTGGCTGGGGTGAAGAGTCCACGACTTTCCGTATTGAAGGCTATAAGGACGGAAAGCTGGTCTGCGAACAATCGCGTGGTCAATCTTTCGAGCAGCGCCTGGATGTGAATGTAGATTGCGGCGAGCTGGTGGAGGCGGAGACCTGGGATACCACCCGTATAACCGTTGAGCGCCGGGATGAAGATAACTGCGTTATGCCTTATGCCAGCGATGCCTTGAGTATCGAAACCGAGGGCCCGATAGAGGTGATTGGACCAAGGGTGATCTCCCTGATTGGAGGTGGTGTTGCTTTCTGGGTTAAAACAACCGGGCAGACAGGTGAAGCCAGAATCAAAATTCATACACAGGAGTTCGGCGTCATCGTGAAAACTGTTCAAGTGACAAAAACTGCTGCGTAATTTATTAAATAAAGGAAAAAACCATGCAGAACTGGCCGGTGCTTCGTCAATATCAGGGCAAGTATCTAAGACGAATTGCCATGCCTTTGGGGGGTATTGGTACCGGCTCAGTTTCACTTGGGGGGCGTGGCAATTTGCAGGACTGGGCCATCATGAACAGTCCTGCTATTGGTTATACGCCCAATATAATGCAGGGCATGTTCCGTACCGGTCCGTTTTTTGCCCTGTACACCGAAACAGAAGGTGTTAAGAAAACAACGGTTCTGGAAGGTCTGCTTGACCCGGAAACTTTTGAAGCCTCTGAAGGTAGCGAAGCTGTAAACCATGGATTACCTCGCTTCAGGCAGTGTCGGTTCGAAGCCGCCTACCCGCTGGCTCAGGTCAAGCTTCAGGATGATGACGTACCCCTAGAAGTGACTTTAAAGGCTTTTAATCCGCTGATTCCTGGAGACAGTGAACAAAGTGGTATACCGGTAGCCGTTCTGACCTACCGTTTGAAAAACAACACAAACAAGCCGGTTTCTGCCTCGGTTTGCGGCACTGTCATTAACTGTGTCGGCGCTGATGGACGACGCAGGGGGAAAATTAAAGACCAGGAACACAGATTTGCCTATCTGGGCAGCAAGGGGAATAAGAATGTCTTTCGGCAGCAGGACAACCTGTCCGGCATTTATATGGACTCTGACAAAGTGTCCAGAAAATCGCGAGCCTGGGGTAACCTGGCGCTAACGACCTGCTCTCAGGGGGAAGTCAGCTATCGGACAGGGTGGGCAGAAAAGACCTGGGGCGATTCCACCCTGGATTTCTGGGATGATTTTTCTGAGAACGGTGTTTTGACTGAGCGTAATGCCACAACAGCGCCTTTCACCCAAATGGCTTCGCTGGCTGTTAAAAATGAACTGGCGCCAGGAGAAGAGACAGACGTTACTTTTCTGCTGACCTGGCATTTCCCTAACCGTAAGACCTGGATAGAAGATCACCTGAAATACCCGGTCCAGATCGGCAACTACTATACGACGCAGTATATGGATGCCTGGGATGTCGCAGCGAGAACAGCGCATAAACTTCCAGCTCTGGAAACCAAAACAGTCAGCTTTGCCACGGCTTTCTGTCACTCCGACCTGCCATTGGCTGTTAAAGAAGCTGCATTGTTTAATATCAGCACCCTGCGCACACAAACCTGTTTCCGGACGCCTGACGGTCGATTCTTTGGCTGGGAAGGTATTCATGACTCTTACGGGTCCTGTTTTGGTTCATGCACACACGTCTGGAACTATGAACAGGCGACGGCATTTCTGTTTGGTGATCTGGCCAGAAGCATGCGGGAAACAGAGTTTCTCAAGGCCACTGCCAGGGATGGACATATGAATTTCCGTGTATTGCTGCCTCTGCTGCTGAACACGGTCTACCGATTCCCGGCTGCAGCCGATGGCCAGATGGGCTGCATTATGAAGGTCTACAGGGAGTGGCAACTGTCAGGCGATCGAAGCTTTCTGGAAAAGTTATGGCCTGCTACGAAAAAGACTCTGGAATTTTGCTGGTTGAAAGGTGGCTGGGATGCTGACCAGGATGGTGTCATGGAAGGTTGTCAGCACAACACCATGGACGTTGAATATTATGGCCCAAATCCTCAGATGCAGGGGTGGTATCTCGGAGCCTTGCGGGCAGCTGAGGAAATGGCCCGGGAAATGGGTGATGATGCCTTTGCCGAACACTGCTCAGAGTTGTTCCTGAAAGGCAGCCGCTATATGGATGAAAAGCTGTTTAACGGCGAATACTATGAACACATCATCCAGGTTCCAGCAAAAATCAAACGCGGCCTGACCGCTGATATGGGCGCAACGGATTTGAGCAATCCCATACTGCAACTGGGAGCCGGATGCCTGGTGGATCAGCTGGTAGGTCAGTATATGGCTCATGTGCTGGGTCTGGGCTATCTGGTGAGCTCTGAGAACGTTCGCAAGTCTCTACAGAGCATCATGAAATACAACTTCAAGGAAGGCTTCCACGATCACTTCAACCATATGCGCAGCTATGTGTTGAACGATGAATCAGCCCTGTTGATGGCCACCTATCCAAGAGGTCAGCGTCCAGAGCAGCCTTTCCCGTACTACAACGAAGTGATGACAGGTTTTGAGCACTCAACGGCAGCCCATATGCTCTATGAGGGGATGCACGACGATGGCTTGAAAGTGATTCAGTCCATCAGAGAAAGGTACGATGGGTTCAAGCGCAACCCATTTGATGAAGCGGAGTGTGGTCACCACTATGCCAGGGCCATGGCCGCCTGGTCCCAGGTGCTTGCCCTTACCGGCTTTCAATACTCTGGTATCCAACAGGAAATGAAGTTCGCCGCTAACGAGGGAACGTTTTTCTGGTCCAACGGCTCGGCATGGGGAACCTGCCAGATTCAGAAGGACGCTGAGTGGAGGGTATGTTTGAAAGTCCTGCATGGCGTCATGACACTAAAATCCTTCACCCTTGTTGACCAGGGAGGCTGGAATGGCCAGCCGGTTACTGTGTCCGAGGGGAGCCCCTTTGATATCAACATCCATTGCAGACAAGAAGCTAAAGAGTCGAACAATGTTGTTGAATACCAGTGAGATCAATATCCGTGATCCTTTTATCCTGACTGAGAATGAATCCGGCTATTACTATATGTATGGCACTACGGATAAAACCTGCTGGCGTGGTCCGGGGGTCGGTTTTGACTGTTATCGAAGCCGTGACCTTAATGAGTGGGAAGGACCATTTCCGGCCTTTCGTCGTCCGGAAGATTTTTGGGGAACGCAGAACTTCTGGGCGCCGGAGGTGCACAAGTACCGTGGTCGTTATTACATGCTGGCGACTTTCAAGGCCAAAAATCGTTTTCGCGGCACTCAGATTCTTGTGGCGGACGGCCCGGAAGGTCCCTTTAAACCCTTATCGGCAGAACCGGCGACGCCGAACCACTGGGAATGCCTGGATGGTACTCTTTTTATAGACGATGATGACCACCCGTGGCTGGTGTACTGTCATGAGTGGCTGCAGGTTCATGATGGCGGAATGTATGCTGTCAGGCTCTCTGAAGATCTGACGGAAACCGTTGGCAACCAGATCTGCCTGTTTAACGCCAGTGAAGCCCCCTGGAGTCGACGCTGTGACCAGTTTATGTTCTGGCGTCGTTATCCCTGCTATATCACCGACGGCCCTTTCCTTTATCGGACTTCGGCCGGTGAATTGCTGATGCTCTGGTCCAGTAATAGTGAGCAGGGTTATGCCATGGGTGTCGCCCGCTCAAGATCGGGAACCATAGTTGGCCCCTGGGTTCAGGACGAGAAACCTATCTGGGAAAAGGACGGCGGCCATGGCATGATTTTTCATGACTTGAACGACCATCTGCAACTGACCTTCCATTGTCCCAATACACCGAAGAAAGAACGGGCAGCCTTCTTTGCCCTTGAAGATACCGGAGATTCGATTCGACTGAAACGCTGAAGGGATTCGATGTTTGGGTTTCAATAACTTTACGATTTAGTATCAATGACAAGATTACGTATCAATGGTTCCAGAGCATTTGGTGTTCGTCCGGGCTCTCCGGTGCTCTTCAAGGTGCCAGCCGTAGGGCTGGGGGCTTTGGTTTATACCGCAGATAATTTGCCGGAAGGTCTGCAGATAAATGCTGAAAACGGGGTTATTTCTGGTGCTATCACCGAACAGGGTGAATACGCCTGCACCATTCATGTCAGGGATGACAGCAATGAAGTGCAGAGGGAACTGTTGTTTGTTGTTGGGGAAAATATCTGCCTTACGCCGTTTATGGGTTGGAACAGCTGGTACTGCCACAGTGAGCTGATCTCTGAAAAGGCGGTGCGTGAAGTGGCTGATATGATGGTTGAGAAAGACCTGGTCAATCATGGCTGGACCTATGTCAACATCGATGACTGCTGGCAGGCAGTCAGGAAAGGCGTTGAGCCTTTACAGCCCAATGAGCGTTTCTCCGATATGGCCGCCATGTGTGATTATATTCATGAAAAAGGCCTGAAAGCCGGGATCTACCACACTCCCTGGTTGTCAACGTATGCCGGTTTCAGTGGCGGGTCGATAGATCCGGAAGCCAGGAGTAAGGAGCTGCCTGAGCAGAAACGTCGTCAGAAAGGGCAACTTTACGGCCGCTATCCGGCAGTAATGAAAAAGAAGCTTAATCGGGTGGGTTCCCAGTGGCTGTTTGATGTTGATGTCAAACCCTGGGCGGAATGGGGCATCGACTTTGTCAAGCTGGACTGGAACCCCAATGATGTCCCCACTACCCGGCGAATGTTTTCAGATTTGAGAAATATTGGCCGCGATATTGTTATCAGTCTTTCCAACGAAGCGCCCTTTGAGAATGCCGAAGGCTTGCAGCCATACAGTCACTCTCTCAGAACCACCAGTGATATAGAGGCATGGTGGTGGTCTATAGCGAGGAATTTCAAGCAGCAGGAACCCTGGTTGCAATACATCAGGCCCGGTTATTGGCCGGATCCGGATATGCTTCAGGTAGGCAATATAGGTACGCCTAACAGGCAGAACACTGAGTTCAAGCCTACCCGGCTGTCCCGGGATGAGCAACGTAGTCAGATGAGTCTCTGGTGTCTGCTGTCCGCACCCCTGCTGATTACCTGCGACCTGGCGTCTATGGACGATTTCATCCTGGGCTTGCTAACCAATGATGACGCCATAGACATCAACCAGGATTACCCGGCGCAACCTCCGGTACGTGAGATATTGGGCTGGATGAAAGAGGTGTGGAGGAAGCCATTGCATGACGGTCATCTGGCGGTGGGTATCTTCAACCGGGCATTTTTCAAGAGGTCATATGTTGTTGATTTCGAGAAGCTGGGCCTGGCCTGTAAACCAAAGGTTGTCAGTGTCTGGGATGGTAAGGTTTATGATACGGGTTCAGGGCCGGTCAGGGTAAAAATTCCACGACACGGCGTCTCCTTCTGGAAAACTGTGGATTGATAGCTTCCTGATTGCCGCCCGGCCTACGACCGGGCTGCAACGCTCTGGCCCGGTTATGCCAGAGCCCTTAACAACAGGCGAACTCCCGGTTGTATGGCAATATTGTGGCGATTAAGTGGATCGGGTTTAAGAAAACCCAGCAGGAAGGACCGAGTCTCTTTTCCCTGTCCCAGATAGAAAACATCGTATTCACAGGAGTCAAGAGTCTTTTTCAGTGCTTTCATTTGCTGCCGGGAGATCTTCTGCCCCTTCTCCAAAGCATTCAGCAGTTGCAATCCAACACCAGCCACCTCTGACATTTTTTTCGAGACCATTTCGACCCCTTCACTGGCCAGCATGGGATTGTTGCGGATTGTGGCAACAGCCTGTTCGTGATTTTCATGCCAGTGGGTCAGGTCATTGACGAGGCTTTCCGCCTGTTTGCGCTCTCCAGACAGGTAAGCTTCCACCCGCTGTCTGAAATCAAAGGCTTCCAGGCTCTCACTGGGAAGGTTTTCCAGAAAAAGCTCAGCATTACTTTTATGGAAACTGGGCAGGAACCATTTGGGATAGAGCAGGCAGGGGATTTTGTTTCGCTGTCTCAGGTGGTGATAGCCCGCCGGCTCTATCACTCTGGCCAGGGTGTCCAGCGCCTCGGTGTTGCCTGAACCGGCCATTTCCTGCATCGCTTCCCTGCGGGTGTTTCTATGGTGAATGCCCCAGGCCGCCATGCTCAGGCTGACGCTCTTCATACGACGATACAAGTCGGATATGGCGGTCTTCGAGGTAATGGATTCATGAGACCAGAACAGTTCTGCAGTGGCCATGGCTGCAGGCCAGACATTCATCATAAGGGTTCTATCCACTACGGCTTCAGCCCACATGCACACTTCAGCGCCAAGTAATGGCGCTTTCAGCTTTTCCCCCCCCACCTTGATGCTGTCCAGCTCATTCCGATAATAGCTCCAGGACGGACGCTTGAAGTCCAGGTAGTAGCCCCAATTGTTAATGATCGGGTGTTTCAGCAGATTCTCAGAGTATTCTCCTTTATCCCAGGGCTGGACAGTGACATCGTCCGGCAGGTTTTCATTCAGGGCTTCTTCCCAGCAGATGGGACGTTTCCCGTATTTTTTGAGGATATCGACATAGCGTCGTGTAAACTCTGCCTGGAGGCTGCGGCAGTCACTGATGTTTCGAGACTTCATGTAGGCTTTGGTGTCCGGGTCGTTTTCCCAGGGCTGACCCGGTACTTCATCACCGCCCATATGGAAATAGTGGTCAGGAAACAGGCCTGCCATCTCTTCGGTCAGACTATCGATGAACTCATAAGTTTCTTCTTTAGTGATATCCAGGGGTGAAGAGAAATCACTGACAAAATCACCCAGATACGTCGGCGACTTGCCCTTCAGTGACAGCTCGGGATAAGCCAGTTGTACTGCAGAGCTGTGCCCGGGAAAATTAAGTTCAGGCAAAACCCGGATACCCAGATTGGCGGCATGTTCAACCAGCTGCCTGACTTGCTGTTGGGTATAAAATTCACCATTGGATGCCAATTCATGCAGTTTCGGGAAGCGTGTGCTTTCAATCCGGAAGCCCTGGTCGTCGGCAAAATGCAGGTGCAGAACATTAAGCTTCACCATGGCCATGGCGTCCAGCAGCTTAAGCATCAGATCAAATGGCATGAAGTGACGACTGGTGTCAATGAGCAGGCCGCGCCAGGATAGCCTTGGTCTGTCGTTAATCTGAAGCTGTCGGACAACCGGTGAGCCGTCGACTATTTCGACCATTTGAGACAGTGACTGCAGTGCCCACAGGGCTCCGTACTCTGTTGCCGAAGAAACTTCAATGCGGCCAGGAGAAATGTTCAGACTGTAGGACTCGTCTGTGGCAGCCTGAGGGTAAAGGTCAGAATCATGCTCAACGTGTATGATCAGATTTGGCTGATCCGGTTCGGGTGAGCATTCAAAGGCAGTCTGATGTCTTGCTGAGAGCAGCTGAGTCATCCGCTCAATACCTGCCCGTAGCCGGTTGCTCAGTCCTGCTCCTGTGATGTTGTAACCAAGAGAGGCAGGAAAAGGCTGGTTGCCTGCAGTGCCGGTAACGATCTCGGGAACCGGGAGCAGACAGTGGTCATGTTTCAGCCCCTGGTTCAATTTCGGTGAAGTAGAGTTCCTGCTCATTTTCAGATAGTCATTGAGCCTTGACCGGATAGACATCGCCACTCCCGAGTAAACATGAAAGGTATTCATGTTGTGAGAGTCTGATAACATCAGGCCACTGTCAAGTCGCAGAAGCATCAGTTACCGGGCTTTATTGATGCTTGTCAATGTGCTGAGGGAGGTAAGGGAAGTTGCAGGTAAAACATCCCGTTGTCATTCCCAACTGCGTGGGAATGACGATAGCCCGTTATGTTCTTATGTGCCGCATCCCTGAGAGAAGGCTCCCTGGAAGCAGCTATTCGTCGATCAACTTGGTAAAGGCTGATATGGCGTCAGTATCACCCTGCTTGATCTTGTTGGCGATCACATGGTGGAAGAAGTAGCGGAAATCCTTGTGCTCCTGGGCCGGGAACAGGCATTCATCGCCGGCCAGTACCGGTGTATTCTTGACCAGCTTTTCATCGGCCACCATAGCAAGCATCCGGCCGTCGTTGTATAAGCGCCAGCTGGTGAGATGCACCAGGACAATGGTCCTGAAATTGTCTTCACTGAGAATGGCATGGGTGCCAATGTTGTCGTTAATTTCCTGCAGGATCAGGTCGGGATTGTCGTCTTTTGGCTGGTAATAGGTGGCGGCGGTTTCCAGCTCGGTGATCTTGTAGTCGGGCGGATCGAAGAAAGCCCGGTCATGAAAGCTGTCGTAGTAACCTTCCCAGTGACCGTTCAGGGGGTCGTTTAACTCCCGTGCCGGGACCAGCTTGTTGAGCCAGGGCACCATGGCGTCCACTTCGCCGTCTCTTCTCAGCGCCCAGCAGAGAATCTTCATACTGAACATCTTGCCAGGGTTGGCATCGTTGCTGTAGAGCATCTCCATGCCATCGAGCTCTGGTGCTATCCGAATAATTCTTTCACTTTCGCTTTCGATTACAGGCTTGCGTGTGAAGAGGTCAATGACGTTGCCGCTGTCATCTGAAGGTTTACTCATTAATGCGCTGTCCCCGGGAGCTTTGGCCGCCTGATAAGTGGCTGAGAATCTGTGAATCGGCTAAAGCAGACTATCGGCAGAGCGGGGGGGAAGTTGATGGAGGCGGGAGTGTCAGAAGGAGCGTGCAGTCTCCGCTGCAACTGGCCGCCCAGGCATTCGGCCACACTGCCCAAGGAGTTCTTGCCAGACCTGAGTGTGCCGGGTTGTGGCCTGCTCAAGGATATGCCACAGACTTCCAGGGCTGGATTCGGTGAGAATGCTGTCCAGGTAAACTTTCATTTCAGGTGTGGGTGGTGGGGGCAACTGTTTCATAATCCGGGACAAGGCTTGTCGCCACTCCCGGCCTTCCCGGTGAACCCTGGCCAGAAAAGGTTGTATGCCTATGGCTCCTTCTCCGGAGTAGAACAGTCTGAAAACGTTCATCAACCTTTCTGCTTCCGGGGTTATCTGCCCTTTGGGGCAAACCGGAGAAGTAGCCATTCTGGCTTCCAGCATCGCTGCAGCCTGGTTCAGGGTAATATCCAGTTGCCGTGAAGAGGTCAGCAGCTTCCCGCTGTAATCGGATGCATGTAACTGTTGCAGGTGCTGTTCCAATTCCTGCCGTGTGTAGGGTTGCGACAGACTGTTGTCAGGCAGGTATCCCGCCAGGTAATTGAGAGCCGCCAGTGTTCCCTGGCGACCATCGTCTCCCTGGAGCGACAACAGACGCCCGGTGTCACTGAGCTGACCAGCCAGTTCTGTATGGGCGAACAGCAGGTTCCAGCGTGAGGCTGGCAGTTGTGCGGTTTTCTGTTGGGCGATCTCCCTGAGTATCCGGACGGTTTCCGGCTTGCTGTCAGAGCCGGTCAGGTGATGGAGGCAATCGCCGATCCTGGCCAGCAGCAACTTCTCATAATGAAGCCTCTGGGACGGCAGCATCTGTTTGCCGAGGCTGCTGTTCCTGCTGGCGACGACCTGGCTGAGTGAAGGGCAGCTGAGCAGATCCAGGGCATCAAGAAATTTCATTCTGATATCTGGAACTGGGTGTTCGCGCAGCCTGAGTTCCGGGGGGCGGGGCAATTGAACAGGGACGTGATATGACAGAGACTGTTCTGTTACCCTGCTGATCCTTTTCAGGTACTCCTCCATCAGGTAGTCCGGCGATGAGCGCTGGTCGCAACCTGTGAGCAGCAGGACGAATAGCAGAATGAATAATCGAGCCATAGCGGGGAAGCCGTCTATCTTCGTTATTGCCCATTGTAAGAGCCTGAGCCGGACTATAGTATCGCTGAATCACAGGAACGATAGAAATAACCAGACCTGATGAAAATAGTTGCTGACGAGAATATCCCGCTTCTGCATGAATGCTTCGACTCCCTGGGGGAAGTGGTGGCATTGCCGGGCCGCAATCTTTCTGCCGCTGACCTGCAGGGGGCGGATGCCCTGCTGGTTCGCTCCGTCACCCGGGTTGACCCGGCCATGGTGCGGGACAGCTCTGTCCGCTTTATTGGTTCCTGCACTGCGGGTGTTGATCACGTTGACCTGGTTGCTCTGGAAGGGCAGG
>JBPCXN010000324.1:0-8613 GCA_051008495.1 Endozoicomonas sp. | reverse complement strand
AACAGGTTGTACTGGTCAAACTCCGCAGGAGCTTCTTTGAACTTGGGTGGTGGTGACATTGGTTGAGTTATAGCCTTGTTGAGGCCGTATTGTATCAAAAGTGACCATTCTCGGTCAGGCTCCTAGTGCAAATATAACTGCCAGGGCAGGTTATAGACTGCAGCGTTCAGATACCCAGCTCCGGGAGACTGCCAGTATTGGCCGAAGCCAGTGGCAGGTTGCTCTCGGCCCAGGGGCGACTCCAGCAACTCCTCTCCGGAAAAGGTAAAGAAACGCTCTGGATGGCGTTCCCCGGACGCCCGGATAGCATAAGCCAGCCGTCGATTGTGACTGATAAATTCGCCGCCCCATCGCCGAACTTTTTCTCTGAGCGCATACCATCGATTCCCTTTTGTTGGCGACAGGATATCAAAGGTTTCCGGCAACCCTTCCAGGCAAAGTGCCTGGACAGACTCTGGGGTATTGACGGTCGGTATATTCAACGATCGGCCTGCCTGGGATATTGCCAGTATTCTTGGCTCATACCAAAGCCCGGAGATGGTCTCGATATCTTTCAGATAGAATCTCGGCAGATAGCCAAGATAACGCTGTCCCGGTTCCAGCTCGTAAGGTTCAGTCAGTAAACGATAATAAAGGCCATGCCCGCCCTCCTCATACCATCCTGCCCCCCAGATTTCGAGCTGCTTCATGAGCCAGTCCGTACAGGAGTGGTGCAGTCGGCCAGCGGGTTTCCCCATGGGAATGCCGCACCAGAAAAGTACCTGTGCAACGGGGTCAAACCGTCCGGCAAGACTCGTTGTCAGTATTTCAGGAGACAATCTGGCAAGCTTTTTAGCCGCTTTAAGGATCAATTTCGTGTAAGCCTTTGAATCAATATGAAAGATCGGGCGGCCTGTATGGCCTGTTGACCGGCGAGCCGGGTAGCCAACGGCACCAAAGAGGACAGAGACTCTCTCTTCAGAATCGAGCGGTTCAAGCATCAGCCGCCCTTTTACAGTCACCTTAAAGGCTGCGCTGACGTAAAAGTGCTCCATCCGCCAGCGGTTCAGGTCAAAATAACGTACCAGCCTGGCTGCAACATGCTCTTCCCTGACAGACAACTTCTGGCAGTAGCTCCGAAGCAAGGCGTTCCTGACCCCGGTACAGTCAACCGGATCATACAGCTGGCTATCTTCGGTTTCCGGCTCAGAAGGAAGGGGTTCGCTGTCGTCTGATTCTGTATCTCTCTGGCGTTCCGACTCAGTAGCTGAACTCATATACCAATAGCCCAACAGGCTGGCGGCTCCGGCCACCGCAATGGCAAGCAACGTGCAGCCGGTAGAAATAACCGGTGACGACTGACTGCTTCCCCTTGGCCTGAGGCTTTTCGGCAGGGCAGGCGTTTTGATTTTTTTACGTCCCTTTCCCGGTAACCACTTGCCCAGATTGACCGCCAGCTTTTTCATTCCCTTGTAAAATGAGTCGCAATACTTTCTGAGCCCTGGCCCCCACCCCATATCAGGCCGCTGCCCACAGACCTGCTGAGGTGCTGCCATTTCATGCGTAGCGGCCACAACCGCAGCAATGCTGTCATGCAAAGAGTTTTCTGACTGACTGACATCCGGCGGAGTGGCCTGAGGAACTTCGACTACAGGCTCCTGCTGGATGATTTCCCCGATTTCATCAGAGACTAGAGTTAACGGAGAACCTGTCACTGCCTGTAGCGTACTATTATCATCTTCCAGCAGCTGACCTGTTGAAGGGTCAACTGTGACTACCGGCATCATTGGGGAATGAAACATCAGCTGATGCCACCACCAGGTCATATCGTCTACTGCCGGCAATAGATGGGCCTGCACGTTGATGATTCCTTGCTGTGTCTGCGCAACAGCCGCTAAATCTGGCAGCAGCCCTTCCGCCTCAGAACCCTCTACGAACTGATACTCAAGGTAATCTTCGATGAACTGGATGGATAAAGCCGTTCCCTCCCCGACAACTTGAGGCAGAGAAAAAACCTGAATACCCAGGTCAGTCAACAGGATGGGAGTGTCTACGGGAGGTGCTGCCAGTGGATAAAGCAGGCCGTGATCGTGAAGGTCATTTTTCGTTGCCAGCCTGATGACTACTGCATCGGCACCTGAAGCAATGAATACTGCGACCAGAAATAAAACTATTGATCGAAAATGCCTGCGAACACCGGGTGCGAGACGTCTCAACATTGCCTCCCTCACAACGGCTTAAGCCTTTCACTAGCCTAGGAGCCTGTCGGACTTAAGACAATTTCGGCCTGAAGTCCAGAAAGAGCGGCCGCAGCCTTGAGCGTTCTGGACAGCTCCGATGAATTTGTTTAAATAGGTCAACTGTTCGACAAATCCATCGAAAAATCTGACTCGCTCTATTGACTCTTACCATGAAGAGCATGCTCGAAGGCATAAGTCCGACAGGTTCCATAGGCTTTCAATAAATTTGTCTCGCAGGTCGGATTAGAATCCGTAAGATTCGCAATCCGACAATGCTATCAATAGAGAGAAAATCCCCAGGAATTTGTCAATACCGGATTACGGGACGAGCCCTGATCCGACCTACGTAAAGCATCAGTTTCATTGAATTGGTGTACTACCCCCTGGGTCAGGAAAGGGTTGCCACTTGCTGTACTGATGCTGAACAGGAAGAGTGGTAAGATGCGCTCCCTTCTCCTTTTCAGCTTTTCCAGAACAGAGATCATGACCATGACTGAAAAACCGGTGCGCATCGGTCGCAACAATCACCTGAGGGTGGTTGACCAGACCGGCTTCGGCGTATTCCTGGATGGCGCCCAGTTTGATGAAATCCTGCTGCCCAAGCGCTTTGTTCCAGAAGACTGCAAGATAGGCGACAGCCTTGATGTGTTTGTCTATCTGGATTCCGACGACCGGCTGATCGCCACAACCGAACACCCTTTCGCCCTGGTGGGTGAATTTGCCTATCTGAAAGTCAAGCAGGTCAACCCGGTGGGCGCCTTCCTGGACTGGAACCTGCAGAAAGACCTGCTGGCGCCGTACAGTGAGCAGAAAGCCGAAATGCAGGAAGGTTACTCCTACGTTGTTTACCTCTATCAGGATGACCAGACCCACCGGATCGTGGCCTCGTCGAAACTGAACAAGTTCCTGGAGAAGACCCCGGCGAATTACAAAAACGGTCAGGAAGTCTCCCTGCTAATCTTCGAACAAACCGACCTTGGCTACATGGCTATCATCAACAACCATCACCAGGGGCTGATTTTTGCCAGTGAGCTGGAAGACCCTGTCCGAATCGGAAAAAAACTCAATGGCTATATCAAGCGCATCCGGCCCGATGGCAAAATTGACCTGAGCCTGAAAAAGCCGGGGTTTGACCAGAGCGCCATCAGCGACCTGGGCAGGGCCATCCTGGATAAGCTGGACCAGGAAGAGGGTTTTCTGCCCATGAACGACCGCACCGATCCGGAGTTGATCAAGATCGCCTTTGGTGTCAGTAAAAGAGTCTTCAAGATGGCACTGGGGGGACTGTACAAACAGCACCTGATCTCCATCGAAGACAACGGCATCAGGCGGGTTGAAACAGAAGCAGAATAAAACAGCCCTTCCTGCACTGGATAACCCTTTAAGTCAGTGGTTGCCGACAAACAATACACTGGATTTTATTATTAGGTGCTGTTTTAGTTGCCTGGGAGCCGTTGGCGAATGAGCAGTTCCAGCTGGTCTATTTTTTCGTCGGTGCGATTGAATTTTTCATCGGTGCGATTGAAGCCTGCATGTGTGGCTTCAGTAAGCGCAGCAACAGCAGCGGTAAGAGCAGCAACAGCAGCTTTGGTTTCTGCAAGCTCACGATCATGCTGTGCAAAGCGTAACCGGTTTTCCTGCTGGTACTCTCGCATTTCCTGTCTTGTTGCCAGTATTTCCTGGTGTGTATCACCAGTGATCTTGATAAGACTGCGAACTGCGCTATCCAGTGAATCAAAGTGTGACTCCAGCTGCTCTACCCGGGCTTCTAACGACATTGGAACTACTCGCACTGTATATGAAGTAACCAGAATAGCAGAAACGAGAAGACACCTAACCTATTACCTGGCAGCTCAGAAACGACGTTGGATGGTCATGTCGGCCAGGGCATGAAGCTTCTTCCGGTCACCCAGGTAAGGCCACCAGCCGGGGAGAAACTCTTCGGTAATGATGCGAAACCATGGGGCTATTTTTATCTTGTCCGGGTGCCCGGACAGCATTGCCTGCAGTTCGCCCTGATCCACCCAGCGAACCGTTTCCACTTCATCGGGATTGGCAACCGGCTCAACATCAGCGACCAGAAGCAGGATATAATCCATCTCCTCTTCCACCCAGTGACTGTCATGAATGGCCCGGTAGTGCAGTCGGGTCATGGTTACCATGGACTCAGGGTTCAGCGCCTGTTCCGGAATGCCCAGCTCCTGCTCCATTTTGCGCACCGCAGCCCGCTTCACTCCCATGTGCTGCGTTTCTACTCTCTCAGCAGCAGTAGAACGAGGATGGGAACAGCAGGTATTCGCCCAGTATCCGGGGAAAGTGACCTTGCTACTGGAGCGCTTCTGAATCAGCAGGCGCCCCTGCCGGTTAAAAAGCAATACGCTGAAAGCCCGATGCAGCAGCCCCGGAAACCTGTGAGCAGTAAGCTTGCTGGTTGAACCGATCGGGTTGTCATGCTCATCGACATAGATCAGCGGCTCCTCCATCATCTCAGCCTGCTGCAGGTTCGCATTGCCGCTCTGCAGATAGCGCGCCAGCCCATCATCAACCAAGCCTGTTGCCATTTTTATTTCGTCCCAATAATCACCCTCTGCACTCCAGTGAGTAACAGATTAAGCCAGAAAGGCTTATTCATCATAGATGAACCAACCTGATCGTTTCTGAGAATTTATTTCGCTACACCCTTGATTCTGCCACTCAAGATACAGACAATCGCTCACCTGTTGTTAACCTCCGTCACTGAATAAGATGCGCAAGTTCGAAGACTCTCTTCCCCTCAAACTGTTGAAAGCCAGGGAAGCCGCCATGAGCTTCTTTCGCCCCATGCTGCTTGAGCACTCCATTACCGAGCAGCAATGGAGAGTCCTGCGGGCGCTGAACGATGTCGAGGAGCTGGAGACCCGCCAGCTGGCCGACATCTGCTGCATTCTCAGCCCAAGCCTGACCGGCATTATCCAGAGGCTGGAGCAGCAGGAGTTTGTCAATCGCCGCAAGTCTACCGAAGATCACCGCCGGATTCTGGTCAGCGCCACACCCAAGGCCAGGAAACTGATGGAGGCTATCGCTCCCCAGGTCGACGCCAGTTACCGGAAACTGACCCGGGACCTGTCCAGGGAAAAGATGGAGCAGCTCAGCAAACTGCTGGATGAGGTCAGTCTGCTCAAGAATTAACCGGACTTTCAGCTCTTTCTCTTCACTTGAGGTTCTTCCGCCAGGCGTTTCTTTTCTGTCAACTGATAGTCGATCACCACAGGATAGAGATTTCGACGAAGAAGATGCAGAGCGGGCTGAGGCATGATCTCGGCTGGCAGCCTGTCTTCCACCAGCACCCATTGTCCCTCGTGTTTCACCAGGGTGACATAGTGCCCTGATAAAAGGCCCCGGCCGAAAAAACAGATCATGGAGACCGGTTCCGCGGTGAGGACGAAATCTCCCTGCCCTGTGGTATCAGCAGCTTTCAGAGTCACTGGCAGAAAAACGTGATCCCGGGGCGCCTTCTTTATTTTTTTAGCTTCTTTTTTACTGCGAAAGTCTATCGCAAGGTTAACCCTGACCCGATCCAGCTGACTGACATTGGCTTCCAGATAATGTCTTTTCCAGGTCGGGTATTTTCCTGAGGGCAGGCTCGCCCTGGGCTGGGATGACTGAACATTACTGTCCCCGTCACTCCATTCAACTTCTTCATCTCCTGAGAGCAGTTCTTTTTGAAACAGATCGTCAATACTGTCCTGAATTGAGCCAGAGCTGGCCAGGCTGACCTCCAGCTCTGGAAAGGGAGCAGCACCAGGTGCCCGCTGCGGGACGGGAGAGACCCGCTCTGGAGATTTGGTGAACGTTACCCCGGCATGCTCTGTCTCAAAAATTGCCCGCATACGGAGTGTTGGACGGGTGGACAGTAACTCGGCCATAACACTGCCAAGCGTCCTCAGGAACTCATCACTGTCACGCTGATCAAGGCACTCCATCAGGCTACCCGAGTCCTCTGGTACACCCCGCCCTCTCCTGGTACGGATACCAATAGCCCCGGTGACCTCCGGATCTTTCCAGCAATTCCAGACAAAAACCTCAAACGCTTTTTTCACCTGGTCCGCCGACTGGCTATGCATACTCACCAGCAGGGCCCCAAAAGCGTCCGGCACATTCTCTGGCAGACTCCCGGGTTCCTGTCGCAGTTTATCCTGCCAGAGTTCTTGCAGCTTCCGCTTTTCCACCTCAGAAAGGGATGCCTTGAAGAGCTGAACAGCGGCATTGATGTAACAGTTCTTACCCTGGCGGTTTGGCAACCCCGGAAAGAGATTGGTCAGATAAGATCCGGATGACGAGATCTGCTCTGCAAAGCTGGAGCTGATGCTTGTAGTCATGCTGGAACTGACGCTGGAATCTATCGTCTCTATCGGAGATTCTGACACCCGGCTTTGTTCTGGTTTCTCAACACCCCCGGACTGATCACCAGCAGAAAATTCGGATTCCGGTTCCAGCCCACCAAAGAAAACAGAGAGCGGTTCTGTAGGGGGCAAAGGTGCTGGTGAAGGTACGTGAGGCATGGGAGGAACCACAGCAACCGGTTTTTCCTTTGCGCTCTTTTCAGGTCTCTGTGTTGAGGTGCGTGGAAGGCTTACCCCTCCCCCCCAGTTTGGATCAAGCAGGCGAGCCATCCAGCTTCCGGAATACTGACTTGGAAATCCCGATACCACGGAAGTTGACGAAGTGGATGAGGGCAGTAGGGGTTCCCGAGCTTCTGACCCGCTGAAATCCGGTCTGTTCCCTATATTCATGTTCGCATCGTATCGCCGCCTGGCTCTATTCAGAACAGATAAACATTTCTTTCGTGCCTCGTCCGGCAGCCCATAGTACCTGCTCTTGCCGATCAATTTTTCCAGTGCGACACTGGCTGTATAACCAGAAACCTTCCAGAGCTCCTGACCATCAACCCCGACACCGAACCAGCTTAACTCTGCCGCCAGATCGTTAAATATCTCTGCCAGATTTTTATCCAGCCTTGACTGGCCTGCCGGTTTTCGCTGAGCTGCTGTTCCCTGTAGAACTGTCGAGAACATACTGGAAAATTGACTGGAGGCACTAACTACCGGACTCGGCTTAAAGGTCGAAGTCGCTTTCGCGCGGTTTGCGGTGACCACACTCTGTTGACTGAAATCCGGTTTTACCCTCAGGTTGTGGCGATAATGTTCTTTCGCCTGACTCAGGGCAGTGAAGATTTTCAATCGGTCTTCCCATTGAATAAGAACAAAATCTTCTGTCTTCATCAGCCTGGACACTATCTCACTGGGAGAGTAAAAGATAAGATCCCAGAGCCTTTCACCAGACACCTTCATGCCAAGCTGACTGATTTGTTGAGCAAATTGGTTAAAGGCTTGGCCCAACTCTTTAGCTGTACTGCCAGAGTGACTTCCCGGGTGGGGGGCTGCCGACCGAGGCAGGTGACTCACAACCTTCATGCTGGCAGTAAGCCCGGAACTGCCAGACTGCAGCCCGGCAAGGGAATATTGTGGTAACGACGGTGGCTGCCACTGGGTAACAGACAATCCGGGATCCGGCAGTTTTTCCGGCAGCCCGGCTACCATCGGGCCACTCTCAACCAGCCTTTCGCCAATCCTCACTTTACCGGTTTTGACAGCGGCAGGCTGACTCTCTCCCGGACGTTTCTGACCAATAGTTGCCTGGATGCCTGGTACGCCTGCTATGGAATACGTGGACCAGCTGCTCCAGGCCTGAGGATTGTATGTAACAGAAACATCCTGCGCCGTTGTACTCTGTGTTGTTACAGGGACAGGAGTCCCTCCTAAGCCAGTTGGCTGCATGCTTCTGCCTTTTCCGACAATGCCAGTTATGGACTGACTATCGGCAGAGCTGGCACATCAGACAGCGCTGCTGCGCCTGCAGCTATCAGGCATTCAGGGGCTGCTGCCTGTTACCAATATGATGGAAGTCGATATCTTCATCGACCTCACCAGCGTGTTCATCGTTATAGACAGCCAGATCCAGGCTGCCTTCACTTTTGGCGACGATGCAACTGACCACACTGTCTCCGGTGATGTTGACGGCAGTCCTGATCATATCCAGAAGGCGGTCAACACCCATAATCAGCGCAATGCCTTCCAGCGGCAGCCCCACCTGTTGCAGCACCATCGCCAGCATCACCAGGCCGACACCCGGTACACCGGCGGTGCCGATGGAGGCCAGGGTGGCGGTGACGATGACCATCATGTAATCCCCCATGGCCAGGTCGACACCAAAGGCCTGGGCAATGAATACCGTAGCGGCGCCCTGCATGATGGCCGTGCCATCCATGTTGATGGTTGCCCCCAGGGGAACCACAAAAGCGGCCACCTCGTTCTTGACACCCATGCGCTTTTCCACGGTGCGAAGGGTCACGGGC
>JBPCXN010000323.1:0-10284 GCA_051008495.1 Endozoicomonas sp. | reverse complement strand
ACAAACGAGTGATGGATCCCAGCTGATTCAAAGGTGCCTGGCCGTTGTTCATTGGCACATCAACAGATGTTTGCAGATCCAGAGCAACATCCATCATCACGGGAGCCCAGCCATAAACTGTCGCCTGGATACCCAGTGAATAGGCATAGTCGTATTCAACTTTTTCCCGACCGCTATATTCGATAAGGGATGCAGGCTGTGTGCTGGCAGCATGGCTTAGGGTGGGAAAGGCGACACTGACGCATAAAGCCAGTGTGGCAGCCGAACTCAACAATTTTTTCATCAGTCATTTGACTCTGTCAGATAAAGATGGCGATCACACTAACGATCTTTCTGCGAGTTGTACGACAGTCTTACTTGAATCAAATTCAAGTAGATATGGTTGAGTGGCCAGTTTTACAGTGAGGTCATACCATGAGCCAGCTGACGGATCTGAATCTGATGAAGACTCTCGTTATCCTGTGCGAGAAACAGGGTATTCGGCGAGCAGGAATCGAGCTGGGCATTACTGAAAGTGCCGTGAGTAAGCAGCTGTCGCGATTGCGAAAACAACTGGATGACGTGCTGTTTGAACGTGTTGGCGGGCGACTGATGCCTACTGAATACACTCGATCCCTGTTACCCGGCCTGAAGCAGGCCATGGGCCTGATTGAAAGCACCCTTAAACGCTCAGACTTTACTCCGGAAAATTATCGGCAAGCTATTATTGTGGCCATGCCCGACCCATTTCTTGAAACATTTGGGTTGCCGGTATATGAATCCCTGCAACAACATTTTCCTAACGCCCCTCTGCATATGCAAAGCTGGAACGTGAAAACAGCCCAGCACCTTATCAGTGGTGAAGTGACTCTGGGCCTGCACTGCCTGGATGAAAACCGCTCTGCTGCGATTTATCAACAAACTGTGCGCCGGGATAAAATTGTTGTCGCAATTGCCCGTTGTCATGGCAGCAGGATTTGGGAGGATGTAAGGCACTGGCCGTTTATTTTTCAGCACACACCTGGCTGGAACGATGAACGTTTCCATTACCTTGAGCATGTAAAGAAAAAGGGCATGCACATTAATTACCAGCACCATCTGGATACAATTTCCTTTGCGCTGCAGTTAATGAATAAAGCGGAGGTGGCCAATATCATTCCCGAATGTACATTAGGAGATGAGTTGATCAAAGTTCCCGGATCAGGCGCTATGGAACTCGATATAATTCTTACGACAAATTTGCGTCTCACTGACCGTACCAATGCTCTTCATCAGTATCTGCACAAACTGGTTTCCGAAGTCGTGGGTAAGCCCTGATGATGGGCTCAGGCTGGCTCAGGCCCTGCATGCTGCGAGGCCAGAGAAGGCTAGGCTGGTAACTATTTCGGCTCGGTTTAAGGGAGAGCACGCTCTGGGAAATGAATGAAATGATACCCGACAATCGCCGGGTATCATTTCAAGTACAGGCTAAATCCTGTGATCTAGCTGGTATTTAGTTAGCTGGCACTGCAGCCGCCTTATTGGCTTTTTATTATTGCTCCGTCCTTTCACAGCTTCCCGTATCCTCTGGAATGCCGCATAGAACGGCAGAATTTCCTCGCTTGCATTTAAACATTCCTGATCTCAAAAAAACGACTGGCAAGCTGGTGAAAACGAGTCACATGAACCGGTTTTTCCTGTTGATAGGCATGAAGACTCCACACAGGCCAATCTGGCCCTGTGAAATCCGGTAACACAGCCAACACCTCACCACTGCTGATAAGAGGCCTGGCAATTACATCCGGCAAAAGAGCAATACCAAAATGGCGCTGGACCATTTCTAGCGCGCTGGCCAGAGTATTCACTTGAGCTGCTGGATGCATATGAACCCGTACGCGGCTGTTACTACTAATGTTATCACTGCTGCTGTTACTGGCTCTGCCATTGGCTTTGTCCTGCAGGTACATAACGGGCTTCTGCCAGCTGGTCAGAATGCAGCTCGACTGAGCCAGCTGTTCCAGCGTTTCTGGAGAGCCATACCGACTGATATAGAGCGGTGTGGCACAGAAAACCTCCGTCATACTGCCAATAGGCAAAGCTCTGTAGGTACTGTCAGGCAGATCACCACAGGTTATAGCCATATCAAGATTATGACTGACCAGATCCAACTGCTGATCACTCGCGACAAGGTGTGGCTCAAGGTTCGGATACTCAATACAGAGCTGTTCAAGAGCTGGCATGATAACCCGGCTTTGTAATGAGTGAGGGAAGGTAATCGCAAACCTTCCACTCGGATTATGCCCGGCACTGGCAATATCACTGAAAATCAGATCAACCTGCTCCTGCAGGGACTGGCTCCGCTGCAGCAACTGTTTACCCAGCGCTGTGGGCGCAACACCTCGTGTCGTTCGGTTCAACAGCTGAACATTGAGTTCTTGCTCCAAAGCACGAATCTGCTGGCTGACGGCAGACTTGGTGATATTCAAGTGTCTTGCAGCCTGGGTAAATGATCCTTTATGGGCGACTTCAGCAAAGACCAGAAGGCGAGGTAGCTGCTTCAGTTTGTTCATTTTTTCTAAACAGTTCTTTCAATTTCCAGCAATTGTTCCACAAAAAAACACTTTTTAGAATGAGCACTCAAAAACACTACCGACAAATGACAAACAAACGGAAAGCAATAATGAGCGCTTATATTCTGGTTCGCTTTAATCCCACCAATACCGAATACCTTTCCCAATACGGAGCTTCAGTTCCTACGACACTGGCGCAGTTCCAGGGGGAAATACTGGCGAAAGGACCTGCGCAGCCCCTGCATGGGCCAGCAGATTTTCAGAGGCAGGTTGTCATTGCCTTTCCGTCGCGGGCACTGGCTGAGGGCTGGTATAACAGCAGTGACTATCAGGCCCTGATTCCCCTTCGGGATAAAGGAATGGATGCCCAGTTCACTCTGCTGGGCTAAGGAAGGTTCAAGAAGAAGCAGGAGATCAATACATGTCTATTTTACCTCGCCTGTGTCTTACAACCGGGCTTTCCCTCGCGCTGCTGATATCCCCGCAGGTTACTCTGGCCGACGCACTTAAGCCCCTGTGGGTGGCTGATGGATTCAAGATGCCTGAGTCCGTGGCCTATGATGCGGAAAAGCAGAAATACTATGTCTCCAATATCAATGGAGGGCCCTTAATAGAAGATGGCAACGGCAGCATATCCCTGCTCAACATGAAGGGGGAAATGGAAACTGCTGACTTCGTAACCGGGCTTCACTCCCCCAAGGGGCTTGCCCTTTTTGATAACAAAATCTATATCGCGGATGTGAAGGCACTCGTTGTCGCAGACCTGCAAACCGGCAGGGTCGTTCAACAGCACACCCACAAAAACATCAAGTTGCTGAATGGCATTGCTGTCGATGCCAGCGGGCAGGTGTTTGTTTCAGACTGGTTGGGGAACAGTATCTATCGCCTTAAAGACGGTACCTTTGAACTCTGGCTGCACTCTGAAAAGCTGAACTCCCCCAATGGCCTGTGGCTGACAGGAACTACTCTCAGTGTTGCCTCCTGGGGAAGAGACGTTCAATCGGACTTTTCTACAAAAACCTCCGGCGCTCTGCTCCAGATCTCAAGGGCAACAAAAGAGGTACAGATTCAAGAGATCGACCGCGAATGGGTCAATATGGATGGTATCAGTGTGGATAATCAGGGCCGCTGGCTGATCAGTGACTTTCTGAAAGGAGAGATATTGCTGCTGGACAAGGGTGGCTCGGCAACCACCCTGATGGAAGGATTAACAACACCGGCTGATTTCATTTATATCCCAGAAACACAGCAGATTGTTATTCCTTCCTTCACCAAAAATCAGGTGACGGCATACCAGTTACAGGAACGCCGGGAAAAATAAAGGTAAAGGCTCGCGCTTTTTCTTAAGGAAGAGTTTCAGGCAGGTTAAGGGGTATTAACTTGTTCAGAAAATCCAGTCAAATGATACCCGGCAGCCGCCGGGTATCATTTCAAGTACAGGTTAAATCCTGTGATCTAGCTGGTATTTAGTTAGCTGGTGCAGCAACCGCCTGGCCAGTTTTATTACCACCGCGCTCTTTCACAGCTTCCCGCATTCTCTGGAAAGCCGCATAGAACGGTGGAACAAACAGACAACCGGCAACGGTTGCGGACAACATGCCACCAAAGGAGACCTGGCCAATGGCCTGACGGGCAACAGAACCGGCGCCGGAGGCAAACAACAGTGGCATTACACCCAGAACGAAGGAGAAGGCTGTCATCAGTACCGCGCGGAAACGCAGCTTGGCCGCTGTAATCGCAGAGTCAAAGATGGACATGCCCTGTTCTTCACGGAGTTCCTTGGCGAATTCCACAATCAGGATGGCATTACGTGCCGCCATGGCAATCATCAACACCAGGCCAACCTGGGTATAAACCGACATGGCCGAGCCAGAGAGGAACACCATCGCCAGTGCACCAACCAGTGCCGTGGGTACCGCCAGAAGAATCGAGACCGGAGTCACCCAGGATTCGTACTGTGCCACCAGCGCCAGGAAGGTAATCAGCATAGCGATACCGAACAGCAGGCCGGCATTGCCGGAAGACTTCACTTCCTCAGCCGTCTGGCCGTACCAGTCGTAACCATAGCCATCGGGCAGCATACCGTCGGCCACTTCAGACATGGCACTGATAACATCACCGGATGTCTGACCGGGAGCCGGAATCGCAGTCACACGGATGGTGTTGAACAGGTTGAAACGGGTCACCGTATCGGTACCGGCAGTAGGCTTAAACTCGGCAAAGGCAGACAGCGGAATCATCTCACCGACACGGTTACGTACCATAATGTTATCCAGCACTTTTTCCGTCTGACGATACTCCGGCTCAGCCTGTACCCGCACCATAAAGCTTCGACCGTACAGGGTAACGTCATTCACCCAGTTGGCACCCAGAGTGGCGTTCAGGGTCTGGTACACCTCAGGCAGATTAATGCCCATGGACAGCGCACGGTCACGGTCGATGTCCAGGTAGATCTGCGGTACAGAGTCAGAGAAGGTGTGGTAAGCCATACCCACTTCAGGGCGGGCGTTTACCTGCTGCAGGAGCTGATCCACAACCGGCTTCATCTGCTCAAGGGACTGGCCTGTAGTTTCCAGAACCTGCATGGCCACACCACCGGTGGTACCCATACCTGGCAACTGAGGCGTCTTGAACACAATACCAGTGGTTTCCTGGTGCCTGATCAGCACTTCGCGGACCTTGGCCAGAATCGCAGTATCTTTCAGGTCCGGTGTAGTACGCTCGGACCAGTCATCCATCGCCACAACAATCAGACCAGCATTGGGCAGAGAGGCGAACTTGATAATGGAGAAACCGTAGGCGCTCACCACATCCTTCACGCCGGGAATTGCCTGAATCTCTTCGGACAGCTCTTGCAGCACCTTGTCGGTACGGTTGGCCGATGCCGACTGGGGCAGAGTGACCTCGACCATAACACGACCCTGATCTTCATCCGGTACAAAGGCCTCTGGCAGGCTTTTGCCCAGGACTACAGACAGACCGATCAGACCCAGGAACAGCACAACGGTAATACCGATATGTCGGGTCATCAGGGTCACGCCTTTCAGGTATCCGCCAGTGATCTTGTCCATAAAGACGTTGAAGGCCCGCAGCAGGAACCAGGGCTTGGGGATCTCCGGACGCATAATCAGCGCTGCCAGAGCCGGAGCCAGGGACATCGCAACAACAGTAGACACGATGGAGGCTACGGTCATAACGATACCGAACTGGGCGTAGATAATACCCACCATGCCCGGCGTCATGGAGACCGGCGCAAATACGGAAATCAGCACCACCATCGCAGCAATCAGCGGGGCGGTTACCGTTTTCATCGTACGTTTGGTGGCTTCCACGTTGTCCAGCTTGTGGGTGTGCATCTGGTATTCAACGTTTTCCACCACCACGATACAGGCATCAACCACCATACCGATCGCCAGAATCAGGGCGAACATGGAGATGGTGTTAATGTCGATACCAACCACCTGCATAATGGCAAAGGTACCCAGCAGGGACACAGGAATCGCAATAATCGGAATCAGCGTGGTACGCCAGTTCTGCAGGAACAGGTAGGTGATCAGGGCAACCAGTACCGCAGCGATAAAGATGGTCTGATACACCTCAGCCATAGAGGCTTCAATCTGCAAAGAAGTATCGTAGGGGATTTCATACCCAACACCACTCGGGAAGGCCCGCTCCAGTTCCGCCATGGTGTTGCGCACAGCGTTAGCCAGCTCTACAGCATTGGCGTCAGGTGTCGGATAGATTGCCACCAGTGCCGCATCGGAGTTATTCAGATATGCGCCGGTGGTGTAGTCCGCAGACCCCAACTCAACCCGGGCCACGTCTTTCAACAGAACCTGAGAACCGTCTGGACCAGCACGAACAATAATGTTCTCAAAGTCTTCCGGTGTTTCCAGGCGACCCTGGGTACGAATGGTGTACTTGAACTCAGTTTCGTCAGTGGCTGGACGGGCACCCAAAGCACCAGCCGGTACGATGGTGTTCTGGGCCGCAATCGCTGCATTGATCTCCGCAACGGTCATATTGCGAGCCGCCATCTTCTCAGGGTTCACCCATACCCGCATGGAGTAAGGCTGCACACCGATCATCACCACGTCACCGGTTCCGTCAAGACGGGAAAGCGCTTCCCGTACGGTCATGTCCGCATAGTTGGACAGGAAACGGAAGTCACGGGAGCCGTCAGGGGTGGTCAGGGTAACGATTTGAAGCATACCGTCGTTGGTCTTCATCACCTCAACGCCCTGGCGACGAACCTCTTCAGGCAGACGACTCAGAACCCGGCTGACCCGGTTCTGTACGTCGGTTTCCGCCTTGCTGGGATCAGTGCCGATAGCGAAGGTCACGAAGGCTCGATACTTACCGTCATCGGTGGCGGAAGAATCGATGTAGGACATACCCTCTACACCGTTTACCGCCGTTTCAATAATCGGGGCAACAGTGTCACCAAGAATACCGGCTGAAGCACCGGGAAATTCCGCGATGATCTTTACCTTGGGCGGCGCGATCTGTGGATATTCCGCCACCGGCAGGGTCATAAAGGCAATGATGCCCGCAAGGGATATCAGCAGAGAGATAACAATAGCGAACTTGGGTCGCTTGATGAAAAACTCACCCATGGCTTACGCATCCTCTGCCATATTCAAGGTGACTTCCTGACCGGGGCGCAGCAGCTGCAGGTTGCTGGTCAGCACCACATCGCCCTCTTCCAGACCTTCGTTGATAACCCACTGCACACCAATACGTGGGCCGGTCTGTACCGGACGCACCACAACACTGTTTTCAGCATCGGCTACATAAACAAAACGGCCGGACTGATTCTCCATCACCGCTCGCTGGGGAATAGCGATCAGGTTCTGGGCACGGGTATCAGTGGCTTTCACATTCACGAACAGACCCGGCACCAGCTGGTTGTCAGGGTTGGAGAAAGAAGCCCGCACCTGAATGGTGCTGTTGTTGGGTGAGACATGGTTATCCACAAAGTCCACCCGGCCGGTCAGGGGGTAAACGTCGCCGTTTGCCAGAGTCAGGGTGAGATCAGTGTGGTCAACCACCTTGTTTAAAAGGTCTTTCTCGTTAACGGCCATCTCCACGTTGATCGGGTCCATAACCATCATTTCGGTCATTACCCGAACCGGTGGTGCGGTGCCGACCAGATCACCGACGGAAACACTGCGAGAACCTACACGACCAGAGACAGGCGCAACAATTTTGGTGTAGCGCAGGCTTAGCTCGGCAGTTTTCATCGCAGCACGAGCCTTGCTGACATTTGCTGTTGCTGTGCGTGCCGCTGCCTGATGATCCAGCAGCAGCTGCCGGGAGATGGCGTTTGTTTTGATCAGTTCTTCGCTGCGCTTCAGCGTGATTTGAGCGTTTTCATTCTGAGCCAGTGTGGCTTGAAGAGCGGCCTGGGCTGACTCAAGAGCCAGCTCATAAGGCTCAGGGTCAAGTCGGAACAGGACATCCCCTTCCTGAACAAAACTGCCTTCCTTGAAATGAATACTTTGTATTTCACCCGCCACTTTGGTGGTGATTTTTACATGGTCAACCGGAACAGCGCGGCCAACATAACTTTTTTCAAAGTGAATGGGCTGGGCAGATACTGCCACAGCAGGAACTACAGGCGCGGACTGCTGAGCGCTGACCGTGCCGTTATAGAGAACAGTACTGAGCGCCATGGCCAAGAAGAGCTGCCTAACAGGGTGGCCTTGCATGATATTCCTCCGAGAACGAATCCTTTGGTCAATATTGGTAATCTGGCCCAGTTTCATCAGCCCGAATGATCAAAAAGACTGACAGGATTCTTGTGAGAGTGTGTGTAGAATCGTTTGTGTTGCTTCAAAAAATCGTGTTAGTAATGGTTGTGCATGATGATGGATACAGGCTAAAAATCAGCGCACAGGCTAACGGAAAATCATTCGTTCATTGATTCAAAAGGGTTGTTAATAGCGTACTGATGCCACAATGATTTTTTTTGCTTTAAATCAAGAAAAATCGCATTTGTAAATTCGCAGCAACAAAGTACTTATTAAATATTTACACAGCCTTTAATGTCGGAAAAGACTTTACCACAATAAGCATTGGAACGGATGAGCGGTTCGCTTTTTTATTCATAAGCGCACATTATAAGCTCCATTAACGCAGCTTATTGATTATCACTGCCCGTAATGATAGCTTTTTTATTGTATTGTTTTTGCAAATTTTTTTCGGAAAAAATGAATTTAATAAAACGCTACTGTTCTCGTTATCATGCTTAAACCTTCAGACTTTTTTGAATGGAAGGATAAGCCAGGGCAGTTGAAACGATTTAAAGATCGACATTTTCTTTTATTCTAAATGCAGAATAAATCCTTATTCTGAGCTGTATTAATCACCTTTATGAATGATTCTTTCATACGCCAAAACAATTGCATTGTCGTACTGATATGACAAACCGGTGATCGATTATCTCCCGCCTGTCCTTTTATTGCCCGTAATCCAACAAATCCAGAGTCGTGTACAGACTGCCGGTGCCGCTAAAAGACGGGAGTAGTAATGACAGGTGGTTATGTGTAAGACCGTAGCAACAAGCAGAATGACTTGAACACAATGAATGTGCTGCTATGTATAAGTAGGCGGAGTGCAGGGAGTGATTCGTCATCCGCCTTATGACCCTTACAGGAGATCCGGGAAATGGATTTAAACCTGATTCGTGCTTTTGTCACAGTGTTTCAACACACCTCCTATACCCGGGCCTCGGAGGAGCTGGGTATCAGCCAATCAGCTGTCAGTCAGGCGATCCGTCGGCTGGAAGAACAGGTAAATGCCACATTGTTTGTCAAGCAGGGGCGGGGGATTACACCAACCGCCCGGGCCAGCCAGTTAGCAAGAGAGTTGCAACCAGCCCTGCTGCGTATAGATAGCGCCATGTCATCAAAGCGTGAGATTATCACCTATGGAACGGAAGCCGTACTGCACTTTATCGGAGAAGTTTCAGGGGTAAAATTTGTTTTGCCCCATAGCGATCAGGAAAGTGCATTGAATGATTTGCGTACGAACCGGGTTGAGTTATTAATCGACAACACCATTACCCGGGATAAAGCCTTTATTATTCAAGAGTTGATGCGTGAGCCCGCGGTAGTTGTTTGTGCATCAAATCACCCGAGAGTGAAAGGCAGCACCCTGACGAGAGAGCAGTTCTTTCAGGAAGAGCATGTTGTGCAGAAAACCCGTCGTGAAGGACAGCAGCTCGTGGATGTTTTTGCAACGGAGCGTCTGCCAGCACGTAAAGACAGAGTTGAAGTATCTTCCCTATCCAGCGTCGTTAATATGGTGTCGCGAACAGAGTATATTGGCATCACTACTGAATCGTTTGCCCGACTCTGGAGCCCCATTCTATCTCTGCGTTTTTTCCCGCTACCGTTCAGCTGTATGCCGGTGCCTTTCCACATGGTTTATCACCAGCGTTATGCCGACGATCCGCACCATAAACAGGTGAGGGAAAATATCAGGCAGAAAGTCGAGGAGTTCCGTCAGGTCAGAGTGTGACAGTATCTTCCCTTCGTTACCCTCTATCCTAGTCACAAGGATTTCAGTTACGGATTATGCCTTGTCATTTCAGATGATGTGGATCACAGGGTTTCTGTTGTGAATCTGACACTCCCCATCCTATCGGACGAGGGTTCTTGGATCGCTCCAAGAGTTTCCTGTTTCAACGTTCGATGCTCAGAGAACAGCTTGGTTATCGCATAAAAGTTCCCATGATGAGAACTTTTACGGT
>JBPCXN010000322.1:0-8780 GCA_051008495.1 Endozoicomonas sp. | reverse complement strand
ATTCCGGGTAGAGGGGCAAACCTGTGATCTTGATAGCCTACAGGTCTAGTCATCACTGAAATCGATTGATGAGAAATCACAGGTTTAGCCCACTACCGATAAACAGAATAGAATTTAGGATACAGACCATGACCTCAGAAAAGAAATACGTTGTCTCTCTCGACCAGGGTACAACCAGCTCCCGCGCCATTATCTTTAATCACAGCGGTGAAGCAGTAGGTTCTTCCCAGCGCGAGTTCACACAATACTATCCACAGCCAGGCTGGGTAGAGCATGATGCCATGGAAATCTGGGCGACCCAGAGCTCGGTACTGACCGAAGCCCTGGCGAAAACAGGCATTCGTTCTGATGAAGTGGCTGCTATCGGTATTACCAACCAGCGTGAAACCACTGTCGTCTGGGACAAGAACACTGGTCGTCCTGTCTACAACGCTATCGTATGGCAGTGCCGTCGTACTACGGATATCTGCGAACAGCTGAAGCGTGATGGTCTGGAACAGTACATTCGCGAAACCACCGGTCTGGTGTTGGACGCCTATTTCTCCGCCACCAAGCTGAAGTGGATTCTGGACAACGTTGAAGGTGCCCGTGAGAAAGCGGAAAACGGCGAGCTGCTGTTCGGTACCATTGATACCTGGCTGACCTGGAAGCTGACCAATGGCCGTGCTCACGTCACTGACGTATCCAACGCTTCCCGTACCATGATGTTTGATATCAACAAGCTGGAATGGGACGAGACTGTTCTCAAGACCCTGGATATTCCCCGCAGCATGCTGCCGGAAGTGAAGTCCAGCTCTGAGGTTTACGGCCAGACTAATATCGGCGGCAAGGGCGGCACCCGCATTCCTGTAGCCGGTATGGCCGGTGACCAGCAGTCTGCGCTGTTCGGTCAGATGTGCCACGAGGAAGGCATGGCCAAGAACACCTACGGTACTGGCTGCTTCCTGCTGATGAACACTGGTGAGAAGCCGGTGAAATCCGAAAATGGTCTGTTGACCACTATTGCTTTCGGTGTAGATGGCAAGGTGACTTACGCGCTGGAAGGTTCTGTCTTCATGGCGGGTGCTTCTGTCCAGTGGCTGCGTGACGAGCTGGGTCTGATACGCGATGCGGCAGATACCGAATACTTCGCCAGCAAGGTAAAAGACACTAACGGTGTGTACGTTGTGCCTGCCTTCGTTGGCCTGGGTGCACCATACTGGGATCCCTATGCCCGCGGTTCCATCTTTGGTCTGACCCGTGGCGCCAACCGTAACCATATTGTTCGTGCGACACTGGAAGCCATCGCTTACCAGTCCCGCGACCTGATCGACGCCATGGAGCAGGATTCCGGCATCAAACTGGCAGAACTGAGAGTTGACGGTGGTGCTGTTGCCAACAACTTCCTGATGCAGTTCCAGGCTGACATCCTGAACACCAAGGTTGTACGTCCAACAGTGATTGAGTCCACCGCCGCTGGTTCTGCCTACCTGGCTGGCCTGGCTGTCGGTTTCTGGGACAGCCTTGATGACCTGAAGGACAAGGTGGTCGTTGATCGTGAATACATTCCGGACATGAGTGACGAACAGCGCCAGGCTCTCTACAAGGGCTGGGAGAAGGCTGTTGAAAAGAGTCGTCTGTGGGTTGAACATGGCTGATGCCTGACAGGCAGCGTCTGACGGTTTAGCATTCTGGAAAAATGGTCGGGGCAGGGATGTTCCGGCTTTTTTGTTTACAGGGAGAGTTAGAAGAGAGTTACAAGAGAGTGACAAGAGAGTTACAAAGGTTCGTCTGGACAGCGGTGTTCAGTATAGAACTTTGCCGCCATTGGCAGGCTGAGCCGGAACGCCTCATCTTCAAAGCTGCGGTTCATGTAGTGCTTTTCAAATTCTGCCTTATTGATTGAGCCTTCTTCCATCTGGCGAATGTGCACCATTTCATGGGCCATGGTCACTCTTGTTTCACTGGGTTCAAGGCCGTTTGCCAGGGCGATCAGGTATTTGTGCTTTCCCTGTTTTCTGGCGTAGCCATTGGTGTTGGGATTCTTCATTCTTTTAAATATGTATTGAATCTCTACGGGGCCGATACCCAGTTCTGTCTGATAAAAGGCGGCCATGTCATTGAAGCCACAGCCTGCATTGTTCAGATCACTGGTAGATGCAGAAGCATTCTGGGCACAGAACACAATAATGGCCAACAAGCTGAAACAGAGTTTAATCAGAGCCATATCAATGCCAGAAAAAGACCTTTCAGGTTTAAACAACATTCTTGTCTTGTTCGAGGGCCACGGAAAGACTACCTTCCAAGGAACTTATCAATCAAGTATAAGACTTAAAAAAGACCACGAGCGAACATTGGCAGGTATCTTATGAGCTGGTTTCAGAAACTGATTCTATTACAACCCAGGGGCCGTGGCTTTCATATCGTCACCCATGAGATAGAAGCTCAACTGCCTGAACTGGCCAGCTACCGGGCAGGCCTGTGCCACCTGTTCATTCAGCACACCTCCGCTTCCCTCACTCTCAATGAAAATGCCGACCCGGATGTCCGGCACGATATGGAGCAGCATTGCAGTCAAGCTATCCCGGAAAATGCCGACTACTACCTCCACACTTTGGAAGGGCCCGATGACATGCCCGCTCACATTAAGGCCAGTTTGTTTGGGGCTTCTGTGATGATGCCCGTCAGTGATGGTGCCTTCGCCCTGGGAACCTGGCAGGGCATCTGGCTGGGAGAGCATCGGAATCATGGCGGCAGAAGACGTTTGATTGTGACTTTACAAGGCGATCTATATAAGTAATTATAATTTTAACTAGTCTTTTTATAGTAGAAAGATAACTGGAGGGAAAAACCGAACTGGCGTTTTGATATCGCTGGACTATAACTAAAAAAATCGGAAATAAAATACAATCAGGGTGGAGCAGATGCTCCGTTAACCAGTATCCAAGAGGATAGAGCTATGGCAAGGAAAAAGCCGAAAAAAGCTGCTGCTGGTTTTGATGGTGTAGACATTAGTTTTCTGGGCAGTCGAGACGAACCAGCCGATCAGAGAACCGTTGAATCCCGCAAGAAGTTGCGAGAAAGTTTGAACACACAGATAGAAGCTTTCTTGAAACAGGGCGGGGAGATTGAAGAAGTACCATCGAACATTACCGCGGATCCGCCCAAGAAGCCCTCGAGCGAATACGGTAATCGACCCATCTAGCCTTTTTGGGCCCGGCAAAATGTCGGGCCTTTTTCTTTCTGTCTGTTAGCTGACAGATCCTAGCCGTTAATCTCCACCCATTTGCCACCGTCGTATTCAGACAACTCTCCAATAGCATCAAGTTGTAAACCGTAGCGCTCGGATATTTGATGAAACTCTGCCTGGGCCTGTTCATCTACAGCAACCAGCAGGCCGCCACTGGTCTGTGGGTCACAGAGGATTTGTTTCTGTTCTTCTGTCAGTTCTGAGGCCTTATGGCCGTAGCTGGCAAAATTCCTGTGGGTGCCACCCGGTAAACAGCCCTGTTGACGGTAAGTTTCTGCATGAGGCAGCAGTGGGAGATCACTGAAATGTATGTGAGCTTTAACTCCGCTGCCTTCGCACACTTCCAGCAGGTGCCCGAGCAGACCAAAACCAGTGACGTCTGTTATGGCACTGATGCCATCGACCGCAGAAAAGTCAGCGCCAATCTTGTTAAGAGTGCACATGGCATCACGGGCAATATGACTGTGTTCGTCTTTAAGAAGTTTCTTCTTCTGGGCTGTGGTCAGAATACCCACGCCCAGTGGTTTGGTGAGATAGAGTTTGCTGCCAGTCCTGGCCTGATCATTTCTTTTCAGCTGGTTCAGCGGAACCCGGCCAGTAACAGCGAGGCCGAAAATAGGCTCCGGTGCATCAATACTGTGTCCTCCGGCAAGAGGAATACCGGCATCGGCGCAGGCCTGGCGACCGCCTTCCACTACTTGGGAGGCAATTTCCGGAGGAAGAACATTGACGGGCCAGCCAAGGATGGCAATAGCCATCAGGGGTGTGCCGCCCATGGCGTAAATATCGCTGATGGCATTGGTGGCGGCGATCCGGCCGAAGTCGAAGGGATCATCAACAATGGGCATGAAAAAATCGGTGGTGCTGATAATCCCTTCTCCATTGCCCAGATCAACAACAGCGGCGTCGTCTTTGCTGGCGTTACCCACCACCAGGCTGGGAAATTCAGGGAGTTGCAGTTTGCTCTGGAGAATACTGTCCAGCACTTCCGGTGAGATTTTGCAGCCGCAGCCAGCGCCGTGGCTGTATTCGGTGAGTTTTACGTTATCAACAGTGATATCGACCATTGCTTGCCCCGGGAAAAATCAAAAAGAGGACTTTAGCACTGATGGTGGTGGGCGCAATGGTTTCAGATCATTACCAGGTTCATTGCCGGTCTTCAGCGGCCAATTTCGTGTCGCTTCAGCCAGGCGGCGGAAAAGGCCTGCAGGACAGGAATCACTGCAGCCCAGATCACTGCCAATATCAGGAGTGTCAGCCAGGTCGGCTCCATCAGGGAGACATTGGTCAGTTTTGTGCCCGCATAATAGCTGGCAGGTCCGCCAATCATCCCCAGAAGGGCGCTGGCCAGCCTGTGTTCACGGGCCCAGTCAAATGAGTGTCTGAGGGTTGTGCCGAACAGCAGCCATAGGCAGGCCAGCCAGACCGGCAACAAACGACCATCACCGGGGAATATCAGGATTTCAAGGTTGCCCAGGAAGCTGTCTATGGCACTTCCCAGGATCAGGCTGATAGCTAGAAGCTCTCGCTCCATTCGCCACTGGCCAATCCAGCGGAGATGAATGAAAAGTATGACCAGCGTTGTTATCAGTGCAATCTGATCACCGCCAAGTACACAGGCGAACCAGCCAGCCTGGAATAACAGATAGTTGACGATTTGCTTTGTTCTTTCTCTGGTCATGGTTTATTCCGGAAAACCAGTTTTAGGAGTCTGTCAGACTTCGGTGAGTTTACCCTGCCTGTTTAAAAAACCATTGGGCGCAGGATCTGTGCCGGTTCCACGTCCAGCAGCTCTCGGATGGTCTCCAGGGCCTTCCTCAATTGCTCTCGGGTGGCAGGACTGCTGATGCACAGGCGTACTGCCTGTGGAACTGATGTACTTCCTACGGCAAACAGTTCCGGCTGGAGCACTTTGACACCCTGCCCTTCCAGCTGCCTGACGAAGGTTTCCGCCCTCCAGGGTTCAGGCAGCTGGAGCCAGGCATGAAAGCTGTATGGCTGCGATTGTACGCGGTGATCCTTGAGAATGTCGTGCAGCATCTGTTGCCGTTGCTGAATCTCTTCCCGTTGCCAGGCGATCAGCTGCCAGGCCTCTCCCGAGTCGATCCATTCTGAAGTGACTTCAGACATCAGTGGCGGAGTTATCCAGCAATTGCTGCGCATGGCAATGATCAGCTTTTCCTTCAGGTCAGCCGAACAGCAGGCGAAGCCAACCCGCAAACCTCCGGCCAGGGATTTGGAAAAGCTGGTGGTGTAGATCACCCTTTCCTGGGCCAGGCTGTAGAGGCTGGGCAGGCGGCTTTCAGGGGTTATGAACTGCACGTCATCTTCCAGGATCAGCAGTTGATGTCTGCCGGCAATCTCAAGGATTTCCTGACGCCTTTCAAGCGGCATAACCGACGCCGTGGGGTTCTGAAGGTTGGGCATCAGGTAGAGCAGTCTGGGCCGATGCTGCTGGCAGCACTCTTCCAGTGCCTCTGGCCTGAGCCCATATTCGTCCATGGATAGCCCAAGGTGGCGCAGATGCCACTGACGGGTGGCGTTGATAAAGCCTGGATAGGTCAGGTTCTCGGAAGCCACGGTATCGCCGGGTCTTAACAATCCCTGCAGGGTCATCATGTTGGCGTGCTGGCCACCGGAGGTGATCAGTATATTTTCGGCGTCTGCATCGATCCCGTGATAACGCATCCAGCGTGCCATGGCTTCCCTGTGACGGGCGATACCACTCTCCGGATGATAATCCAGCAGTGGTGCGATTCTTTGTCCGCTTTCTGCAATGGTGGCCAGGGTCTGGGCCAGCATCTGTTCTCTCCGGCCCGGGACCGGCAGGCCCAGAGTCAGGTCAATCAGGTGGTCACAGGGCTCTGCGGAAATGCTGAAGTCCTTTTTTTCCCAAACCTTGCCCTGGATGAATGTGCCGCTGCCGACCCTGGCAGTGACCAGCCTCCTGCGCTCTGCCTCAGCGTAACCCCGCGTGACTGTCCCAATAGTTACGCCCAGGCTTTCAGCCAGGGCCCTGTGGGTTGGCAGGCGCTCTCCGCTGTTGAGGTCACCATTGGTAATTGCGACTTCGATGGCATCGGCCAGGGCTTTGTATTTAGGGCCGGAAAAGCGGCTGAGATTGGGTTGCCAGTGGGTCATGGATAGTTGCGTGGATTGTTGCATGGATAGCTGCGTCAATTGTTTTTGTAATGGTGACAATATAAGTGTTGATCTATTTTAGATAGGTATTACTATCAATTCCAGCGCCTTTTTTCGAAAATAACAATATTGTATGGGTACAATCTATGTCTGCCTTTCCTCAGCTGCAACGTGAAGGAACCCGGTGATGGTTAGTCTGGAACTGGCCTGGTTGCCTCTGGTGACTTTTGCCATCTCTACCAGTATCACGCCGGGGCCGAACAATATTATGTTGACGGCCAGTGGCGCCAATTTTGGCTTTATCCGGTCTGTCCCGCATATGCTGGGCATTTCCCTGGGCTTCCTGGTGATGTATCTCTGTGTGGCGTTCGGGCTAGGCAGCTTTTTCCTGTTATATCCTGAACTTCAGGACTGGCTGCGTTATGTCGGTTCTGCATACCTGATTTTTCTTGCCTGGAAAATAGCCAGGGGGGGCCGGATAGAGTCAGGCGCAAAAAAGGCAAGACCAATGACTATGATGCAGGCTGTGCTGTTCCAGTTTGTCAATGTCAAAGCTGTGATGATGGCGGTGGGTTGTGTGTCAGTGTTTACTCTGCCTGGGGAGCAGTACACATTATCTGCCATTGTCGTTGGGGTGGTTTTCTCGCTGGTGAACCTGCCCTGTGTCTCGGTCTGGGCCGGGTTTGGAACGGCTATCAGACGTTTCCTGAAAAACGAGACAAGCCTGCGGGTGTTTAACGGTTTTCTGGCTTTACTGACTGCGGGATCTGTCGTCTTGTTCTACTACTGAGGAGAAAGGGCTGTATTACCTGCCCAGGGGTAAACGACTGAGCCAGGCTTTCTCCCACTCTATCAGGTCTTCACCGGGCATGGGCCTGGCAATAAGAAAACCCTGTGCCATGTCGCAGTTCAGATCGGACAGTAGTAGCCATTCATCAATGTTTTCCACGCCTTCGGCGACAGTGCTCATTTTCAGATTATGGGCAAGGCCGATATTGGCCTGCACGATGGCCCGACGGGTTTCGTCCAGATTGGCGCCCTTGACAAATGAGCGATCTATTTTCAGCTCAGAGAAGGGGATGCGGTTCAGCTGCTGCATGCTGGAATAGCCAGTACCGAAATCATCAATGGACAGGGAGAAGCCTTTCATCTTCAGCCTGGCGAGCGTTTCCAGTGCTTTTGCGGCATTCTGGATCAGGCTGCTCTCGGTGATTTCCAGGGTCAGAAGTTCCGGTTCGATGTCCATATTCCGGACCCTGTCATAGAGCCGGTCCGGCAGGGAAGTGTCAGAAAGCATGACGGCTGAGAGGTTGACGCTGACACCTATGGCGCGTCCTTCATCGCTCCAGTGAATCAGATGCTTGAGAGCCTGGTCAATCAGCTTGTAGGTCAGGTCAGTCACCAGCCCGGAGCTTTCCATGAGCGGGATGAAATGAGCCGGGCTTATCAGCCCCGCTTCGGGATGAAGCCAGCGGCATAATGCTTCAGTAGCGATCAGGCGGCCACTTTGCAGCAACACCTTAGGCTGGTAGTGAAGAATGAACTGGTCATTTTCAATGCCTTCTTTCAGGTCTTCCCGGTTGAACTGGATTTCCTGGACTTTGTTTTTGGGGGCCAGCTCCGGGTCATCTCCGAAATAAAGCTCGAGCAGTTGTCGGAGCCGATCACGGGAGAGGGGTTTGGGAAGAGTGCCCAGAACCAGCAGACCGTGTTCCTGGGCCATATCTTCGACCGTTCTGACCAGCGACGGGTCAAGAGCGCTGGCGACAATCACTGAGCTGGCGAGCTTTTCTTCGGCCAGATGGCGTATAAAAGTGATGCCGTCCATTTTAGGCATGTCCAGGTCGCAGATGACAACGTCCATGGCCTGCTCATTGCGCAGAAGTTCCATGGCTTCGTCACCGTCCCCGGCGGTATGCAGAGTCTCGACCCCCAGCCCGGTAACCGTCTGTTCGGCAACCATTCTCTGGAACTGGTGGTCTTCCACGATGAGAACCTTGAGTCCGGCCAGATGCTCATTCATAGCCTGAAGCGTCCATTGCAATTCGTCTTATTTAATAAAGTATGGACGCTTTCGCGGCAATTACCTGCCGGTCTTCAGGCGGGTCCACTCACGGGTAATGTAGCTTCTTACCCTGCGCGGCAGCTCCTTGAAAACAAACAGCTTGGCCATGGTTTCTTCAGGTGGATAGATGGCCGGGTCGCTGGCAATTTCCTTTTCCACAAAGGGCGTGGAGGCCGGGTTCGGGTTGGCATAAGTCACGTAGTTGGTGACACCGGCAATCACTTCGGGTTCCATCAGGTAATTCAGCATCTCATGAGCGCTGTCCTTATTGGCGGCATCAGCCGGTATGCCCAGCATGTCAAACCACATGGGGGCTCCCTCGTTAGGGATGGAATAGCGGATGGC
>JBPCXN010000321.1:0-5423 GCA_051008495.1 Endozoicomonas sp. | reverse complement strand
CACCACAGCTGTCAGCATTACCAAATGCCCTGCCATAACTTGTCACCGGCCCCATGGTGAACTTTCCCTGGTTATTTGCAGCATCTTTATAGAAGAAAGTATTACGACGATAGCCATCCTGATTTTTTGCCAGTTCGGTAATCAGGAAAAAATCCACAAAAGAGTCCACATCCATCTGTGACTCCAGAACGCTAAGTGGGTCATCTTTCCTCAGCCTTGACAGAACCGTTTCAAAATCACCAATAATCTGCCTGGCATAATTCCCTAATCCGAACTCATGCTCTACTTCGTAATAAGTGGGGTCAATATAGTCAAAGTAAACAGTGGAATTCTGCCCTATTGAGGTGAAGTTACTTTTTACGCTAGCGTAGGTGTTGTCAACTTCAAAAAGATAGCCAAACCCCAGTGTATTCCTGTCCCTTTTGCCTTTTGGGGGTTTTCCAATATTTATCCGGTTACTGTCTACCTCCATCTCCTCTGTAAAGACATACACCCCCTGGTAGTTATACACACCGGGAAAACCATCATCAGTACTGGTAAGGAAAACCTCCGCCCAACGAGTTTTCGGTGCATACCTATTGGATATCTGCCCCATTAAATAGTGTGCCAGCACATTACGCATCAAAGTTTTGTCTGCCAGCGGTCCATGCATTACCCAGTCATCTTCCTCTGGCATCCCAAGAACGGCCTCGTCTGCTTCCTCGACTTTACTTATTTTTGTTTCTATCTCCCTTTCGCCATTATCATAAAATTGAAATACCATGCTACTACACAGAGTCGTGTTATCAGGCCCTGCAGTTGCAGTGATAGTAATGGTTGTTGGAACTTTTGGTTCAAAATCATAACCTGGCTTAGACACTCCCGCGTCTCCGTCGGGCCGGGTTGCAATCTCTGTCAGATAAGAGCGATCAAAATCATCACTAGTCAATTGAGCAGGAATACGGTTCAGTTGATTACTGGCAGGATTGTTTGTAGCATCCAGTTGATTATTGTGAATGATCTCGAAACGTGCAGCTATCTTCGAGTCCGATATGACCTGCCCGAAACCATTGATAAAAATCAGTGGTAGGTTCGACCCGTCAGTCATCAACCCCATTGTGGCAAATGCATCAGGATCTGAAGCAGGGTTACCCATGGCAAGCCCTGGTTGTGTATTTACGTCACATTGAGAGGACATAACAGACTTTCCTCGTATGTTTCACTGCCCAGCGACAAAGCACACTGGCACCTGCATCGACAGGGCATAAAAAAAATCCAGGCTCGCTTATTTTAGCTCTCATAGAATGGAAGGAGCACAGAATGACGAAAAACTCCGAAACCAACGAATTCGAAGCCGACATAACCGTCGGCTTCTGGACTGATACAAAGGGCAGGATGTTTTTTCCTGGAAAGGTTTAAACAAGCCCACCTGCAGATTAATAAAAGCCCGATATGCTGAGACTACAGCTTGAGCTATCGGACCTGTTCACCGTCTTGTTAGAAAATTGACATTACCGCCGCCACCACTAGAGCTCCCATCAGGGTAACTGTGCCAGCCACAACTTCTGTGCCACTTGAAACACTCTGCACCATATAGCCATTGTCCGCACTGGGCAGATTTGAGTCCATCCAGGTGGTCCTGGCGCCAATCCAGGATTTGAACTGGCTGATTTCACCGTCAAAAGTAGTGATTCTTTCATCGTGCAGACCTGGAGGGATCTGGCGCCCAAGCACATCCCAGCGATTGAAATTACGTGTCGCCGCCCCTTTAGCCTTCAGTTTGGCGCTTTCCTGATCAATAAAGGCATTGATTCTGGCCGTGGAGAAAGCCCCGCCATCGGCTCTGAGCTCTTGCCATCGACTGGCCATTTGCCGACGGAACTGGGCATTCTCAGTCAACTGTCGCCACCAGAAAGGAATTGGCAACCCATCTCCCACTTCAGTACAGGTAAACTGCCAGCCGGAACTGCTGGTACCATTACAGCCATAGCTGTTACCAAAAGCGATGTTGTAATCCCAGACTGGCCCCATGTAAAATGGCGCCGTCGTAGACAGGTTCGGGTCTTTGTCCTTATACATATACACACTGTGACGGTAACCGTCCGGGTTCCTGGTCAACTCAGTAAACAGCAGGTAATCGACGAATGACGGAACATTCATCACCGCCTCAAGCTCACTGAGAGGGCTGTCTCCTCTTAAATTAGACAACGCGGTTTCAAAGCTGCGAAAGGTGCCCTGGATGTAGGTCTGCTGCTTCGATCTCATGCAAGTCTCGCCGGGGTCCGGGTCACATTTGGCAAAATCACCTGAATCGGGATCCTCGTAGAGTATCTCTACCGGCAGACCTCTGGCTCCCTCGACATTCCTTACGCCTGCAGACGTATAATCACTATGGAAACCCTCGTTAGTCTTCCCCTTGATATTGTCAATAGACAGGATAATACCGCCTTGAGTCTGATCTTCTCCGGCCTTGAGCTTGCCGATATTGACACGCGCCTTGTTTCTTTTGACTTTCTCCGTCCACAGATAAACACCCTGATAGCTGTACTCCTTCTCCTTATCTTCTTCCTGTGCATCGGTCAGAAACACTTCCACCAGCTCTGTGCGTGGTGAGTAGGCCGCCCCCGTCCAGCGGCTCATGGTGTAAGCCAGGTGATTGCGAATCAGGGTCTTGTCTGCGTAAGGCCCATGCAGTACCCAGTCTTCCTCCTTGGGCATACCCAGAAGTGATATATCCTGATCCAGGTCCTCAACACTGATTGTGGCATTAAACACCCCAGAGTTGATATTCAACTGATCAAGAAAAGCAGAAAACTCTACCCCGTGACCTGCAGCAGTAGTCTCTATCTGCGTTATGTTTTTGGTTTCTATGCCGTAGCCTTTTTTCGGAAATTTCAGCGAAGTGGAGCCTCGAAGTTCTATACCTACTAGACTGTATGCGCCCAGAGTCTCAAAAGTATGGCGATTCAATAAGGGAGGAATATCGATCCTCTGGTTTGCCGGCTGATTTTGCCATGTTCCCTGTCCGACGATACCCAACTCTGCGGTTATTTTGGGTTCATCGGGCAGGGGGTGACCAAAGGTATTGATAAAGACCAGTCGCAGATTGGTGCCCTCTGGAAACAGGGCGCGCGTTTCAAGACTGACAGTGGCATCTTGCCTTGGATATGACTGGGGCATGACCCATTCACCTCATACACTTCTGTTGTCGTCAGTAAGGCGCGGTTCCGGCTTCACTGACTGACAGTTATAACCAGTAAAGGAACCCCATGAGGGGCAGGTAGATAACAGGACTTTCAAAGAGTTAAGAGATTTCAGCTATCGCTGTACGATAGACCCGGTTCCTGAGAGAGGACCTCTTGCGGCTTAAGAAAGGTGTTTCAACAGAAAAAGTACGAAATGAAATACGGCACGACACCAGCTTCGCGAGACAGATTGTGCTTGAGCGATTGTGCTTGAGCACTGGACTCAGACGTTTTCACTGGTCTGACCGGTTAACAGTGCCGATTATAGCAATAGTCTCCTCACCGCAAGTGATAAAATTGAAATAATAAAAACAGCTATCCCCGACTTTTTTTCAAACGACAGGTCAGATTAGAATCGCCAGGTTCGCAATCCGACAGGTCTCCGGATATTGTCGGATTACGGGCTATCGCCCTGATCCGACCTGCGGCTTCATGTTTTCGAGGGAGCCTTGAGGTTATAGCTCTTGCTGACATACTCCGGCTCAACAACCCCAAGTCGTCTATTGATCACCACCGTCAGTCGGAAGAACAGATTGCAGAGCATGTTGGCGAATCGGTGCAGTTCGTCAGGCACCTCAATGCCTTCAGCATCCACATGAACGAGCGCACGAACCGCTTTCTTGCACTGGGATCGGCAGGCATGGAGTAACTGAACGACACGGCCACCACGGGGCAGAACAAAGCCCTTGAGCTGTCCGTCGATTTCGGCCTGGTAATGGTCAAAGCTTCCGGTCAGCCACTGCAAGTCATCCTCCACAATGGCCTGTTTGCCTCGGATAGAGGCGTTCAGGTTGAAAATCTTGGGTTGCAGCCTGTCCAGGAAAACGTAGATATCAGAGAAACGCTCATCTCCCTCCAGCTCGGTAATAACCCCGCCCAGTGTGGTGCAGAGTTCATCGGTAACAATTTCGTAGTCACATAAAGACGACTGTTCATAGATAAACGGGTAACAGAGTTCACGGATATCTTTGGATTTTTTCAGGGGCATAATAATTTCCTTCGGAAATAATTATATAAGGGGCAGGGGCTCAGACTCGATGTAGGTCGGATTAGCCAAAGGCGTAATCCGACATAACAGATATTTTACGCTACAGGTAAGTCGGATTACGGGCATTAGCCCTAATCCGACTTACGCAGCTGGGGGTGCGTTCCCACGCAGGAGCGCAAAAACGCGTCAAGAGCCGGTACATTTTTCGATGCTGCTTCCCTTAAAGAGAAGCCGGTGTCCAGATCAAAGTAACGAAACCACTTCGGGGAGTATCTCGGTAACCATCTGTAGTCGCATACTCCTTATCCATCAAATTGACGATCTTCAGTTCAGTCTTGAGCTCTGACGTCATTTCATATCCAAACCTGAGATCAAGCGTACCAAAACCAGCCACTTTCTCTTTGTTGGCAGTATCATTGTATGAGGTTCCCTGGGCACGGAAAGTTCCTCCCACTGACAGCCTGCCGTAGCGCCGCTGAGCATCAAGAACGAACAGCTCCTTTGCTCTTCTCTGCAACACTTTCCCCTTGTTAGAACCCGAGCGATTTTCAGGATCAAGGAGAGACAGGTTTGAGTGAATATTCCAGCCGGACAGTTCAGTGGCTGCTGTCAACTCAACACCCCGTATACGAGCCTTGTCCACATTCTGCATTTTTCCGGCAGTGTAGAGCAGCATATCGTCCATATTGTTCTGGAATATATTTACCGACCAGCGAACTCCCGCATGACTTCCACGCAGTTCCAGTTCAGAATTTTCTGAGGTTTCCGCTTTCAGATCCGGGTTTGCGCCAAAAGGCCCATACAGATCATAAAACGTCGGAGCTCGGAATGCCGTTCCGTAGGAAGCTATCAAGCGCATACTGGCCGGCAAATCAAAGCCCCAGGAGGCGTTTCCGGTATTGTTGTAGCCATACGCCTCATTCTTGTCACGTCGTAAGCCCAGCTGCAGATCACTTCCAGAAAAAGTAGAGGTATTCTGGGCAAAAACACCAGCGTTGTAGCGCTGGTCCTCTTTGAACTCAGTGCTCCCTTTGATCTCCTCGTTACTGTAATCCACACCTGTAATCAGCAGCTGATTATCCGCCCAGTGAAGGTCATTCTGCCAACTGAAGCTATAGCGTTTGGTAGTTGCATCACCTGGGAAGGCCCCATCCCGGTCATCCCTCTTATCCAGGCCATAGCCCAAGTCCAGTTTGGTGTTCCAGAGTTGA
>JBPCXN010000320.1:0-17790 GCA_051008495.1 Endozoicomonas sp. | reverse complement strand
TCACCCGAACCTTCAATAAACAGCATCGGCAGAAACGCCGCCATGGTTGTAAGCACGCCAAAGGTGGCCGGAACCACCACGCGCTTGACACCGGCGACAACATTTTCGGCGGTATGACCATACCTTGAGATCTGGGTATACACACTTTCGCCAATGATGATGGCGTCGTCCACAACCACCCCCAGAACCAGGATAAATCCAAACAGTGTCAGCATATTAATGGAAACCGGCATGACCGGGTTAGGCATGAGCCAGATAGCGCCCAGGAAACAGACAGGGATCCCGATCACCACCCAGAAAGCCACACGCATTCTGAGGAACAGAGTGAGCAGCAGAAAAACCAGAAGGCCGCCGTAGAGCATATTCTCGGTCATCATGCCCATTCGCCCTTTCAGGTAATGGGAAGTATCCCCCCAAATTCTCACGTCCATGCCACTGGGCAGTTTGTTCCGATACTCTTCGACAAAGGCATTCACCGCTTTGGACGTAGCAATATCGTTCTGCTCCGTCTCCGAGATGATCTCCACCATCATCGCCGGCTTGCCGTTGTAGCGGACCAGCCCTTCACTCTCTTCAAAACCGTCGTTTATCCTGGCGATATCCGATAATCTCAGACGACTGCCATCGGCATTGGTCCGAACGACAAAGTCAGAAAAATCAAAGCCGGTATAAGCCTGCCCGCGGGTTTTGACAGCAATATCACCGTCGTCCGTTTTAATCGCGCCACCGGCCACATCAATGGAAGCAACCCTTAACGCCCTGGCCACTTCATCAAAAGTAAGCCCATACTCACGCAGTGTTCGCTCGGACACCTGGATGGAGATTTCCAGTTCGGATTCGCCGATAAGATTGGTTTTCAGAACTTCCGGAATACTCAGCAGCTCATCCTGAAGGGTCTGGGTCGTTCGCTGCAGGGATAACTTGTCCACATTCCCAAAGACCGTTACGAACAGCACCTGCTCGTTCCTCTCCAGCTTGGAGACCTTGGGATCTTCAGCATCATCTGGAAGGTTAGTCAGCCCTTCCACAGCCACTTTTACATCATCGTACAGCTGGTCAATGCTGTAGCCGGACTCCATCTCAACCCGCAAGCGGCCAAAGCCTTCGCGGGCATTGGACACCACTTTCTTGATGCCCTTGATATCCCGCAGGGACTCTTCCAGTTTCAGGACCACACCCTGCTCGACATCGTCGGGGCCGGCGCCGGGGTAATTAATGGTTACCTGAACCGTATTCACGGCAAAGTCGGGAAACATGCGTTTCTTGATGGTGATGGCCGAAGCAATGCCCGCGACGATAATCATGACCATCAGCAGGTTGGCGGCAACACTGTTGTGGGCGAACCAGGCGATGAATCCGCGCCGGTTGGCTGAGTTATCCTGTTCCATGCCGCTACCCTTCCGTTGCCATCGTCGTCCGGGAGACATCCAGCATAGCTGCTTCACCAGCCTTGAGACGCACCCTCATGCCTGCAACAGGACTGGTCAACGGCGTCAGGCAGACCCTGTCACCCTCTTTTAGCCCGGCATCAACAAATATATTCTGCTCATCGGCGTAAATCGGGTTGACCTTGCGGAATTTCAGACTGTTACTGTCGTCAATCACCAGAACCTGGCCATCGCCGTATACTGCTTTCCGGGGAATGCTGAACAAACCATCGATGGAACCGCCCTGTAAGTGGGCGCTGACAAAGCTGCCCGCCTTCAGGGGAAAATCGTTGAGCGAGCTTTTCAGACCATAGGGATCGCTGACTTGTGCGACCACGTAATGCATCCTGCTTTGCTGGTCAACAATCCCCTCAACCCTGGAAAGCTGGGCCGGCCAGCTGACGGAGCGGTTACCGAACTTCTGGGACAGTTTGACTTCAATGACAGAATCAATGTCATGCCCCGCTGCCGGCAGCTGAATAAAGGCCAGATCGGAAGGTTTTAGCGGCAGCCGGACTTCGGCAAAGGCCGTCGAGAAGATTGAGCCTACCTTTCCTCCTGCTGTGACAAACTGGCCAAGGTTGATCTGTCGCTCTCGAACCATGCCATCATAAGGCGCCTTGATGACAGTACGCTCCAGATCCCGCCTGGCCTTTGCCAGCTGGGCACTGGCAGCCTTGACATTGGCTCTGGCTTCTTCGACAAAGGGGGTACGCAACAACAGCTCTGGCGCATCCTTGAGTTTCTTTCCAGATCGCAGCCAGCTCTTTTTCTCCGCTTCTGACCTGGCGCTTTCTTCCGCCAGTCTGGCCTCAGTAGCGGCTAAAGAGGCCTCCGCCTGCCGGACGGCAACTTTATAATCACTGTCGTCGATTCGGGCGAGAATATCCCCTTGGCTGAAAACCCCGCCACTGACGAAAAGGGGAGAGACCTCTTGCACGACGCCGGCGACCTCAGCCACCAGACCGGTTTCCACTGAAGGGCTGACCACGCCCTGGCTGCCGACAGAAAAGCGGATTGACTCCGGAACCATGACCCGGGACTCCACCAGAGGAGTAACCGCCACTTCAGGTTCTTTTTTGGGAGGCTTGACCCATTTAGAGAGCCCGAAACCGAGACCGGCGCATACAGCCAGAACTGACAGGGAAACTGTCACCTGCCGGGTCACATTATTCTTAGACATTTTGCCTGTCCATAGGGGAGTTATTATTCTCTGTTTACAGCGATACGCGAATAACTGAGGTTTGGAGCTTATCGGCTTTCGCCGGGGAAAATGCAGCGATTTTCGGCTAGCAGTACTCTTGGGCCAATGGCTGACAAACCTGAGTTATCCGCAGCCTATCTCTACTCTCTTGGAGTGGGACTGTAAAGGAAAATACCTATTTTTACACTAGCTATACGCCAGTGCTGTTATCTCATACTCCCGCTCGAACAAGTTTCAGCCATTGGTGCCACCCTGCCGCCGCATATTATGTACTGTCAGGACTTACTCCCTGATAAGGCACAGAGGGTCTCAGATATCTACCCCTGATGCAGCAAAGCATAGATGTCACAAAAGTCAATGCCATTCCAAACAGGTACTCAGCAGCAATGAGATAGCTGACGGCCTGGCTGGCATCAATACAGTTGGGCTCTACGCAAGAACACGGAGGTATGGCGGGTGGATAATAAAGATCAAAGCTGCTGTTACTGAAACGTGCCTCCTTCTGAAAAGGCAGTGGGTCAATATTCTCACCTGTGCTGTTGCTGGTATGGCAGGCGTTATGCAAAACCTGCGATGCCAGATAAGTGACCCCCAGCTCTCCCGTATACTCAAAAAACTGGACGGCATTCATAGGGTACTGGCGCTTCAGGTATTCACTTCTGAACTGACGCACTGCAAGGGTTGAATCATAGCTTGATCCGTGATTTACCATTATCCCCATCTTCGGGCTGAACAGGTTGGTGGCCATCCAGCCGAGAGAGCCTTTGTCTGAACTAAACCCAGTTGTATTCAGATCATCCAGCGATACTCCCTGGGCCATCCAGGGATTTGACAGAGTTGTCCAAAAAGCATTTCTGGATACGGAACGGTGCCCAGTCTGGTTCAAACTGACACCGGTACATTTTCCGAAACTGCAACGACCCTCAATAACAAAAGCACTGTTTGCCACAACCCCTGTTCCTCTGGATATCGCTATCCCGGTGGCTCCCTGACTGGAAAGTCGAATCAGGCTGTTTTTGACAGTCAATTGCTGTCCTTCCTGCAAATGAGCGACCAAGCCGTAGTTGCTGGCTGCTGAATTCAGCAGATTCCTTTCCAACCGAACATCGCCTAAAGTGCTGGAACTGCCGTGACTCTCCTCAGGAGTCGTAATCTGAATTAATTGCTCCAATGGTTTATCTGACGGTATGGCAGTCAGATAGGAACCCACCAGCTCGACCTGCCCACCCGACTCTATCCATAGCAGACTTTTGTTTGTGGTCGACAGCAGGGCATCCGATAACTGGCCGGAATGAATTTCAATACCTCCCGCCGCACTCCCGGGTTTCAGCTTCAGCAGGTAGAGCCGGTTATCTCTGACCGAAAAATCGCTAGCGGCCTGAAGTTGAATTGTCCGTATAGCCTGGTTGCTGGGCAGTTGCGAGGTTGGATGAGGGAGAATCGCCTGGTTCGCATCAAGCTCAATAGCACGGCTAAGCGGATAGGCGCCTGGTGGCAGGATGTGCAGACCTGGATCAGCATCCCAGCCATCCCGAAGACTGTTCAGATCGTTGTCGGCAACACTGCGATGAACAGTCACCTGGTTACTGGGAAACCGGGCACACAAGCTCTTTAACTCAGGCAAGTGGTACCTGCTGCACAGCTCTGCTCCAGCCCACGTCTGCCCGGCAGAAAAAAACACCAGCATGGATACACAGATCATCAGACAGCGTATAACCAGCTTATGAAACCATGAGAATGAGACTTGGTCAGCCTTGATATTGACCGGCTTGTTCCAGCCTCCAGAATGAAACAGATACATGCAAGTTTCTCCAACGTCAACGCCTGCATTTGCAGGGACATTTACCCATGCCTACTCGACGACAGAAAATGCCACAACCTACCGCAGCTACAACATCCGCTATTGGCAGAACAACTGCCCAAAAAATCTGAATCGCGCCGACTTGAGAGTAAGAGTAGGAGCAAACAGGACAAGACTGGGAGTAGTCGTAAACGAAATTCGACAGGAGTGTCAGGTTATTCTGCGCCAAGTCCGAACCGGAAACCTCATCCGGCGGAATGCATGTGCCGTTAACACCCCTAAGGAGAGCCGTTGAAGCCAGGGGGATGCTGCCAAGCAAGCGACGATTTTTCATAAATGCCAGGGGGGCATCCAGGTAATAGCTATCAACCATCGAGGTACTTCCAGACCCCGACAGCATCAGCTTCATGGTTTCCCCCAAGGCCTCATGATCCGCCTGTCCCGGCGTCATATGGGGACTGAAGAGGTTGCCCTCCAGGCTCATCACACGTTGTCCCTCTGTCTTTTTCCTGGCGTCGTAAATAGCGATATCATCTGGATCCCTGGCCCTGGATTCCGGCGTGTAGATGGCGTTATAGTCAATGGTGAAGCCGGTGGCATCACCGATTTCGATCACACGACGCTGAACGCCTTCACTGCCGGGCGCCGACCTTGGGGGGAGTATAAAATCGTTATTGCTGATGTCCGCATTCAGTCGCCCCCCTGCCAGGTAAATCCCTGATGCAGCGGTCGCTGCAGCCGAACCCGGCTCGACGAAAATACTGTTGTTTCTGATGGAATAGGGGCTATCAGCATCAATAGACAGAATGACAGCAGCGCTGGCCCCGCCCTGACGAAGATAATTCCTCTGCAATCTCACGCCATTGTGATTTTCAATGTAGAATTCGTCTGAAGAAGTAGACGTATTCCAGTAAAGGGCGTCCAGTGACTTGTGCCCGGTCAATACTGAACCCGCCAGGAAAGTGTCTGTAGTACCCGAGGCCAACACCAGAGTATTTCGAGGAGCCGTTTTGGTTCCCTTAACCAGAGATGACATCACACCACCGGGCAGCTGGCTGCCATGAATTTCCACACCGCCGGCAAGACTGACCTCACTGAGTTTCAGCAGATAAAAGTACTGTTCATCCGGCTGGAACCCCTCACCGGCTACCAGCTCAATGGTGCGCAGTTCTTTGCCGACAGACAGAGGCATGGTTGGATGGGGCAGCAAACGGTTGCCCGCATGCAGAGTGATGGGCTTGCTGAGCACGTATCGCCCTGGAGGGATGACGCGGACATGATAATGGTAGTTATCCGTATCCCAGTCGTCCGCCAGATCGTTCAGGCCGGTACTTGAGACAGTGTTGTAGACATCTATCTTGGCGCCGTTGCTACTGCAAATTCCCTTCATCTCCTGAACTGTATAGACACTACAGCTGATGGCTTGTGCCTGAAAAGGCAGGAAGAGTAAGAAAAGCAGGAGGATCAGCAGCAGACACTGGTGTCGAAAAACACTTGCCCAGCAACACAAACCTGGAACATTCACAATGATATACCCGGCAGGATCTGGTGAGAGTGGGAAAGAGCAGCTATTGAAACTCGCTACTCAACTGCAGTGCATATGAGGATACCGGTTACTCTGCCTGTAGAACCTTACTAAGGAGCGACACAAGAGAAACCTGTATCAGAAGCGTTATTCATACCCGCATACTAGTCGACAACAAACTCCTGTAAAGCTCATCAGAGAACAGAATCTGAACGTACTACTAAAAAAGACTGTCCGACCAGGGGCCAAACTTATCAGTAAGACATTTCACCAGCAGAATAAAGACTACGGCTGCAACAATGAACACTGCTCTGGTTATACCATCAGCGTCTCCCCGCTGCGTTTCGTGCGCACTGGTCTCAGGCATCTTCTGATCAAAGAATGCAAGCACTTTCCGGTCATAGAGCCGCTGCCCGGTAATGCTGTCAAACTGGGACAGTGTCAGGGCTTCCGGGCCTGCCGGGTCAACCTGGGCGGCTGGAATCATAGCATCAAGAAGCAGGGCCGCTTCACGGCTTGCCTTTGTTCTGGCGGCATCAGAGTATGCTGTGGTACTGACCTTTCTTTCCAGAAGCAGTCTGTTGCTTAACGACAGCTTTCTGGTGAGAGTCTGGCTGTTGATCAATCGGACGCGCCCCTTCACCTGCTGTCCTGTTGGTTTTGCACCAATGATCGTCAATGGGTAGTCCTGCGGGAAATACAGCTCCGGCTTTATCCTCACCTCTACATCTGTGTCATTAAACTCTGCAATTGCCCCCTCATCCTTCAGCCAGAAGATGGCGGAAGAGTCAGGTGGAATGGCAGTGACAGTCAGTATCAGAAGACCATCGAAGTGTAGCTGCGAGCCAGCTGTTAAAATGACCGCAGAACCGGGCAGGTCAAACTGGACGGTACAAGGGAAATCAACGACTGAACCTTGCAATTGCAGCCGGGAATTCGCAGGAAAGGCCGAGTTATTCCTGAATTCCAGCTTGCTGAACATGGCGTCAATGACAGCGTTTTCAGAAAGCATTGCCACTGCCCGGATATCACTCAGTTCGCCGATAGTCAGGCTGGCTTTCCTGCCCAGTTTCAGATAGCCAAGGTCAAAATTCCCGGGCTGCAATTCCAGACGAGCACTGTCTTCCAGAACAGTAGACCCCAGGTGACGGACTTCGCTTGAACTGCTGGCGCTCAGACACTGGTGCTCCCCCTGACTGATATAGAGTTTTTCACCGCCCCTGACGGTATCATGAGCTTCCTTTTCCAGGCTGGCATGGGCACAGATGCCTTTAAATGCAATAACAACCAGAAAGGCAGATTGAAAAGTGATTGAACGAAACAGCTGTGACCTCCGGCTGTTTAACGGATCGTGTCACCAGCAGCATAGTCGAGATTTCCACTTTCAACGGCTGAAGCCCTGCCCGGCAAACGCTTTAGCCGTTTCTCCACTTAACGAATATGATGAAAGTCGATTTCCTCCTCCTTCAGTCCGGCATCCGCATCATTGAAGACATTAATATCAAGCGCGCCCTCGCTTTTGGCCACAATACAGGTCACGGCAGTGTCGCCAGTGACATTCACTGCCGTCCTGATCATGTCCAGAAACCGGTCAACCCCCATGATCATGGCAATCCCTTCCAGGGGCAGGCCAACCTGCTGCAGCACCATCGCCAGCATGATCAGGCCAACCCCCGGCACTCCTGCCGTACCAATGGAAGCCAGGGTTGCCGTCATGATCACGGTCAGGTAGTCCTGCACCCCGAGTTCAATACTGAATGCCTGGGCAATAAACACCGTCGCCACGCCCTGCATGATGGCAGTGCCGTCCATATTAATGGTGCTGCCCAGCGGCACAGTAAACGACGCAACCCTGTTATCAACGCCGAGCCGGTGGGTAGCGGTCTCCATTGTGACGGGAATCGTGGCGTTACTGGATGCGGTACTGAAGGCAAACATAGCCGCGTCTTCCATTTTTTTCAGGAAAAGATACGGGCTCAGGCCAGTGAGCACCTTCAGCAGCGAGCAGTAGGTGACAAACACATGCAACACCAGGACCCCGACCAACACCAGGAAGTATTTCAACAGGCTCATGATGGCGCCAAGCTCAATGGTAGTGAACAGTCTTGCCATCAGGCAGAACACTCCATAGGGCGCCAGGTTCATCATCAGCGCCACCAGCCTCATCATGACCTCGTTCATAGACTCGAAAAACCGGGCGATCCGCTCACCCGGCTCGCCGGCGGCGGCGATGGAAATGCCAAACAGCACCGAGAACACGATGATCTGCAGTGTGTTGCCCTGAGCCATGGCTTCCACTGGGTTACTGGGAAACAGCCGGATCAGCACATCACCGATCGAAGGGGCTTCCTCTGCGGTGAATTCTGATGCTGACTCAAGGTTGGCGCCCTCGCCCGGGGCCAGCAACAGGGCGGCGACAATCGCCAGCGTAATAGCGACGGCCGTCGTAAACAGGTAAAGCAGTAGGGTCTTGCCGCCCAGCCGGCCAAGCGTAGAAGCATCACTGAGTGAACAGGTTCCGCAAATAATGGAGGTAAAGATCAGCGGCACCACCAGCATTCTGAGCGAGGTAATGAAAATCTGGCCGACCACATGAAACAGACCATTGGTCAGGTAATGCGTCACCGGGTGCGTTTCAGGAAACAGCGTTCGCAGCAACAGTCCAACCAGTAATCCGGCAATCATTCCGGCCATCACCTTGGTCGTCAGGGTTAACTGTCTCCAGCGCTTGAACATGGGATTATCCTGGAAGAAATGTTTTACGGTTAGCGGGCAACCGTCTTCAGCAGAGAGAGAATCGTCCGACAGGAAGTGTCCGGCATACAGGGAAAGCAATTGCTGTTATCCGGCACGGCTTGATCTACAAACAGGCAGATAAAAGGATAGTCGAACAGCTCCGGGGGTGATTACTCCTTACCCGGAACCTGCAGAAAAACAATAAATCGCTTTCCGGCCACCCGTGCAGTTCTTCGCTATAGTTCCCATCCTGGCTTCTGTATTCCTGTCATTTTGTCCACAACAATCATGATGCAGTACACATACGGCCACACAATGACGATGCCGCTAAGGGCTTTTTCCTGCAGCCTGATTCTGTTTACATTCCTGCTTGGCCTTTCCGCACGAGCTGACACCGGCCTGGAACTGGCCTCCCATGAATTAAGCTCAGATTCTGACGAGGCTGCGACAGCTTTGGGGTTCGGAAGCAAGCTCCTGGCCTTCTGGTTTTATGACGGTGGCGATGTTTGCAGACGACTTGGTGTCAGACAACCTGATCAACCTCTCAGTGAAAAAGAGTTTATCAATACCACCATGACAGCCCTGCCCTTTTTTGTAGGTTCGGTTCTGGCCGAGCTTGTGGACGGTGAGGTTCTCATGCAGATATTTGATGGTGAAGCCAGCTTAAGGGAACTCATCCAGGGCATCATGAACAGCCTGAAAGAATTCGGTAATGCGGTCTTCACCCTATCAGAACCATACAGGGACACAACCATCCCGTTGATTCTGCCCACCGGCCTCGTCCCCATACGGCTCCAGGACTATCCGGTACAGCTGCATTTTCCCGAACCCGTCCTCACCCTGGACAGTCTTCTCCAGGAAAAAGTCCTCCAGTTTTATCTTTTCAATGCTTTTTCTTCACTGGTTCAGATAGGCTATCAGTTGAAATATGGAGGTCTTGGGCGAAAGATCAGGAACCTGGTCTTGCCGGGGTTTATGTTGCTGGCTGTGATACGCGTATCTAGAGGCGGCAGCAGTTACAAGACCCGCTGCCTGGTTAAAACCACGGCAATTTTCTTTGGCACTGCCGCTACAGCCAGTGCTTTTGAGTCAGATACCACTGTGACGACACTGATCTATGAAATGATGCAGGGTGCCGCCAGTGTCGCCATTATCAGTGCCTCGTCGCCGACGGCCATAGCTACGGCCGCAGTGACAAAAATCGCTCTTGGAACTCACTATCGCGACTGTCAAGGCACCGTGAACAGCCTGATGCCCCTCATATACCTGTTTCTGCCACTGAGCGTACAGCACCACGCCGGCCGGAACATACCGCTCCTGGACATACAGCCTACCACTGCCATGAAGGTCACTTATCTCGTTACGGATGCAACGCAGAAAGCCAGGAATCACGACTGGACTTACCTGATTCCAATGATATTCCTGGCCAATGTAATGAACAGAATGCCTGGCTCTAACACCGTTGGCACCTGCCTGCTGCTGGCTGTGACAATTGGGAATGATCTCTAAGTAGTCCAACCTTTGCTTTTTTCTGCCCGCAGCCCAAGGGTTGGGGGCTACAGGCAGGAAAATATATGTTTTCAATTGTCGGACTACTTATCAGTACTGGTTTGGGGAGTAGGAGCCTGTCGGACTTATGCTTTCGAGCATACTCTTCAAAAAAGAGTCAGTAGAACGAGTCAAATTTTTCGATGGATTCGTGCGAATAGTTGACCTATTTAATCGAATTCATCGAAAAATTGGACCGTTCTTTCTGGAATTTAGGCCGAAGTTGTCTTAAGTCCGAAAGGCTACTAGCCGCAGCACTTCTTGTATTTTTTGCCACTGCCGCAGATGCAGGGATCATTACGGCCTGGAGTTTTTTCTACTACGGTGGTCTTGGGCATGTTCAGCAACATGTCCATCTCCATCACATCCTCTTCTTTCTCTTCATTCAGCTCGATGTGCACCACCCAGCCGTTCTCATTGAAGATGGCTTCCACTTCACTGAAACGCTCTTCAGTCTGGACTACAACAGAAGCGGGATTCTTTTCTGTGCCCAGTTTGGCGCTTTTCTTACGCTCAAAGCCCCGGCTGTGTTTGTCAGCCTGGTTCATCAATCGGTTGCCATCGGTGTAAAGCATGAAGTGCCACCATATTTCTTAGGAGAGGGGGAATCAACAGACACCAGGTTCACTGGCAGATTATCGTTGACCGAAACCGGACTAATCTACTTGATTTTCATCCATAGAGAAAGGCCGGGCGAAACAGCCGCTGGCGGAAAACCCCTGATTTGAGAACCTCTTTCACGGGTCATGGTCTATCTTAGTGTCCTGGCTGGCTTTCCTGTTTATTGCTTCAGGGAATAAGAAATGCAGCCAACCATATAATTATGATTTTAAGAGAAACCATGCACCGACCCATCTCCAGGCTATCCATTCTGGTTCTGACCTCTCTTCTTGTCAGTGCCTGTGGTTTTAAAGCTTCCAGGGCCACAACGCCTGCCCTACAGCATCAGCCAGGGAAAACTCAGGAAGTTCTAACGAAAACGGAAGCCCTGCTTCGCAGCAACATGATCGCTGACGTGGACTATGAGGTCTATCTGGACATTACCGACCAGGCAGCAGAAACCTATTCAGGCAGGGTTTCAGCCCTCATCAATCTGTCCAGAACGGATCAGCCGCTGCGAATGGACTTTAATGGTGGTGAGATTCACCGGCTGCTGATCAATGAGGCTTCTGTATCACCCGATTATGACGGGCACCGTCTCACCCTGCCCAGGGAACGCCTGCAGACCGGTGGCAACATGGTCGAGATCGAGTACACCCGGCCATACAGCCGCGACGGCCAGGGTCTATACCGTTTCCTAGACCCGGTAGATGACCGGGTTTATCTGTATAGCAGCTTCGAGCCATACAGCGCCAACCGAATGTTTCCACACTTTGACCAGCCAGACCTCAAAGCCTCAATCAGACTGACCGTCCGGGCACCGGAAGACTGGCAGGTTATCTCCTCCACCCGGGAGCGGCAGGTGATCCGGGACGGAAAACAGCGGTGGTGGTATTTCCCGGCCAGCCAGAAAATCAGTACCTATGTGTTCTCCCTGCATGCTGGCCCCTACAAAGTCTGGGAAGACAGAGACTTCCGGACTCCCCTGCGCCTGATGGTTCGACAGTCCAGAGCACGGGAAGTAAATCCAGAAACCTGGTTCAGGCTGACACGACAGGGGTTTGATTTTTACGAAGAGTACTTTGACATTCCCTATCCCTACCACAAATATGACCAGCTGATCGTTCCGGAATTCCGTACCGACGCCGTGGAAAACGTCGCCGCTGTCACTTACAGTGAGGCCGATCTGTCAGAGCGGCCGATGTCAGACCATGACGAGATGAACCTGGCCCGCATCATCCTTCATAAACAGGCTCAAATGTGGTTCGGCAATCTGGTGACCATGAAATGGTGGGATGGGCTGTGGCTGAAGGAAAGCTTTACCAATTACATGGCCTTCCAGGCCATGGTCGAGGGCATCGGCCTGAAGGATGGCTGGCAGCGTTTTTTTGCTGACATCAAACTCTGGGGCTACGACACAGATACTCTTGTCACCACCCATCCCATTGCCTCGACCGTGCGGGACAGCAACGAAGCTTTTCTTAATGTTGACGGCATCACCTACGGCAAGGGCTCCTCGGTTTTGCAACAGCTCAATTATTTTGTTGGCCCGGATGCCTTTCGCCAGGGCGTCCGCGAGTACCTGAAACTGTACCAGCAGCGCAACACCGGGCTGGAAGATTTTACCAGAGCCCTGGAAAGGGCCTCAGGCCGTGATCTGGCAGAGTGGACGAAAGAGTGGTTGAGAACCTCCGGCGTCAACAGGGTACAGGCAGACTTCCAGTGCAAGGCTGGTCTCCTGAAAAAGCTGGAGCTGTATCAGCAACCGCCAGCCCAGGGTGACAGAATTCTGCGCAGCCAGACGCTGAATGTCGGTTTTTACCGCCTCAAGAATGATGAACTGGAACTCTACCGGGCCATACCCGTTGCCTTGAAAGGCAAAAAAAACGTAGTAGACGTCCCCGGGCAGCAACCCTGCCCGGCTTTCATCTATCCAAATACCGATGATTGGGGTTATCTCCAGGTGAGCCTCGATTCAAAAGCTCAGAAAATGGCGCTGAAGCACCGGGTGCGCTCACCTTTGCTCCGATCCATGATCTGGAGCCACCTTCAGGAAGCGTTTCAGGAAGGCCAGCTGCCTTTGGCCGTATTGTTAGACACTCTGTATCAGAGACTGCCCGATGAAGAAAACGAAATCGTGCTTCGCCAGAAACTGAACTCTTTGAATGAACTCTACAACTATCTTCAGCTGTTTGCCGGATCGTTCAACGAAAGGTCCGGCAAGCTCCCCCTGATCAGAGAGATGCTGCAGGATATCCAGGAGTTTGCCTGGCACCAGCTTTCTATTGCCGAACCGGACACTGAACGACAGCTGTTGTGGTTCAACACATACCTAACCGTAGCCCATACCAGAAATGGCCTTCAGCGCCTTGCCGAAATACTGGATAAACGACTGGCGCTGCCCGGACTGACAGTAGCGCAGGATCAGCGCTGGGCTATGATCATAGCCCTGAATCAATACTCCTTTTCCGGTGCCTGGCAGTGGGTCAGAACAGAAAGAGAGTCCGATCGTTCACCCCGGGGCAGGCATTTCGCCCTGATGGCCGACGTCTCAAGACCGGACATCACCATCAAAAGACAATGGCTTAATAGATTGCTGCAGCCGGATGACAAAGCCAGCTACTCTGATGCCAACATTGCCGCAGTGGCCCTGTTTCCAGCCGGGCAAACCAGGATAGCTCTGGCGATGTCTGAAGAGATTCTCTCCGAACTCAGACAGGTCAACCAGCGGAGCCTGATTATCCAGGACAGCTACAGCCATTACCTGGTCACCAATGAATGTTCGGAAGAGGGAGTGGAACGTCTGGAAAGGGCGCTGAAGGAAAATCAGAGTGCCTCGACCCTCATCACCCGGGCCCTGAAGGAAAAAGCCCAGAAGGCCCGGAAATGCCTGTCCATCAGGGAGCGCTTTTTAAACCCTGAAGGTGGATAGAAACAAACCGCCTGTATTGAGCTAGCTTCACTGCTCGGACTTCATCTGGAAAGGGTCGGAAAAATATGAAACAGAGTTACGGCATTTCCCTGGATTCCGAAGGCGAATCACTGGTGCTTCGTCAATCTCCGAGACATTCTCAAGATGAACCCTGAATCGGCGACTTATTCGCTGCCTCTCATACTACTTCTGGAAAACCTGCGGGAGGGGTAATGAACAGCTCCTCCTGACAACCCTCCTGACAACAAGAGCGACCACCATTCCGCTCTCAAACCAGAAACGGATCAACTCCAGGTGTGTCTTGACTTCTCATTTTATATATATGATTATCCACATATACATATTTATGGAGCCACCATGCTGCCTCACGAATTTTTCAAAATGATGGCCGACGAGACCCGGCTGCGCTGCCTGCTGTTGATCAGCCGCAATGAACGCTTGTGTGTGCTGGAGCTGGTGAATGCCCTGGAAGAATCACAACCCAAGATCTCACGACACCTGGCGCAGATGCGCACCATGGGTGTCCTGAAAACGGCTCGCCAGGGACAGTGGGTGTTCTATTCTGTATCCGAAGAACTCCCCGGCTGGATGAAGAAGGTCATCAACGGCCTGCGTGACTCCAACTGCCTCCGCGAACAGTACCAGACAGATATCAAACGCCTGTCGGCCATGGCCGACAGGCCCTGTTGTTAATTGCAAATCGTAAACTGACTTGGAGCCTGACTGAGAATGGCGTCGAGATTGTCCATTCTCGGTCAAGCTCCCTTCTTCCTGGAGTATTTCGATGACTATCAAAGTAGGTATCAACGGCTTTGGTCGTATTGGACGCCTGGCACTGCGTGCTGCCTTTGACTGGCCGGAGCTGGAATTCGTGCAGATCAACGATGTCGCCGGTGATGCCAGAACCCTGGCCCACCTTCTTGAGTTTGACTCTGTACAGGGACGCTGGGAACATGACATCTCTGTCGACAACAGCAATATGGTTATCGATGGCAAAAGCGTGCATTGCACGCAGGAACGGGATATTGATGCCGTTGACTGGTCAGCCTGTGATGTGGTGATTGAAGGCACCGGTGTTCACCGCAAAAAAAACCTTCTGCAAAAGTACCTGGATCAGGGTGTGAAAAAAATTGTGGTCACCGCTCCGGTGAAGGAAGAAGGTGTTTTGAACGTAGTGATGGGGGTTAATGACCACCTGTACAACCCGGATGAACATCAGATCGTTACCGCAGCTTCCTGCACCACCAACTGTCTGGCGCCGATCGTCAAAGTCATTCATGAAAAGCTGGGGATCGAACGTGGTTCCATGACCACTATCCACGACCTGACCAACACCCAGACCATCCTGGACGCACCGCACAAGGATCTTCGCCGTGCCCGTGCCTGTGGCATGTCCCTGATTCCAACTACGACTGGTTCTGCCACAGCCATTACCAATATTTTCCCTGAACTGAAGGGACGCCTGAACGGTCACGCCGTGCGGGTACCTCTGGCGAACGCTTCTATCACCGATATGGTATTTGACGTCAAGCGTGATACTTCAGCCGAAGAAGTTAACGCACTGCTGAAAGAAGCTTCTGAAAATGAGCTGAAGGGCATCATGGGCTTTGAGGAAAGACCGCTGGTATCTATCGACTACAAAGGGGATGAACGCTCAACCATCGTCGATGCCCTCAGCACCATGGTAGTCGACAGTCGTATGGTGAAAATCTACGCCTGGTATGACAACGAAATGGGCTACTCCGTGCGTACTGCTGAACTGGTAAAGAAAGTAGGTTCTGCCTGATATGAGCGCCCTGTCATCGCTGACCCGGGAGGTGCGCCAGTACCTGCTGGTGACCTTCAACTACTGGAACTTCACCATTACCGACGGCGCTCTGCGCATGCTGGTGGTCCTGCACTTTTACTCCCTCGGGTATGAGTCGCTGGAAATCGCCATGCTGTTCCTGTTCTATGAGTTCTTTGGTGTTGTCACCAACCTGGTTGGCGGCTGGCTTGGCTCAAGGCTCGGGCTGAACCGGACCATGAATTTTGGTCTGGGTCTGCAGATTGTCGCCCTGCTGATGCTGGCAGTGCCTTCACAATGGCTGTCCGTTCCCCTGGTGATGTTTGCCCAGGCACTCTCCGGTATTGCCAAAGACCTGAACAAGATGAGCGCCAAGACGTCCATCAAGAACCTGGTCAGCGGTGATCAGCAGAGTAAGCTCTACAAGTGGGTGGCAATCCTGACGGGCTCCAAGAATGCCCTGAAAGGCGTCGGATTCTTTGTTGGTGGCGCACTGCTGACACTGGTGGGCTTCCACTTTGCCATGATAGCAATGGCGCTGGTGCTGGCCCTGGTGCTTTGCATGAGTCTGCTGTGGCTTGACAGGGATATGGGCAAAGCGAAGAACAAGGCTAAGTTCAGCCAGATCTTTTCTGACAACCGCGGTATCAATATTCTCTCCGCCGCCCGGATGTTTCTGTTCGGCTCCCGGGATGTCTGGTTTGTTATCGCCCTGCCGGTTTATCTGTCCAGCGTTTTTGGCTGGAGTCACTCGGAGACCGGTGGCTTCATGGCTCTCTGGGTTATCGGTTACGGCTTTGTTCAGGGGCTGGCGCCAAAGATAACCGGCTCGGGCGGAGTAAAGGCTCCGGGCAGAAACAGTGTCATGACCTGGGCTGCAATGTTACTGTGCGTCTCCGTTCTGGTAGCGGCAGGCATTCAATTCCAGTGGTATCCACAGTTAACCATTGTCGTTGGACTGCTGACATTTGGAGCGGTATTCGCCATCAACTCTTCCCTGCATTCCTACCTGATTGTCAGTTACTCCCGGGAGGATGGCGCTTCGATGGATGTTGGTTTTTACTACATGGCCAACGCCATGGGGCGCCTGATTGGCACAGTACTGTCGGGATGGGTTTTCCAGATTGGCGGACTCTCAGCCTGCCTGTGGATTTCCAGCCTGTTCATTGCCCTGACGGTGGTCATTTCCATTAGCCTTCCGAAAGAACAGCAAACAGCCTGAATGAACACTGCCGCCCATCGACAGACCATGACTGTCGGCAGGCGGCAGTGTTTTGTAAAGGAGTGTCAGCACCTGGAAAACCAGAAAATACCGGTTCAACTGTCCCTGTCGCTGTGCCATGATGCGTAGTTGATTATTTCCTGTCATAACAAGGCAGTTTATTTTTTCTTTCAGCTATATTTCTAACCCTGCTTCATGACAGGGGGATATGGAGACGCATAGTGAAACAGATCCTGAAAATTTCTGCCCTGGCCGCCGTGGTCATGCTGGCTGGCTGCAACAGCGACAAACCAGCAACAACCGCTGAAGTAAAGCTGGACACACTGGAACAGAAAGCCGCTTACGCCATGGGCGCCTCCCTGGGCAATTTCGCCAATCAGACCCTGAAGCAGCAGGAAGAACTGGGGCTGCCTACTGACCGTGAACTGGTCAAGCAGGGCTTCATTGATGCCCTGGCCAGCAACAGCAAACTGTCTGAAGAAGAAATTGGTAAGGTTCTGCGCGAGCATGAGCAGAAGATGATTCCGATCCTGGAGAAAAAAGCTCAGGAGCAGATGGAGCAGGACCGCAAAGCCAGCGAAGACTACCTGAAGAAGAATGCTGAAAAGGATGGTGTTATCACCACAGAGTCCGGCCTGCAATATGCAGTGGTTGAAGCGGGCAAAGGCAAAAAGCCTGCCCTGACCGACACCGTGACTGTTCATTACACCGGCACGCTGATCGATGGCACCGTGTTTGACAGCAGCGTAGAGCGTGGCCAGCCGACGACCTTCCCCCTGGGGAATGTTATCCAGGGCTGGCAGGAAGGCCTTCAGCTGATGCCGGAAGGCTCCAAGTACCAGCTCACTATTCCGGCTGACCTGGCCTATGGCGATCGTCCGGTGGGCAACATTCCTCCCGGTTCCGTCCTGGTATTTGAGGTTGAGCTGCTGAGCATCGGCAACCCTGAGCAGGCTGTCCAGTAAACAGCGAATGTTCCGGGCCAGCAGCCTGACCAAGAATAGGCAGG
>JBPCXN010000319.1:0-5828 GCA_051008495.1 Endozoicomonas sp. | reverse complement strand
TAAGGACATGGCCTTCCTTGACCGCTGTACTCAAGGCTCCGTACTGGAAAGGTGTCGATCCATTGTCCAACACCTTCTGCCCCAGCAGATCATCCAGCTCCAGTCGTCCATGTACGGGCACCATCTGCACTGGCCAGTGCAACCTGGCCGCTGCCTGAGACACCAGGCTGGTTTTGCCACAGCCGGTCGGTCCACACAGATAGAGACCATCACCTTCCGGTTCATCCAGAAAGGCCAGCAACTTGCGCAGCCGGTCTCGGTCAAACACGTAAGGCTGAATCGCGGGCACTGCTGGATGTCCACACGCTTTGAAGCCGTCGAGCAGGATCAGCTGGTTACTGTCCAGGCCGAAGGTCTCATTCAGTTCGTAGAAAGCCGGTTGTAAGCCGACAGGTTCAGACTGAACGTCACTTGTCATCACTTCTTTCCTGCCATTGATTGGAATCACAAAAAAAGGGCAGGAAACACTCCCGGATGGGAACATCTCACTGCCCCACCCAGGTGAATAAAAAAGTCGATCAGAAGTAGAAACTCTGGTGACTCTCAGCCGGGTTTAACCCCAACAAAGTGTTACCAACTGTCTCCCATTCTGATTCACTGTCGTCCAGCAGCGTGATCCTGATCTGCTCCCTTCCGTTACGACGAAAAGGCTCAAGATCAGGCACCGCCAACTGGTGCTGCTCACATAACGCTTCCAGCGCTTTCTGATAGTCCACGGAACCATTGCAGTCACTGCGACAGATACGCAATCCATCAGACTCCGCGACCCGGAACTCGCCCATTAACTCCTGCAATTCCTGTTGCAACTGTTTCTGTTGGGACTTTCCGGTTTCCAGCTCTTCCTTCAGTCGGTTCAATTGCATCTGACGACGACGGTAGATCATCGCCAGCTTGTACCACTGCGCCTGCTCCATCAGGCCTTGCGGAATAAAGACGTCCTTTTCAGGGTCTTTCTCCGGCTCCCTGCCTTCTTCCACACACTGCCAAAAAGCTTCTGCTTCCTGCTGTAGCTGCCTGACAAGAGATTCATCCCTGGCGATACAGACTGGCAACAGGGGCAAACCCTTGTGGTAGAAACACAACCAACCTTTCGACGCATCAGCGACCAACATTTGGAACTGAACCTGCAGAAAGGCCAGCCGGTAGGCAGCCGCCTGATCCTTCAGGTTTTTTACCTCCAGATAGACCTTCTGGCACGGCGCTTTCAGTTTTACCGGAATACCGTCGCGGGTGAGGCCGTCAAAGCTGGCCCGCAACCTCGGATTCTGCTCCCACTCACCACACACGGGTAAGAGAGGTGCATCACCCAACGCCTGCTCCATCAGGTTCCTTGCATCATCCTCCTGTTCAACACCGCGAATGACGTGCGGGTTTGCAGTCAAATCAGGCTCTTTCAACAAACCGGATTTCTCCGCCCCTCTTTTCTCAAGCCAAAGCTGACACCGCGATTTATAAGGCGATTGCCCTATGACCGTGGCCGCATCACTGGCCGTCACACCCTGCCTTCGCCACTCCAGCCAGGTGTCAGAGCGTTGCTCAAGGTGAACCTGCTTCATCACAGTTACCTCAGGCAGCCGGTGCTCTGGCGGCGGAAGCAGCTTGCGCTTCATCCAGCCGGAACAGGCAGTAGTTCAGGGCATTGCCGTCATCCTTAAAGCGCTCCTGGGCGAAGCCTTGTGCTGCGGTGAACGCCCCGGTTCCGCGGGCTCGATCCACCACCTGGTCGATAAAGGCCAGAACCTGTGGATCGATATCCGTGGGTTCAGGCACTTCATCAACGGCTACTGCCTTAGTGGCCAGAAACTCCGCTTCCGCTTCAGCCATCGCCCTATCCAGTTCATCGGGTTCAGACGACACAGGCTCTGCTTCCACACTGTCCACATTACTGGCGGCCTCAACAAGCTTGAGTTCCGGCTCCCGCAAGTCAGGCACAGGTTCACCCATCTGGGTTTCCAGTATCCGTTCTGCTTCATCCGGTTCAAACAGCCCGCTGAGGCCATAAGCGATGCGGATCGCCTGAATCTGGCTCTTGTGCCGGAGCATGCGCTTAGGACAAGTCTGCCAGGGGCCAGGAAATTTCTTGCCATTCTTTATCACCGCAGGCCTGTACAGCTCATCCAGGTACTCTCGCACCCGAATCGCATGCTGCCGGTCTTTGCGATAAACAATGCACTCCGTCCAGGTGTGGCAGGGCTTCATATCCTCATCGAACTGAACCAGTTCATCGGGGTAGCAGAATTCCATGCCGTCACTCTGGGGATAAGAGTTCATCACCCTTGTCCAGCCATCGACTGAAATCACAGGCAAAACACCGCCTTTGCGATCGCTGAGCCCATAGATCTGTCGAATGAAGGGATTCAGGTCATAGCTGTCCGCCACCGACAACAAAGACAACATCTGCTCCCGAGTGGGAACACTGCCGTTCTGCTGCCGAAATGCTGTTTGCGCCAAAGTATTCAGCAACTCGTCTTCGCGAAAACCATAGCGATCCGCAAAGCGAGCCACCAGATCGTTGGCACTGATGTCACCGCCGTTGTGTTCACAAGCAGGATTCGTCATGGGAAGTTCTCCCTCAAAAAAAAGGCAGAACTCCCCTGCATGACAGAGAAATTCTGCCATGCAGAAAGGCATACTCATCCGACAGAAACCTGCCAGACACTGTATGTCATGGAAGTCCACTCCGGAGAATACCCGAGTGGTCAGAAGGCACTGTCTGCAGGACTAACCCGCATCAGTGTGTGATGTGTATGACCGGCGTCATACTCAAACTCTACGGCGAACGCCGTCAGAACCATAGCTTCTCGTATAGGAAAGAAGCTATGGAAATGCCCTGTCTTTCACCAGGGCGACCAGCACTCCGTTAAACGTTAGTTTTACCCGTCGGGAAAAACCTCCAAACCTGGGTGCGAGCCTGTAAACACTGAAGACCGACTAACACGTCAACAACAGGGTGACCCCGTTATCTCCAAAGCCATCAACAGCAACACTTTTTACCCACATGAATTTTCATTCATGAAAACTTATTTGTGGAACCGTTTTGGGATGACGGGACACCTTGGAAGCGGCCGCGTTGCCCGATATAAAATTCCAGCAATGCCAGTAGAGAGAGTGCTTCCCAAAAACTGGACTCAGTATAGAACAGAAAGCTGGTCATCGAGTATGACGCATTATCGCAGGTTGGGTGGAACAAACAATCAATGCCCACTGTGTTTTTGGTAATATAAAATGCTTTGAAATATGAGTTGCCACGCTCAGAACATTCCGATGGGGTGCCCCTTTTTCTTAACCCTCTCCCTGAATAACAACATAAGCTGCCATAATGTTAGCCCTGAACGACTCAGGAACCTGTTCCCAGACAAATAAATCCACCCGAAATGGCAGGTTACTTTCCTCCAGAGCTTCCCGAAGCTCTGAAATAGCTGCCGACTGCGCCGGGCTCGCAAAGGCAACTAAATCAAGGTCAGATGCCGGATACGAATTTCCTGAGACTCTTGACCCATAAGCCCAAACCAGCGTTGCAGGCAAATATCGGTGCAAAAGCATTTGCAATGCTTCCTGCTGTTGAGATGTGATATCCAGCTTCTTATTCACGACCAGTTTTCACCACTCATTGTTTGATAAAGACCAATCGCATCTCCAATAAACTCCTCCATAAGAGCCAGCGCCGCTTTTGCCTTTTCGCCATCATAATCATGGGATGTGTCTATACGGGTATCAGCGTACACCAGCCATTGGCTGACCTCTGAAGCTAATATTCTGTTTTCGTTGGCAATACGAAAGATTGGTTTTGGACTATTGGGAACATCAGGCAACCCTAGACCTTCCTTGAGGTAACGTTTCAGAACTTTCCACATACAGTCATAGCAGGTTTCAAAACGCTGAATAACAGACTCAGAAACTGCTTCCTGCATCCATGTTGGTAGCTCTGTATCCAACGTTTGCCAGTTGTTGAACTGGGACTCCAGTAAGGTCAGTGATTTTTTAAATTTACCAAAGTCGATCATGGCAAAAACCTGGGTAATGGATTTTTATCTGGATAAGCCAATATAACTGGCAACTACATCTATTCTATTATGCCCTAATTCTCTGGCAACCACTTCTCTTGCTTGCCGGTCACTGCTTTTTGAGCACAACTGTTTTCCTGTCACAACCGGCGCATTGACCCCAGTTATCATCCTGTAACGCTCGCAGGCATAGGCTGCCCGCAAATCATGACGGTTGTTTAGCCCTTGTGATTTCAGGGGATTCACACTGTAATGGCGAACGTCTGATAAAAAATCCGGCAATCGCTGTTCTTTCGGCACCAGATTATCATTACTCTGCTGCAACGCTGCGGCCGTTTCCAAAGCTTTCATGGCTGCCTCTGAAACGGGCACCAAACGCTCTACCCGGCTCGGGCTGGTTGGGGTGCTTTTGCCTCTGCCGCCCTTGGTACCCCGTTCAACATCGATACTGCCTGTAGCCTGAGCCTGTTCCAGTGCTTTTCTGCAGTCCAGCAAGGCCGCTTCCCTTGAGCGCAAACCCAGCTCCCGACACAAACCCAATAATGCAGCAACTCGGGGATGACCATTCTGACAAAGCTCTTTTTGTGTCTGCTCCAGTTTTTCTCGGCTCAACTGTGGTGCTTCAGTTCGAATATGTCCCCGTTTGGCCTGCAGGGCTTCTGCAGGTTTGATGGAAATATCACCATTACCCCGTAACGCTTTTAACACACAGTTGCAGGTCGAAAGCCGGTTCTGCGCCGTAGAAACTGCGAGGGGTTTACCCTGCCCCTGAATCCGAGAGCGCAAATAATCCGCATAGGAAGTTAATACCGAGACATTGATTTGTCGGGCTTCCCGAATGCCCTGGACTTTGGCCCAGTCACAAAACAGCTTCCAGCGATCTGAATGGGCCGCCACTGAATGATATTGCCTGACCATGGTTGTCTTTAACGCATTGCAGCCGGCGAACCTCAGAGAGCCTCCAAAGCCAAAATTCTTTGGCTGTTTATGAGGGCGGTTGGCGGTAAATTTTGGCATAGCCTCTTCCTTCCGTCCCAATCCGGCACATGGGAAATCTGTCCTGAGAACCCTGACTTTGTTTAATGGTGGATTGATTCACGCATCAATCACGCGGGACAGCCCTGTAACGCAAGGGTTGCGGGCAAAAAGTCTGTACAAGGCCGATGCTGATGCCAGCAGCTCAGAAACGCTTGCCGTAGAGCTTTTCAGGAATAAAAAACCGGGTCAGGCAAACCGCTTCTTCTATCAACACTGCAGTTTCGTAGGGGGAATGTCGATAAACGACACTGGATTTCCTGTAAGGCAAGAACGCCAACAGCTCTAAAGCCTGTCTCCTGGAGAGGCTTTTTGTCAGTGAGCAAACTAGCGGGTCTGACCCTCTGATCAAGTCCGCTTTTCTGGTCACTTCGGCAGGAACTACCCATGTCCACTTGCACATTACTCGCCGTCAGGCACGATGAATGGTGCAATAAAAATCTGACAGATAACAAAGCACAAATGTCAAAAGGCAGTTCAGAATGGCAGTGCAAACCCAAAGAAGACCTTCGAATCCACTGTTCAGCCGGAACCGGAATCGGCTCTGACCGGCGTCACTGTCTGCATCTGCAGGCAGCGTCAGTTGTCACTCAAGGTGACTGTATTGCCTCACGGCAAGGACAGGCTTCTGTAACAAGAAGCGTTGAAGGCATAGCTTCTCCTGTCGTTACAGAAACCCTATTGCCCGATCCATCGTCGAAGTCTTGAAAGCAAAGCATCTCCATGATCAGGCGCTTTTTACGTGCGAACACGTCTGGTTAAAGTGTCAGATCACTATGGAAAGAAATA
>JBPCXN010000318.1:0-21815 GCA_051008495.1 Endozoicomonas sp. | reverse complement strand
AACAGGTTGTACTGGTCAAACTCCGCAGGAGCTTCTTTGAACTTGGGTGGTGGTGACATTGGTTGAGTTATAGCCTTGTTGAGGCCGTATTGTATCAAAAGTGGCCATTCTCGGTCAGGCTCCTAGGAGCCTGTCGGACTTATGCTTTCGAGCATGCTCTTCATGGTAAGAGTCAGTAGAGCGAGTCAGATTTTTCGATGGATTTGTGCGAATAGTTGACCTATTTAAGCAAATTCATCGGAACTGTCCAGAACGCTCAAGGCTGCGGCCGCTCTTTCTGGATTTCAGGCCGAAATTGTCTTAAGTCCGACAGGCTCCTAGGGGGTTACCAAAATATAACCGACAATGCGTTCATATAGAGGTCGTTATAACTTATCATTAGCGCAACCAGAACAAATCAATAGATTACAAAGCCTAACAAAGAATTTATCAGAAGCTTAGGAGAGCTCTTGTAATGACTGAAGTAACTGCACTCGTTGGACAGAAAGTTGAGCTGAAAGAGGAAGCTCTGGCGGAAGTCGGGATTCAGAACGTTCAGGAAATCGTTTACAACCCGTCTTACGACCAACTGTTTGAGGAGGAGACCCGACCTGAGCTGGAAGGTTATGAAAGGGGGGTAGTGACAGAACTGGGGGCTGTCTCTGTTGATACGGGGATCTTTACGGGGCGCTCTCCCAAAGATAAATGGATCGTTGATGATGAAACCACCCGGGACACCATCTGGTGGACTAGCGATCATTCCAGGAACGACAACAAGCGCATTGATCAGGAAACTTGGACTCACCTGAAAGGTCGGGTGACCGAACAGCTGTCCGGCAAACGACTGTTTGTTATCGACGGTTTCTGTGGTGCCAACCCTGACACCCGCCTGAGTATTCGTATCATCACCGAGGTCGCCTGGCAGGCTCACTTCGTAAAGAATATGTTCATCCGTCCAAGTGAAGAAGAGCTGAAAACCTTCAAGCCTGACTTCGTTGTTATGAACGGCGCCAAGACCACCAATGACCAGTGGCAAGAACAGGGGCTGAACTCCGAGAACTTCGTCGCCTTCAACCTGACTGAGCGTATTCAGGTCATCGGTGGCACCTGGTACGGTGGCGAGATGAAGAAAGGAATGTTCGCCGTGATGAACTACCTTCTGCCTCTGCGTGGTATTGCTTCCATGCACTGCTCCGCAAACGTCGGCGAGAAAGGCGACACTGCGGTCTTCTTCGGCCTGTCAGGCACCGGCAAGACCACTCTGTCTGCTGATCCCAAGCGTGCCCTGATCGGTGATGATGAGCACGGCTGGGACGACGACGGTATCTTTAACTTTGAAGGTGGCTGTTACGCCAAGACCATCAAGCTGAGCCGTGAGAACGAACCGGAAATCTACGACGCTATCCGTCGTGATGCTTTGCTGGAAAACGTGACGGTTTCTGCAGAAGGCAAGATTGATTTTGACGATGGCTCCAAGACTGAGAACACCCGTGTTTCTTACCCGATTGAACACATCGAAAATATCGTCAAGCCGGTTTCCAAGGCTGGTCACGCCAAGAAGGTAATCTTCCTGACTGCCGATGCCTTCGGTGTTCTGCCTCCGGTTTCCAAACTGACGCCAGAGCAGACCAAGTACCACTTCCTGTCTGGGTTCACCGCTAAACTGGCCGGTACCGAACGTGGCATCACTGAGCCTACACCAACCTTCTCTTCCTGCTTTGGCGCAGCGTTCCTGACCCTGCATCCGACCAAGTACGCTGAAGAGCTGGTCAAGAAGATGGAAGAGCACGGTGCTACTGCTTACCTGGTCAACACTGGCTGGAACGGCACAGGCAAGCGTATCTCCATCAAGGCTACCCGTGCCATCATTGATGCCATTATGGACGGGTCCATTGATGAAACCCAGACTGAAGATCTGCCTTACTTCGGCCTGCATGTTCCACAGAGTGTTCCAGGTGTTGACGATGGCATCCTGAATCCTCAGGACACTTACGAAGACAGTGGTGAGTGGGATCGCAAGGCCCGCGACCTGGCGGATCGCTTCATCACCAACTTCAACAAGTTCACTGACAACGAAGAAGGTAAGGCTCTGGTAGCCGCAGGTCCGCAAATCTCTGGCTGAACCGTCGGTATCAGCAACCCATCATAACAGGGGCCTTGCGCCCCTGTTTGTAGATTGAATATGGGCGGATGGGTTTATTCTGGTCAGATATCCACGGGGAGTTTACCTAAAGACTCTTTCAACATAGCCTGTACCCTTGGCCTGCCTCCTCTGGCCATAGTGAAATTCAAACCCTTTCTATAAGCTTCGGGTAGATAATAGCGCTTACTTTCATTTTTCCGCTTGTCTTCATAGATAATTCCATATTCCACCAGTCTTTCCAGCTGTTCGCTTTTCAACCCGACATCACTGACAGAGAAAGGGATTTGTCTGTGCTCAGGATCTACATTCGCTAAGGTTTTTATCCATTCACCAAGAACTGCAAACTCTTTCTTGGCTTCATCCACTTTGTCCTCGCTACAAGCTGTCATAGCATTTCGCATGGCTTGGGGTAAAAGCACTCTATCGCTCATTACAGTCGACGAATTATATGCGTTGTCACTCGAATGTTTTAAGAAGCGAACAATATCTCTGGCCTGTAAACGTCCTTTCAGATCACACAGAGCGGCATAGACCCATCGGACAGTATAAGCCTCCCGGGATGTAGGTTTTCCAAGTTTTAAGCCCCAGAGCTTATGGAGTTTTACGGATATTTCGCTGCTAATCATTTTTTCAAGTGGTGAGTTTGCAAAATCCAGTTTAGCCTGCTGACATGTCCAGTAAGTCAGACGCAAAAAAGCCTCGGCATCCCAGGCCAGTTGGTAAGGCTCATACCTTGAACGAAATTGTCCATCATTTTGTGGAACAACAGCTTCTATGTAGTCTTCTCTAATAAGTGTTATGACGCCAATTGAACAATTTCGGATTTCTTTCAGTCTGTCTGGGATGTCTTCTATTAAAGCCTGTAAAGCGGCAACTTGTGCTTTTTCGGTACTCACCGACCGGAAATGGTCCTCTATACTATCAATAATAATAATGGTTCTTATTTTCTTCTCTCCGAGAGTTAATGAAAGGGCTTCTAGATCTGGAGTTTCCGATAAGGAAAAACCATGAAGTTCAATGAAAGACTCTTCCCAGAATTCAAGCCAATCTGTTTCCTCGGTAGAGAGAGCTTTTGTTATTTTTTGTCTAATTTTGGTGTCTGAGAAAGTACTCTCTAGACCTATCTCAGAATGAAAGTTATCTCTAGCTTTATTGACAGCTTCCAATGCTCCTTCTGCTGCTGACTATGAGCGAAGGTGCGGGAAAATGAAAGTGTTTTTTAGTTGCGAATTTAGTTGTTGGTCGATGTCGATATTGGCTTCTTTCAGAAAAGTGAGCCAGTTTTTTCTACGGCAAAGTTGAATATAATTGAAAGTTTGTCCAGCTCCTTTGGCACCTATAGAGACAACAAGAGGCAGCTTGCTGATGTGTTTTTGAGCTAGCTCTCGCAATGGATCAGTCATCAACAGTCAGTCACTCTCGCCTTTTTCAGCGTAGACCAGCTTATTACACAGCTCATAAAGCTTTTGCGCCTGGTCACTTCCTGCTTCCTGTTTCAGTTCAGGTTGTTTTGATACAGCGTCTGATAGTAAAAAGCTCCTAGGAGCCTGACCGAGAATGAGCCACTGACAGTCCAGGGCTTACGCACGAGTATTCTCATTCTCATTTAGGTTCTTAAGGCTTACGGCCCCACTTCGGAGAGGGGCTACACACATAGCTGGTTAGCTTGTAGAATTACGTCATTTGACGACAGCTGATGTTCAAACCTGCTCCCCTCATGACTTTCCTCAATGACGTAAAAGACCCGCGCAGCAACCCCAATGACTGCGAACACAAGTTGATCGATATCCTAATGATAGCCATCTGCACCATTCTCTGTGACGGCGAGTCCTGGGAGGATATGGAGTGCTACGGGCGCGAGAAAGAAGACTGGCTCAACACATTTCTGGAACTGCCCAACGGTATTCCATCACGTGATACCTTCTACCGTGTCTTCTGCGCTCTTGATCCAGAAGCTTTTCAATCGTGTTTTATTCGCTGGGTAAAGTCGGCTTTTCCGAATGCACTTCCTGCCTCCGCTGACGAGGCTGGCACAGATATTATTCCCATTGATGGCAAAGCGATCAGAGGCTCCAGAGGCAAGGGGAAAGGCAAGCGTGCAGTGCATATGGTCAGTGCCTGGAGTCATCGGCTTGGGCTGGTGCTGGGACAGAAAAAAGTGGATACCAAGTCCAACGAAATCACTGCTGTGCCTGATCTTCTTGAGGCCATTGACCTCAAAGGAGCCCTCATCACGGCTGATGCGATCAGTTGCCAGAAAAGTATTGCCTCAGCGTGTATTGAGCAAGGGGCTGACTATCTGCTGGCCGTAAAAGGTAACCAGGAAACCTTGCAGAAAGATATTCAAGCCGTGGCCGAAAAGCACTGGGAACAGCATCCTCAAGGTGAACCGTCCGCCACCTTTGCTGAGCAGGAAAACAAGGGGCATGGCCGTCTTGAGTACCGCTGTTGCTGGGTGTTTAACAACCTTGACCTGCTATCTACCCATGAAGAGTGGCAGGGCATTAAACAGTTTGGTGTTGTTCAGGCTGATCGGACCATCAAGGGAAAGGCGACAACAGCCTTGCGCTTCTACATCAGCAGTAAGTCCATGACTGCACAGGAAATGCTTTCTGCAACCCGGGCTCACTGGGAAGTGGAGAATAACCTTCACTGGATGCTGGATATTTCCTTCAATGAGGACGCCTGCCAGACCAAGCATGAAAATGGTGCAGAAAACCTGTCAACACTGAGGCGTATAGGGCTCAATATATTCAATCTGGACACGGCAAACAAAGGGAGTATGCGGCGCAAACGTAAGAAAGCAGGATGGAGCAACTCATATCTGGCTCAACTTCTGGAGAAGTTCATCTTCAGCCCGAACTGACTGATTTTTTGATGTTGATGAGAATGATTATCGTGGTGCGTGAGCCCTGTGCTTCCAGATCAGCATCCACCAGCAAAATTCTGGGAGACTGGTCGCTTCCAGATTTGCGAGACTGAGTGATCACAGCCATCAGCCATGTCAACAGGGAAGTGGTTCTTCCAACCCCACCTTTGAAGAAGTGGAAAGCTGCTACTCTTGATTTTCCTGTAAATGGTTTTGGCGCGCTGGGTAGTACTGGGATGTCAGTTGCATAGCCTAAGTCTTTCCAAAGGGGCTTGACTGAGTACTCTTCTGACTCGTCAGCCTGGCTGAAAATAACATCAATAGCACTGCCATTATCGTAGGATAAATATATCTGAGGCTTGTCCGCTTCTTGCCACTGACTCCCAAATGCATCTTTAAGTAGCCTACAGGCAGCTATATTGTTCTCGTCAGTGGAGTCAATTTCAATGGCGTCACTGTATGTGCGGATACCGGAAATACCTTCAGGTAGCTTTGTGAAATTTTGGGTTCTGGAGGCTAACACCCGTTCGACATCCAGCCAGCTTAAAAGATTCATCCGCGTAGCTCCTGTTTAACCCATGAGCATATATTTTCCAGTCTGGAGACCATATTCTCCTGATGGGCTGTATCACTGAACTTAACACCATAGCGCCAAACCTGGCTATGTTCCCGCCAGTGGTTGGCATACCATAGTTCCATTTATACTTTGACCAAACGGTTGATTCTTTATATTGATCCTCTTGCTACTCATGGCCTGTAAAGATTTTTTTCCAGCGTATTCTCATTTTCGGTCTCATGCTTACTTGGAATTTCTAATAAAAGGAAATAACTGTGCCTTATAAAGCAATCGCTCATAGAAGAGAACACAAGGGGTTTAGCCAATCAACCATTGCCGGGAACATAGCCGCCAAACCTGGTTAAGTTCACCCTGGTCAGCATTTCTTTGACGATTATGAGAGTGTCGAAGTGGCTCAAGAGAAACATTGCCTGGGAGGCGGAGATTATTCCCGCACTTTACTTTATCCAGCATGCTGTTGAGATTATGACCATATTTCTCTAAATTTTTTGTTGTAACTCTTTGTTCTCGCTTCATCAGAACAGACTTCAGCCCGCACTCTGCTGCATAGAACAGGCATGTCAGCCTGGAAAAGGAGTCAGCAGTCAGAGTCTTCGAAGCCTTAGAATGATCGCGGTATGCCCGATCCATTTCCCTTTGGGTAATTTCTATCATCGCAAAAGCCTGTGTACAGATTTTGCAATTCTAGCATTTAGCAGGAAGATCTTGGCAGTGCGAGTTGCTTTATCCCCTGCTCTCAAACTCAAAGCGTCCATTGCGCTCTTCAGCGCCTGTAAGCCGTATTAAATTCAGTTGCTCGGGGTCAGAAGGAGCCAGTGAGCCTATGAGACTGTAACGGCCGTCAGGTTCAACCCTGAGTCGTGCTTTGAGGGATAGATCACCAGTGTCGGTTATCTGGATGACCAGGGCATTGCCGATACAGGATAGTGTGGCTTCCAGATCAACCTTTTCAGGCCATAGAGGCACGGCCACTTCGTTGAAGAGCATTTTACCTTTTAATAACTCACAACCTTTCTCGTCTATCTGGAGTTCTTCAAGCTCAAGTGCCAGCTGCCCTTCAACACCGGAAGCCAGCTGTGACCCGAAAGCAGAGAGAGAGTTCCTTGGTAATCCCTGGGCTACAACTGCAAACAGTTCAGACAGCTCACCCTGCCCCTGAATGTTGGATAAATGAAGGGAATTATCAGAAAAGACTGAATGTCCGGATAGAGTTGCCCCCATTCCTGTCGCACTGAAAGTCATTGCGGGTTGCAGAACTAACAGTGACGAAGGAGAAAGGTTCCACTCCAACTGATCCAGCTGCACCTGTGAAGTAGCAGGGCGAATAGCCCGGCCTTGCCAGAGTGTTCCCTGGAGCTGCTGGATACTGAAAGACAGTGACTCCCTCAACTCGCCCGGTACGAAACGGTAGAGCAGCTGCGCAGGAAACAGCATCAGCAGCCATAAGGTGGTGATCGCCAGAGCCAGAAAGCCCCAGGGCAGGGCCGTTTTCAAATACTTCACTGACTGTTGTCCGCGAAATAAACGTCACCTGACACACGACCAGGGTCAGACCGGACGAGCCGGATCGACTCTGTCCTGATGCCCTGAGCCTCCAGTGTCGCCAGCCAGCTCAGGACAGCTGAGAATGAACGGTCGTCGAGGCTGGCTTTTCTGGAAGCCGACTCATAGGCTGGCCTGTTATCCCAGAGCGCCAGCCTTTTGCCAGCACGCACAATGCTGGCGTCCGGTTTGCCTGGCTGACTTCCGCCAGCACCCTGTATGGCTTTCGCCAGTGATTGCATTTCAACCAGGGTGGCCTGGCGGTTTTCAACCTGCTTCTGCAGATCGCTCTGCCAGTTGATCAATCCCCTTAATCCCAGGAAAACGCCAAGTACCAAGGCTATTGGCACTGCCGCCAGCAACAGTTTCTGTTCTCTGGGGGGCAGTTGCTGCCATTTTTGAGCTGCCAGTTGTCCAACAGATATCATCCTCCCACCTCCAGCACAATGCGTTGGGCTCCGGTCTCTTCTGACAGGCTGGCCTGTTTGATACTGACTGGCGTATAGGCAGAGAGAGAGCGTTTGAATTCAGGCCAGATGTTCTTATTCACTTCGACGGTTAACTGCAACCGGCCCTGCCCGGAAGCTATTTCTGACAGGTGCACGCCCTCTTCCGGCCAGACCTGCACCAGCAGATTCAGGTCCGAAAGGGCCGATGACTGGCTGCTGGTGTCGAACTCCGCCAGTCGGCTTTTCAGCTGATGAACGGGTTTTACCTGCCGTGCATTGCTGCCCATTGCCTGGTGGAATATCTGGCTGATTTCCGTATCCATCCGTTCTTTTTCCTGCAATAACCGGATGCTGTCCCAGGTAAACATGGAGGCCTTGATGACAAAGGCAATCGCCAGCATGGTCAGGGCGGGTGCAAACTTACGCAGTCCAACCCTGGATGATTTCAGCCTGAACTCGCCCTGTAACAGGTTGACACTATTGTCCTGCCAGACACCGGCAAGTTGTTCCAGACTGGGCGCAGTGTCGTTCTGAGCAAAGAAGTGAAGTTTCAATGCTCCCTGAGTCTGTTCCTGAAGAGCCTGCCACTGTTCCAGCCAGGTTTCCGGTAATGAAACACCATGACAATGCCCGTTACGGAGCAGTACTCTTCCATTGTCTTTCAATGCCGGAACCTGATCCGGCTGAAATGGCAGAGCCAGATAATCCGGCAGGAAAGCGTTGACTTTCAGGCCGGCGCTCTGCAGCTGATTGCGCCAGAGGCTGAGTAACTGGCGATCAATCACTGCTACCGGCAGAAGTCCCTGGTCATTTCTGCTGTCCAGCGGGCAAACGAAAACTTCATCTGGCGCACTGCTGATCTGCTCTTCTACAGCCCAGTTGACAGTTTCCTGAGACCAGCGGGCGGGTACTTCCACTTCCAGTGTCAGCACTTTTTCGCCTGGTACCAGAACCACCGCTGGCCATTGTTTCAACTCTGGTTTCTGTTCCAGCAATGTCTGCAGGGAGTCGGCATTTCCCTGCCGGACTCCAGAGCCATGATCGTTTATCAGCCAGAGCACCTCAGGCTCATCGGCTGATAAGCGGAGAAACAATTGTTGTTTCATCAGGTTTCTCCCAGTATCCGGCGAACCCGGTACACTTCTTTACCATCGATTAAAAAAAGACTTTCCAGCGATAGGGTTAAATCGTGAAAACTGATTTTGATGCTGGCCAGAAAAACATCGCTTTTCACTGCCAGCTGCCTGTTCAGGTATTTTCTTTCGTCTGTGGTCCAGGGCAGGTCTTTCAGTTCCGGCAGATCGAGAAAATCTTTTGCGCTGTTGAAACCCTGTTCCGGACGGTCGTCGATAATGCTGCTGGCTGTGGATTCATCTATGCGGTTAAACAGCAGGGCCGCCAGCAGGGGAGCCTTGTCTTCGTTCAGGGTGTTGATATTGACCTTGCCACTGTTGTCCGGTGTCGCACAGACAAATGGCAGGATTTCAGTCATCTGCTTCCGGTTGACGACACCGGTTGACAGCAGTTCATCAGCACTGGCCAGCAGGCTGTTGGCCGTGTAATAGCCCGGCTCCTGTTCGAGGTAATCCCTGTCTTCGGCACCGTCGATGCTGTTTTCCTCATAATCTGCATCCAGCCAGTCCAGGGTCCGGCTTAACAGTAATTCCGGGTCCAGCTCTTCCACGGACAGGTTTTCCAGGAGGCTTCTGAACTGCTTGACAGCAACGGGATGGGCTTTTCCTTCCTCAGAACCAGAGACCAGGCTATTGAGATTAAAACAGGCCCGCATGTCGCTCAGTGCACCACTGACCGAGCCGCCTTCAACCGGGTAAACCTGTTCACCGATCGCCCATGGCTGGTTCAGGTGGGTGGTTTTTTCTTTGTTCAGCTCTTTAAGAGAGTAAGCGACGATCTGCTCAGCGGAGTCTGCGTACCACCAGGACTGCTGATAAAGTCTCAGATTTTTCTGGCGATGGGCGTCGCGTTGTATCTGTTCGCCAAAGAGCGTCAGCGCCAGGGTCATGGCGGCAGTGATCAGAACCACGGAAAGCAGGGCTATACCCTGCTGCCTTTTCATGGTTCCCCTTCCTCATCATCCTGATCTGTGTTCCTGGTTTGCACAGGCTCAGGCAGTAAAAAGCGACGCAGGACTTTGCCAAGAGTGTCTGTCTCCAGGGTAAGAGAGATTGCCTGGGGCAGGGTGCCATCGACGGGAGGATAAGCCAGCCACCTGTCGCCATGATAAAAGCCCCACTCGAGACTTTTTATGGGCATCAACATTTCCGGTTCAATCGCAGGCTCTGAGGGGTTTCGTAGTGGCACGGCGGTACGAGTGAGAGCAGCATCTTTCCAGCCCCAGGCTACCCGGGTGATGGAGGGGGAGTCAGGACTGACCTCTTTCATCCAGGCATTGTGGGTCAGCCATTCCATTTGTTCATCCAGGGCGGAGAAGCGCCAGGGGCCGTCAAGGAAATCCCCGGAAAGGTCGCGAAGGCGGTTGTTGGCCAGCTGGGCAAGATCCTTTTCCAGCAAGGTAAAAGCCAGTTCTGTCTGATTCAGGTCAGAGGAGCGGACCTGATAGTTTTCCCGGCCATCCAGCATGGCGGAGAGGGTCGTTGATGCCGCCAGGCCAACCAGGGCAAATACTGCCAGGGCCAGCAGCAGCTCCAGCAAGGTGAAGCCTTTGCTGTGCTGGTAACCGGCAACTGGCTGGAGGTTCTTCATCGGGTCGGTACCAGGGCGACAAGTGAATGAAGAGGTGAGTCAGTGGCCTGGGGATCAAAGACCGAGACTTCCGCCTGCAGGAAGTTCCTGTTCAGGGTTTTCGACAGGTTCATCCGCCATTGGAAATCCTGGCCCGACTGTTTTTCTTTCCCTTTTGCCTCGCCGGATGTGCTGAGTGTGCCAAGGCGAAGTTCAACCATCTTGTTATGGGCGACGATGGACGCCAGCAGTACTTTTTCTCTGTGCAGCAGATTGCCAGTGCCTGAAGACAGCAGGTTAAGGCCGGCGACGGAAATCACCGCCAGAATGAACATGGCGACCATCACTTCCAGCAGGGTCATGCCCGATTCCCGTCGTTTAACGGGGTTGCGAGGCTGGCAGTACTTCCATGGCAGCATGAGTAAGCTTTCCTCTTATCCTTATTGCCGAATCCTTGTCGCACAGTTCCAGTTCGAAAGGTGTTCTTTGCCCGTCAGGCAGCATCAGAACCCGAATGCTGTTCTGCAACGGCGTCGTTCGGGTCGCGGAGCAGCCGCCAGGGGCTGACAAGCTGACCGGAGCAGCTACTTCCCTGCTGACGAATGGTTTTCGGCTCACTGGCTGCCAGCCGTCACTGCTGCGAACTTCAAAGTCATAACCATCCTGCCCGATCACCATTACCATCGGCGCACCGGTGAAAATAGCCTCGCTCGACAGCTGGTCCTGGAGCGCCAGAATTCTTTCGGCTTCTTCAACTAAGCGGTTGCTGTCGTTTGAAGTCAGTCGCACCGTGGTAATTACGAGGGCCGTGATGGCAACAACCAGGAGCAGCTCGAGATAACTGAAGCCATTTTGCCGTTTATTCGCTCGTGTCACCCCAGATCCCAATTGCCGATATCGGTGTCGGAGTCTTCACCCCCGGACTCACCGTTGGCACCGTTGGAATAAATATCGATCTGGCCCTGTTCTCCGGGGTACAGGTATTGATATTCATTCCCCCAGGGATCAGTTGGCAGCCGCTTGATATAACCCTGACTCTTGTAGTTTTTAGGTTCTGGTCCGGACTCCGGTTTTATCACCAGGGCTTCAAGCCCCTGGTCAGTTGTGGGGTAACGGAAGTTGTCAGCCTTGTACATTTCCATTGCCTGTTCCAGGGCGGCAATGTCGGTTTTGGCTTTCTGGATCATGGCGCTTTCCTGGTTCTGCAGGACATTGGGCGCGACTACTGCTGCCAGAAGCCCGAGGATCATCATCACCACCATCAGTTCCAGCAGGGTGAAACCCTGTACTGCTTTTATACGGCTTTGTTCTTTTATTCTTTGCATGGTTGTCATGGTCTAAAGCCCTGTCAGTTGATTCAGTTCCAGGATGGGCAGCAGGATGGAAAGGACAATGGTCAGAACAATGCCACCCATGGCGACAATGAGCACCGGCTCGAACAGGTTCATGCCGATGGTCATGGTGGATTCCACTTCCCGGTCCTGCTGGTCGGCACAACGAATCAGCATGGCGTCGAGCTCACTGGCTTTCTCACCGCTTTTTATCATATGGACGGTCAATGGTGGGAAGATGTTACTTTCCGCCAGTGCACGGCCGAGTGAGTCGCCACTGCGCACCTGTGACGCAGCTGCCTCCAGGGCGAGACCCAGCTTACGGTTCTGCACCATCGGCCTGGCGCAGGTCAGGGCGTCGAGCAGGGGAACACCGCTGGCCAGCAGCATACCCAGGGTGCGACACATCCTCGCACACTCAATGCTGTTGATCAGGTTGCCGATCAGGGGAGCCTTCAGCAGATAGCTGTCTCTGGTCATGCGAATCTTCGGTTGCGAGACCAGCCAGCGCCAAAGGAACAGTCCTGCGGCAAAAAACAGCAGCAACATCAAGCCGTATTCCTGCAGAAAGGTACTGATGGTTATCATGGCCTCGGTCAAGGCTGGCAATGACTGTCCGGCGCGATCGAACTGGGCGGTAATTTTCGGTACCACCCAGACCATGAGACTGCCAATCACCGCCAGGCTGACCAGAGTCAGGACGATGGGATAAACCATCGCGCCCTGGAGTTTCTGGCGACGGGCATGGGACTGCTCCAGATAGTCTGCAAGATTTTCCAGCACCGGCCCCAGCTGCCCCGCCTGTTCACCGGCAGCCACCATGGCCCGGTAAAGGTCATCGAATGAACGACTGTGACTGGCCATACTGACAGACAGGGAAAAACCCTGGGCCAGTTGTGATCGCACCGAAGACAGAACCATCTTCATACGTTTGCCACTGGAGTGTTCCGCAGAGGTTCTCAGGGCTTCCTCGATGGGCAAGCCAGACTGGATAAGGCTGGCCAGCTGGCGGGTTACCAGCAGCAATTCACGGTGACTGAGACCTCGCAGTTTGTCCTGGGTGCCGCCGGTACTGGCTTTTTCCCGGGTGAGGTTTTCGGGAAACAGGCCTTTATCCCGCAGGTTCTGACGCGCAATAGCTGAAGAGTCGGCTTCGATGACCCCGGTGACTTTCCGGCCGGTCGAGCTCCTGGCGGTGTACTCGTAGACAATCACGATCCGGCCCTCGTCACCCGCAGGACTTCCTGGGCACTGGTCAGACCGGCAAGAACCGCGGCACGTCCCTGTTCATTCAGCAGGGTATTCTGGTTTTGCTGGTGGACCTGCAACTGGGCTTCACTGGCGTTGTCACTGATCAGCGCCGACATGGCACGATCCACTTCCAGCAGCTCGAACAGGCCAAAGCGGCCCTGGTAGCCGGTGTTGTCGCACTCTGAACAACCACTGGCTGTGTAAACCTGCTGTCCTGCCAGTTGCTCGTCGCCCATGCCCACAGCTTCTGCGTGCCCAAGGCTGGTCTCCTGACGACAATGGCTGCACAGCTGCCGAACCAGCCTCTGGGCCAGTACCGCCCGAAGAGTTGAAGCAATAAGGAAGGACTCAACGCCCATGTCCAGCAGTCGTGTTACCGTGGCTGCTGCACTGTTGGTGTGGAGGCTGGACAGCACCAGGTGTCCGGTCAAACTGGCCTGTACAGCGATATCCGCAGTTTCCTTGTCACGGATCTCACCGACCATCACCACATCGGGGTCCTGGCGCAGAATCGCTCTCAAACCCTTGGCAAAGCTCATTTCAACCTTGCTGTTGACCTGGGTCTGTCCAATACCCTCGATGGCGTATTCCACCGGATCTTCAACGGTGAGGATATTACGAGACTGGTCATTGAGCCTGCCAAGTGCAGCGTACAGTGTGGTGGTTTTACCGGAGCCGGTGGGGCCGGTGACCAGTATGATGCCGTTGGGGTTGTCGAGACAGCTCTCAAAGCGACTCTTGATGATTTCGGGCATGCCCAGTCGACCCAGGCTTGCGGTGGCATTGCCTTTATCCAGCAGTCGCAGCACAACTCGTTCACAATAGCGTGAAGGCAGGGTTGAAACACGGACATCCACTTCCCGGCCACCCAGCTTTAATGACAGGCGGCCATCCTGGGGCAGACGCTTTTCGGCAATGTCGAGCTGCGCCATGACCTTGATTCTGGATACCAGCAATGGAGCCAGCTCCCGGCGCAGGTCGAGCACTTCACAGAGCACACCGTCTACACGCAGCCGGACTCTGGCCCGCTTCTCATAGGTTTCGATATGCACATCAGACGACTGACGTTTAATGGCTTCGCGCAGAATGGCATTGATCAGCTGGATCACCGGAGCATTGTCTTCCGACTCCATGAGATCTTCGGTTTCCGGCAGGGTGTCGGCCAGGGAAGCCAGGTCAATGGCATCGTGGACATTCTCAGCCAGCAATTCACTTGTTGGACTGCCCTGCTCGTATTCAGCTGTCAGCAGCTCCGAGAACTGTTCTTCCGGCACCATTTCCAGGGGAAAAGTACCCAGCGTACGTTGCAGCTCTGCCAGAGCCAGAGGCGCGGTGTCTTTGTGGCACAGAACCCTGGGGTTGCCATCCATATCCGACTGCAGCAGCACCCCGTGGCGGGACGCGTATCGGTAGGAGAGTCTTCCAGTCATCTAGGGTTGCTCAGTTTTCAGTGAGGGCGCTTCCGCACCATTCTTTCCTGGCAGCAGAGGCCGGTTTTCATCGGGCAGCAGTGCTATCTCTTCCTGTCTTTGCAGCAGCTGGCGCGCCCGGATATAGCTGTACCGGTCACCACTGAAAGAACGGGCTTCATCCTGGGTTCGTATCACAGTGGGCTTCAGGAAAACCGCCAGATGTCGTTTGGTTTTGTTGGCGCTGCGGGAGCGGAACAGGTTGCCGAGTATGGGCAGGTCACCGAGCAGGGGCACCTTGCTTTCTACTTCCGTCAGCTCTTCGCTGGTTAAACCACCCAGAACAAGGGTGTCACCGTTGTTCATCTGGATAGTGGTCTTGATTTCCCGCTTACTGGTGACCACATCCTGGGCTCCGCCTTTAGGAGCAAGGGCAGAAACTTCCTGGAAAATATTCAGCCTGATGGTGTCGCCTTCATTAATCTGCGGTGTGACCTTGAGCTTCACACCAATATCTTCCCGCTTGACGGTTGTGAAAGGGTTGCTGTTGTTATCGCCTGTTACAGAGCCTGTGACTACCGGAATGTTCTCACCCACCAGGATGGAGGCTTCTTCGTTATCCATAACCATCAATGACGGTGTCGACAGTACATTACTGTTGGAGTCGGCCTGCAGGGCATTCACCAGCACCGCCAGACTGGTTCCGTTTGGATTGAAATGGCCCAAGCCTGCCAATAGTCCCTGGGCCTGTCCAAGTGCGTTGGCGGCCCCGGAGCTGTCACTGGACACTGCGGAAGCGGCCAGGTTGAAAGCTGAAGGCGCATTGGTGCTGTTAAAACTTGTGCCGCCCAATGGCAGATCCTGGTTTCCGAACAGCCATTGGACTCCCAGGTTTCGGGCGATGTCGTCACTGAGTTCAACAATGACTGCCTCAACATGCACCTGGGCCCGACGAATATCCAGTTGGGCGATAACCTGCCCAAGTCTCTGAATCTGGTCCTGGGGGCCACTGAGTACCAGGGCATTGTTTTCAGGGTGGGCTTCAATACGCACCTCTTCCGGCTTTCTCGCACCTTTTTCGCTGCCCTGAACCTTGACGCCCTGGGCTACGCCTTTCAGCACTTTTTGCACACTTTCAGCCTTGGCAAACTTCAGGTAGAAAACCCTGACACGGTTATCGCGGCTGATCTCGCTGTCCAGCTGGGCGATCACTTCCCTGATTTTTCTCAGGGTATTACTGGTGGTTTTGACCAGGATGCAGTTGGTTCGCCGGTCGGCGACGAAAACAGGACTGACGGCAGGGTTACCATTCTTGCTGCTGTTGCTGGATAACAGCTTCGACAGGGATGAGGCGATGTCAGAAGCATTGGCGTTGTCCAGGCAGATCAGTTCAACTTCCTTGCCGCCCTTCTGGTCCAGCCGGGAGGCTACGTCAGCAAGATGGCTGGTATTGCCCTGGCCGTCAACAATGATCAGGGAGTTGGTGGGCGGGTAAGCGAAAAGATAACCGCTCTTCTTGTCCACCAAAGGTCTCAGAACAGGCACCATCTGTCCTGCGTTGACGTGATCAAGATGGATAATCCGGGTTACCAGCTGGTCAAAAGGTATGTTGTTACCGTCTTTGCTGTCGACCACCGGCGAGGCATTCAGGCGGGCGTTCTGTTGGGGAATGATCTTATAGCTGCCGTCATTGATTTCCACCAGGGCAAAGCCCTTGAGCTTCAATTCAGTGACGAACAGGTTGATCAGCTCGTCGTCGTTCAGCTGTCGCTGACTGCGGATGTTGAGTTTGCCGGACAGACGGCTGTCGAGTATGTAGGTATTGCCGGTCAGCTTGCCGACCATTTCGGCAAACTCCCGGATATCGGTGTCCTGGATGTCGACGGCGTAACGATTGGCGTTCACCTGAGCTGTCAACATTAGGCCCAGTCCAAACAGGATGGGCAATAGTTTTTTTGTTCTGGTCATCACTGCTACTGCTTGGCAATCCATACCGGTTTTTTTGGTTTTTATTCCTGCGCTCTTCCCATTTATCCGTTCAGTCTGTCTGAGATGTTGACAATGGATAAAGCGTAGAAACCCTATTTTGACAGTTTTGTAACATTAAAATGTTATTGTTTTGTGAATGACTTCACCATCCCGCTCAATTTCCAGGTCAATGCTCTTGGCGCTGGTCAGGATGCTGCTGAGTTTGGGCAGATTTTCACCGGCCAGGAGCGACAGGTCATTGATACTGAGCAGGACATCATCAGGTTTCAGCCCCAGCTGGCCGAACAGTGAACTGTCCTTGCCAGGCTGAACCCGAAAGCCCACCATCTGACCATTCTGCCTGTGAGGTATTGCCGTGACATACTGACTGATAAGCGAAGGATTACTTTTTAACGATTTCCTGACTTCTTTCAGCCCAGCTCCAGATGAGCGCCTTTCAACTTTGCGTGGCGATGACGATGTGGTCTTGAGGCCTGAAACTGAGACTTCCCTGCGTTCATAGGCGACAGCCTGCAGCTGCCCACGATAACGAATCACTACCTGGCTGTCCCTGACCGATTCCAGCAGGATATTACTGTCGTTATTGACGGCATCTCCTTTCTGATAGACACCGTCTTCACCATTGAGGCGAAGGAATGCCATGGATTTTTCGCTATCTTCACTCAGCAGCACCCCGTTCACTTGTATATCCAGGGAGCTTTCTTCGAGAACCGCCGCTGTTTCAGTATCCAGTGTCTCTGAGCCAAACAGGTTGGCCGATTGAATGCTGGCGAGGTCATAAGCGGGTGCCTTCTTTGCTGAAGCACTGTAGGCCGAGGCAGCTTTATCCGAAGTCGGCATTGGCGGTGCAAAGAAATCAAGCAGTTGCAGTATCAGTTGGGCGATGGCTCCGCATAAAAGAACCAGCGCCAGCAGAGTAGATGTTTTACTCAGTACTGCCAGATGTTTCTGCTTGAGTAAACCAGAAAGCATTGAGGTGTCCGTTAACTTCTTATTGTTTTACAGATGGAAGAAATGCTTGTTCCATCACCCATATTTCTACAGCCAGGCCGGGTCATAATAGCCTGATGTCGTCGGCTTTCACAACTTGTATGCGCGGGAGTAACGCAAGGCTATTTGATTATTGTTAAGAAAATATGACGGTTAATGCGTGGTTGTAAACAGCTTCCGATACCACCATCCCGCTGACTAACCCAGAAAGTTGGTGGTGAAAAGGCAGTGCCGTCAAACCACTTATTAAGTACCTGGCCAGTTGTTTCGCAATATTCTGGCGAGCGGATTTTTTCAGCCTTCAAGGCGCAACGCCGGGCGCGTAGCCTTAGCTGCGTAACCCTCTTATCAACGAGAGTTGGAACACAGAAGGCTGGAAAAAGCCGCCGTCAAGAATATGCGAAAACAATTGGTTAGGTACTTATGTCAACTTGTTGCTGCCGGCTTTGACGACCCGCTGTGCAGAGCGGTCATTCAGTACATTGTAGGCCTGTTGTGTGACATCACTGACATAGGTCCACTGAGCAGTTGCCTCTTCAGGAGTGAAGGTCACGGTAAGAAATCCCCGGTTGGAGACATTGACGTACTTCAGGGTTGTGATCAGCCCCTGCAAAGCTGCTTCTGTCTGAAGAGTTTTCTGTGGTGTGTCAAGCTTCAGGTACTCTTCAAGTCCGGGAGAGGAGACGCCAGCTGTTGCAAACTCAACACCGGCGTTGACTTGACTCCCTCCGGACTCCAGCACCAGGTCATTGGCCCAGCCGTTATGTGTATCGCCCGCCAGAACCACCAAGTTGGCATTCTTTCCAACCGCTGTGGACAGGATTGTTGCCCTTTCCACCGGGTAGCCATCCCAGGCATCCTGGTTGTAGGGCAGGTTACCCAGAGTCAATAATGCACCCTTCTCTGCCAATAGCTGCTGTTGTTCTGGTGTCAGGTTGGCAGGATTCTGTTGGGCAAGGGCGGCCAGTTCAGCAAACTGCTCAAGAGAAAGCTGTTGTGTTGCTACAGCCGCCGGCAATTCCATTTCTCCCATTAGAACCTGCTGCCCCAGCACCTGCCAGGTAGCAGAACTATTGACCAGCTGGTCCTGCAGTAATCCCCGTTGCTGGAAACCCAGCAATGTTCGAACAGGGTTGCCGACATCCGTCGCATAAGCTGCCTTGTTGAAAGTACCGTTTACGACATAGTCCGCCATATTGAGTTGTTTGTCCCGGCCGACCAGGCGTGTGTCCAGCATGATCAGGTTAACCAGATCACCAAACTGGAAGTTGCGCTGCAGGTTGGCAATGTCTTCGGTAATGTCAGGCCGTATAGGCATCCATTCCAGATAGGCCTGGACAGCGGCATCGCGACGTTCACTGAAATCACCTTCCCCTTCATTATGGTTTTCTGCGCCGTTCTTCCAGGTATCATTGGTGATCTCATGGTCATCCCAAACGGCGATAAAGGCTACGGACTGGTGCAGCTTCTGCAGGTCTGTGTCTGTGCGGTACTGGGCATAACGCTGTCGATAGTCACTGAGACTGAGCAACTCGCTGTCTGGTAGCACTTCCCGCCCCATCTCTGCAGCTTTTTCGCTGGCATAACCATCCCGTTCATACTCATAGATGTAGTCGCCGAGGTGAACAGCAACATTGACATTTTCTACCCTGGCCGCTTCGGCATAGGCATGAAAATAACCAGAGGGATAACTGGAGCAGGAGAGAACCAGTAATCGTACCTGGTCGACACTGCCTTGCGGGAGTGTTCTGACAGTGCCTGTAGCGGAGGTATTGTTCCCGGACTGGAAACGGTAGAAATAGGTTGTGTCTGGTGACAGTTCCTGTGCGTCGACCTTGACCGTGTAGTCACGCTCTGCGCTGGTCGTTGTCTGCCCGTCAGTAACCAGGTTGCTGAACCCTTCATCGGTTGCAACTTGCCAGGAAGCGGCAACCTCCTGAGTATCGTCCTCATTCTCTGGGGTTACCCGTGTCCACAGGATAACCCGGTCAGTCAGAGGATCTCCACTGGCAATACCGTGCTGGAAGGTTCCGGAAGGCAGCTGGATTTCACTGCTGGAGCTGGAGCATCCTGACAGTCCTGCTGAAATAACGGCGCTGCCCACACCCATCATGGACAGACGGATAAACTGTCGTCTATTAAGTTGACTCATTCTATTATTGGCCTTGCCTGACAATTGTTATCACGGGAATGCGGGCAATGATATTCAGAATAGATGAACAGGCTGTGACATGACGGGCTGACTCAACAGGGGGGGAGAGTTTTTCAGGAGGGAAAAGCAGCGGCATGCCGTCAAAGCCCGTATGCCGCTGCTTAGTAATATCAGAACGCAGTGGACAGCTGCACACCCCAGATTCTAGGCTCATTGGTAAAGCCGGTGAGATTGTTGAAGTCTATGCCACCCTGGAGGTTTTCCTCGTCGGTGATATTACGTCCGAACAGCGCCACTTCAAAACTGCCATCCAGTTTGCGGTAACCCAGTCGCAGGCCGCCTTCGTACTGGCCATCTGTATTGAATTCCCTGGACTCATACAGGAACAGGTTTGTCTTGCCCTGGTAGGCCCAGTCGGTGAACGCAAACAGCTCTGCACCGCCTTCAATCGGGTAGCCATAGCGGGCAGTGAAGTTGATGGTTGTTTCCGGGGCATTGGGGAAGGGGTTGCCGTCGACCAGGGCAAAACCATTTCCATCTGTAGCATCAGTTACAGTACAGGCGAAACAGGTACCTACCTTCAAATTTGGATCCTTTATTTCCGTGTCGTTATAGCTGTAGCCTGCAGTTACTTCCAGATTGTCTGTGACCAACCAGCGCAGATCCATTTCAAAGCCACTGGCTGTACCTTTATTGGCATTGAGAAGCTGAACATTGTTGCTGGCACCACCTACAGCGGTAAATTGCATATCCTTAATTTCATAGGTAAACAAGGCTGTATTGAGGCGCAATCTGCGATCCATAAATTCTGCTTTGTAGCCCAATTCTAATGAATTAACAGTTTCAGAATCGGCCTGAGACACATTTCCGCTAAAAGCCAAATCACGACCTTGGATAGTTGGCCCTCTGAAACCGTTGGCAAAGCGGGCGTAAACAGTTGAGTTGTCGTCAAGTGCGTAGGAGAGAGCAATATCTCCGCTGACTTTCTTGTCATCAATATCTTGTTTAGCTCCCCCGGTACCTTCAAACTCTTTTTCATCACTGGTATAGCGTAAGCCTGTCGTCAGATGCCAGCGGTCATTAAGATCAATACCTGTTTGGCCAAATACAGCCCAGAGCTTGTTTTCATGTTCTACCGTTACGTTCACGGGGGCTGGTAGGAAAGGGTGGGTCTTGACCTTAAAACTGGAGTCAAAGTAATAAGCACCAGTCTGCCATTGAACCGAACCTGTATGACTACTACTCAGGCGGAGTTCCTGGGTATACTGCTTGAGATCTTGAAGCTCATCTTTAGTTTGAGCAGGAAAACGAATAGCTCCAGGCCCTGTGGCATAGCCTCCGTCGATATCACCCAAACTGCTGCCTTCAGCGGTCTCAACTGCTGAAATAGAAGTCAAGGTCACCTCATCAAAGTCATAATCAATTTTGACGCTTCCACCAAGTGACTTGTATTCCTGTGGGTTGTTATCACCGCCATCGAAATAAACGGTATCCCGGTCATAGTTGTTATTCAGATCATTACTGCCCGGACTGAGAATATTGGCCCGGAAAACAGCGGATGTCCCATCAAGGTCCCTTCCATGCACATTAAATAGCGTGCTCAGCTGGTCAGAGGGTTCCCAAAGCAGCTGAACCCTGGCTGCAGTTTCCTTAAAACCGCCCAAGGCATCGTTTTTGCCGGTATGGGCATTATTTATCCAGTCGCCACGATTCTGCTGAAGCACTGATACACGGCCTGCCAGGGATTCTGACAAACCACCACCGATAGCCATTTCGATATTCCTCGTGCCCAGCTGACCGACGCCCAGCGTGGCATAGCCTTCGGTTTCGAAAGTGGGTTTGCGTGTATCGAATTTGACGATACCTGCCGTAGTGTTTCGACCGAACAGGGTTCCCTGGGGACCTCGCAGCACTTCTACCTGCTGGATATCAAACAGCGGGAAACTTTTCAGGATGACGTTTTCCATCACCACTTCGTCCATGATCACGGACACTGGCTGAGAAGCCGCCAGATCAAAGTCGGTGTTGCCCATACCGCGAATGTAAAATCTTGGTGCAACCCGACCATTGGATGACTCAACATAGAGCCCGGGCACCCTGGCGGAAAGTGCTCGGACATCGGCACCAGCCTCGAACATGGAGGTCAGTTCTTCCCCGGATTTGGTGGCAATGGAAATGGGTACATCCATCAAGTTTTGCTGACGTTTCTGCGCAGTAACCACGACTTCTTCAAGCTGCAGTTCCTGGGCGGTCAATGTAAACGACTGTGTGCTTATAATTGCGCCGACGGCGGCAGAGAGCAGGGATCTGGACAGTATCTTATTTTTTTTCAAAGCGGATTCCCCCGAAAGAAACAGGACAAAACGCCTACGCAGGTTTTCTTGATTTATGGTTAGACCTGTTATGCGTAGGCGTTTTGATTAAAAAAAGG